>JBBQBL010000040.1:0-15069 GCA_038317805.1 Micropepsales bacterium
GGGCGTCGCCTGGGCGATGGAGCGGTTGGGCGGCTCGATGCGCCGCGCCGCAACGCGCGGCATGCGCGAGACCGGCGATCTTTCGGTGGTGCTGTCCGAGGCGATGGACGGGCGCCGCGTCATCAAGGCGTACGGCCTGGAAGCGCACAGCGTAGAGCGGGTAAACGCGCGGTTGAAATCGCGGCTGGACACCTTGCTCAAGGCTGTGCGGCTGCGCGCCGCGGCGGCCCCTGTCACCGATCTCTTTTTGGGCATGGTCGTCGGACTGGTGCTGTTCGTGGCCGGCTGGCAGAGCCTGCATGGCCAGATCACCCTGAACGCCTTTGCCGGATTCCTCACCGCGCTGCTGCTGGCACAGCAGCCCTTGCGCAACCTGTCACAGCTCTGGCCGACAGCGTCTTCCGGCATCGCTGCCGCCGACCGTATCTTCGCCGCGATCGATTCCCGGCCCAGCATCGTCAATCGCCACGGTGCCGTCCCGCTGATCCCAAAGGGCGGCGCGGTCACCTTTCAGGGTGTCGGCTTCCATTATCAGGCCGACGCCGCCCCCACCTTGTCGGACGTCACGATGGACGTTGCCGCCGGCGCCAAGATCGCGCTGGTCGGCCCGTCCGGCGCCGGCAAGAGCACCATCTTCAACCTGCTGCTGCGCTTTTATGATGTGAACTGCGGGACCATCGCCATCGACGGCCAGGACATTCATGGCGTGACCCTGGAAAGCCTGCGCTCGGCCATCGGCGTCGTCACCCAGGAAGCGGTGCTGTTCGACGAAAGCATCGCCGACAATATCGCGCTGGGCAAACCCGGCGCCTCGCTGGGCGAAATCAAGGCGGCGGCGCGCAACGCCGCGGCGCACGACTTCATCGAAGCCATGCCCGAAGGCTATGACACCAAGGTGGGCGAAGGCGGATTGAAATTGTCGGGCGGCCAGCGTCAGCGCATCGCCATCGCCCGCGCCATGCTGCGCAACGCCCCGATCCTTCTGCTGGACGAAGCCACCAGTGCGCTGGACGCCGAATCCGAACGCCAGGTGCAGGAAGCGCTGGCCCGCCTGATGAAGGGGCGCACCACCATCGTCATCGCCCATCGTCTGTCCACCGTGGTGGATGCCGACCGCATCTATGTGGTGGACAAGGGCCGCGTCGCCCAGGCCGGCACCCATGCCGAGCTGCTGGCGGCCGACGGGCTGTATGCCAACCTGTATCGCCACAATCTGGAAGACGTTCGATGAGTCTTCCCTTTGGCCTGCGCGCCTGGCGCGCCCTAACCGGCATGGCCTCGCCGTTCGCGCGGCTGTTGCTGCGCCGGCGCGCCACCCGCGCCAAGGAAGACTGGACACGGTTGAACGAGCGGCTGGGCATGGCGGGACTGGCGCGCCCCGAAGGCCGGCTGGTCTGGATCCATGGCGCCAGCGTGGGCGAGAGCCTGTCGGCGCTGCCCCTGATCGAAAAGCTGCAGGAACATGCCAGCGTGCTGGTCACCAGCGGCACCGTCACCAGCGCCGCCATGATGGGCCAACGCTTGCCGCCCGGCGCGTTGCACCAGTTCGTGCCGCTGGACATGCCCGGGGCGGTGAACCGCTTTCTCGACCATTGGAAGCCGGATGCCGGACTGTTCGTGGAATCCGACCTGTGGCCCAACCTGATCCTGGGCGCGGCGTCGCGCGGGGTGAAGCTGGCGCTAGTCAATGCCCGCATCTCGGCGCGATCGGCCGAGCGCTGGGGCTGGGCCAAGCGCAGCATGGCACGGTTATTGTCCGCCTTCGACATGGTGCTGGCCCAGGATGAGGATGGCGCGGAACGGTTCCGCGCCCTGGGCGCGCGCAACGTCCAGGTGGTGGGCAGCCTGAAGGCCGATGCCCCGCCGCTGCCTTGCGATGAAGAAGCGTTGACCGAACTGCGCCGGCAGATCGGCAACCGTCCCGTGCTGCTGGCGGCCCAGACCCATCCGGGCGAAGATGAAACAGTTCTTCCCGCCCATGACTTGCTGCGCGAGCGCTTCCCCGACCTGTTGACCATTCTGGTGCCGCGCCACACCGCGCGCGCGGCCGATATCGAGATGCTGTGCGGCAGCCGCGCCACCAGACGCCGTTCCAGCGGCGACAAGATTTCTCCCCAGACCGCCGTCTATATCGCCGACACGATGGGCGAGCTGGGATTGTTCTACCGCCTCACCCGCTTCTGTTTCCTGGGCGGCACCCTGGTGCCGCTTGGCGGGCACAATGTGCTGGAGCCGGCAGCGCTGCATTGCGCGGTGCTGGCCGGTCCCAACACCGCCAGCGCGCCGCGCGCCTATGAAGCAGTGCTGGAGGCCCAGCAGTTCGGCCTTGTCACCAGCAGCGCCGACATTGCACGCGAAGCGGGACGGCTCCTGGGAAATTCCGCCATGGCGATGGCGGCCGGAGATGCGGCGGCGCGCGGCGCGGCTACCCAGTCCGGTGCGGTGGCGCGTACCGCGGCAGCGCTGGCTTTGAGCTTCGATGCGCGCGCCTGACTTCTGGCAGAGACGGGGCATGACGGCGGCGCTGCTGGCGCCACTGGGCTGGCTGTATGGCGCCAGCGTCGCCTTCAAGGCGCGCACCGCCAAGCCTTTCGATCCGGGCTTGCCCGTTGTCTGTGTCGGCAATCTCACCGCCGGCGGTAGCGGCAAAACGCCCATCGCCATCACGATTGCCGAGATGCTGCGCGCCAAGGGTCACAAGCCTTATTTCCTCACACGCGGATATGGCGGCAGCGAACGCGGCCCGGCCCTGGCGTCGCGCGGCCATAGCGCCGCGGTGATGGGCGACGAAGCCCTGTTGCTGGCGCGCACCGCACCCACCATCGTGGCGCGCGACCGCGCCGCCGGCGCGCGACTGGCCATGGAAAAAGGCGCCACCGTCATCGTGATGGACGACGGCCACCAGAACTTTTCGATTGCCAAGAAGCTGTCGCTGGTGGTGGTGGATGCCGAGAGTGGTTTCGGCAATGGCTATCAGATTCCAGCCGGCCCCTTGCGCGAGCCGGTGGCGCAAGGCCTGGCCCGCGCCGATGCGGTAATTCTTGTTGGTGATGGCGCGCCTGAACTTGGCGACTACAGTGGCCCCGTGCTGCGCGCCCATCTCAAGGCCGAGGGTGATGCGTTTGCGGGCAAGACCGTGTTCGCCTTCGCCGGCATCGGGCGGCCTGAAAAATTCTTTGCTTCGCTGGAAGACAGCGGCGCGGCTGTCACAGGAAGCTGTTTCTTTCCCGACCATCACCCCTACACCGAGGATGAAATCATCCAGCTGCGCGCCGTGGCGGGCGAGGCGATGCTGGTCACCACCGAAAAGGATTTCGTGCGCCTGTCCACCGCCCAGCGCGAAGGCATCCGCATGCTGAAAATCGCCGCGGCCTTTGATGACGCACATGCAATAGAGCGGTTGCTTGACAGCATCGCCCCCAGGGCCTAGCCCCAACACATGACGCAACCCGATCTGCCCGCCACCCTGCCCTGGGGTCAGAAGCTGCGCTATGGCGCGGAGGCGGCCCTGTTTTTTGCCTTCATGGGCATGTTCCGTATGCTGGGACCGGAGACCGCTTCGGGGCTGGGTGGCTGGATCGGGCGTAACATTTTTTCGTTGCTGCCGCCCGACCGGGTGGCGCGCGCCAACCTGGCGGCCGCCTTTCCGGAAATGACCGCCGACGAACGCAACCGCATCCGCCGCAGCATGTGGGACAATCTGGGCCGGGTGGTGGGCGAATATCCGCACCTGGCGCGCTTCTCGCCCAAGGGCGATGACCCGCGCATCACCTACAGCCTTCCGCCCGGCATGAGCCTGGAGGATCTGAAGCAGAAGCCGGTGATCTTCCTGTCGGCGCATCTGGGCAACTGGGAAATGCTGCCTATCCTGGCCGGGCAACTGGGCTTCGACGGGGCCGCCGTGGTGCGCCCGCCCAACAATCCGTACGTCGCCGCCTGGGTCGCGCGCCAGCGCCGCATCAACGGGCCCGACACCATGATCGCCAAGCACAACGCGGCGCGCCCGATGGTGGCGCAGCTCAAGGCAGGCAAGATGCTGTGCATGCTGGTGGACCAGAAGCTGCGCGAAGGCATCGCCGTGCCCTTCTTCGGCCGCGACGCCCTGACCACGCCCGCGCCCGCCGCGCTGGCGCTCAAGATGGGCGCCCACATCATCATGGCCGCCAACCGCCGCGTCGGGGGCCCGCGCTTTCACGTCACGGTGCAACCGGAACTGGAATTCAACGCCAGCGGTGACGAAGCCCAGGATATTGTGCGCCTGACCGCCGCCATCCAGGCCCGCATCGAAGAGATGGTGCGCGCCAATCCCGGCCAGTGGCTGTGGATTCACAATCGCTGGACGACACCGCGCGATATCGCCCTGTTGCAGGCTCGAGCAGAGACAAAGTCATGAGCACCCGCCAACGCCTGCTGGACCAGCTGTTCTTCGGCCGCGATCCGCTGAAGGATTTTCCCGCCGGACGGCCCACCGACCTGCAAGGCTGGCATTCCCAGCACCCCTATCTGGCGCGCGCCATCAATGAAGCCAAACCTGGCATCGTGGTGGAAGTCGGCGTGTGGAAAGGCGCTTCGGTCGTCACCTTGGCAAAAGAAATCCAGAGGCTGAAGCTGGACGCAGTGGTGATCGCCATCGACACCTGGCTGGGCTCGTCCGAGCATTATCTGTGGGAGAAGTTCATTCCCGACCTGGATTTCGAGTTCGGCTATCCCCGCCTCTATCACAAGTTCGCCGCCAACATCGTCAATGAAGGCCTGCAGGATTTCGTGGTGCCGCTGCCGCTGGATTCCATCAACGCCTTCCAGTTTCTCAAGGAGAAAGGCATCCGCCCCGATGTGCTGCACATCGATGCCGGTCACGATTATCACTCGGTGATGGCCGACCTGAAGGCCTGGTGGCCGCAGTTGAAAGACGGCGGCGTGCTGGTGGGCGACGATTACTTCAGCAAGCCCATCATCGGCCAGGGCAAGTGGCCGGAAGTGCGCCAGGCGTTCGACGAATTCTTTGCCGCCAACCGCCATACCGTGTTCGAGAACACGGACGGCAAGTGCTACGTCGGCAAGCCGGGCTGAGCCGCCTCACCCTTCGACAGGCTCAGGGTGAGGTGTGAGAATTCCTCATGCTGAGCCTGTCGAAGCATGAGGGCCGCTCACAGCGGGTCCGGTTTCGGCTTTCGCGTCGACAGCGACGGATCCAGCCGCACCTGGAACCAGTTCATCGCCCAGTGCAGGTGCGGGCCGGTGGCGCGGCCGGTTGCGCCGATCAGGCCGATGCGCTGGCCGCGCCTGACCGCATCACCCACCTTCACCAGCCGCTTGCTTTGATGCAGGTAGGAGGTCGACACGCCCTGGCCGTGATCGATCAGGGTGAAGCCGCCATTCAGGTAATAATCGTCACACACGCTGACCACGCCATCAGCCGGCGCACGGACCGGCGTGCCGGTGGGTGCGGCCATGTCCACGCCGTAATGCGGCGACATGGGCGTGCCATTGTCGATACGCTGGCTGCCGAAGATGCCGCTTTCTATTCCCGGCGCCGGCCAGTCGAAGCCGGACAGGAAATCGCTGCCGCCACTGTCGGTCAGCCGCGCCAGATAGATGGTTTCCGCCTCGCGAGCGATGCGTTCTGCCACTTCGGGCGGCGGCGTCACCGTGTGCTGGGGTAAGCCATTGACGTGCTGGATATCGTAGGTGCGTGCCGCCGGCGTGAAGCTGCGGCTGTCACCGCCGCCTTCGGGATAACGCACCGTCACCAGCACCGGCTTGGTCTGGTCGGGGCCAAAGCCGAACACAAAGCGCCCGTCGGCGGTGATGCGCACGGGCCGTCCGTCCAGCGCCGCCACGGAACCGGGCGGCGCGCTGCCCAGCGCCAGACTGCCCTGGCTCATGGCGCCGGTGATGGAAAAGCGAATGGGCTTTGTGTCCGCTGCCCAAAGCGGCGAAGCGACAGATGAAAGACAGGCGCCGACAAAAAACCGGCGCTGCATCATTTGCCCCTCTTCATTTTGGAGCAAGGCCCTTTTCCTGCGCCCGCGCCGTGGCGATATCGGGGCTGGCATAGGCTTCCTGCAGGTCCACGCTCCAATAGCGCAGCGCATCCAGCGGGATATGCGTGCCCGTCACGGCGCAGGCGACATAGCCGCCCGGCGTGACGATCTCATATTCGCCGTCGAGATAGTGAAGGCGGGCCTCACCCTGGTCGCGTTCGATGACGTTCATGCGCTTATTGTATCCAATTCATCATTAGAAAAGCGAGCCTTGATCGACCGGCTTTTTCCCCTTGGCCCGGGCGGGTCCACCCTCCGCCACCGCCGGCTTGTCGCCGTCGGCAAAAGTCAGGGTCAGTGCCTCGCCCGGCTTCACGGCGGCGGCCCGGCGGCGCACCTTGCCATCCTCGCCCCGCACCAGCGCAAAACCCCGTTCCAGCACCGATTTGTGCGACACGCTGTCCAGCACCCGCGTCAGCCCGTCCAGCTGCCGCCGTGCCTGCGCCAGCCGGGCACGCTGCGCCCGTTCGGCGCGCTCGCCCAGCGCCTTCACGCGATCGCCGCACACCGTCATGCGATCCTTCAACATGCGGGTGCGCAGTTGCGCTTCAGCCCGGGAGAACTGCACGCGATGGACCTGCAAATTCTTGCGCAGGGATTGCCCCAGCCGTTCGCTGGCCTGGTCCAGGCGCTGGCGCGGCCCGGCGAACAGGCTTTCGGCCTTGGGCAGCACCCGTGCCAGTTGCGCCAGGTGCCGCTGGCGGTCCTTCAGCCCCTTGCTGAAACAGGTCAGCATGCGGCGCTCGAAATCCATGGTCTGCGTCAGAAGCTCGGTGCGCACCGGCACCGCCAGCTCGGCGGCGGCGGTCGGCGTGGGCGCACGAATGTCGGCGGCAAAATCGATCAAGGTCGTGTCGGTCTCATGCCCCACCGCCGAGATGAGCGGAATTGTGCTTGCCGCCGCGGCGCGCACCACCGCCTCGTCATTGAAGGCCATCAGGTCTTCCACCGAGCCGCCGCCACGCGCCACGATAATCAGATCGGGCTTGGGCAGATGCGCGCCAAAGGCATTGAAGCCGGTGATGGCGGCCGCGACTTCGGCAGCCGCCTTTTCGCCCTGCACCGCCACCGGCCACAGCAGCACCCGGCGGGGAAAGCGCGCTTCCAGCCGGTGCATGATGTCGCGGATCACCGCGCCGGTGGGCGATGTGATCACACCGATCACGTCCGGCAGGAATGGCAGCTTTTTCTTGCGGGAGGCATCGAACAGGCCCTCGGCGGCCAGTTTCTTGCGCCGCTCCTCCAGCATCGCCATCAGCGCGCCCAGGCCGGCCAGCTCCACCTGCTCGACAATGATCTGGTAGCGCGACGAGCCGGCATAGGTGGACAGCTTGCCGGTGCAGATCACTTCCATCCCCGCTTCGGGGCGGATCTTCAGCCGGGCGGTGTTGCCGCGCCAGATCACCGCATTCAACACCGCCTTGTCGTCCTTCAGGTCGAAATAGACATGGCCGGAGGAATGGAATTTCAGCCCCGAAATCTCGCCCCGCACCCGGACAAAGGCGAACTGGTCCTCCACCGCGCGCTTGAGGGCGGCGGACAATGTTGTGACTGTAAATTCGGGCAGGTTGGAAACTGGTGTTTCGGGCATGGTCCCATGATACAGGGTGGCGGCGGGCAAAGGCGAGGTTTGCGGTGAAGGTCTTGTTGGTGGGTTCGGGGGGGCGCGAACATGCGCTGGCCTGGGCGCTTTCGAAAAGCCCCCTGCTGACAAAGCTTTATTGCGCGCCCGGCAATGCCGGGATCGCCGCGGTTGCCGAGTGCGTGCCTATCCCCGCCACCGATTTTGCCGCCCTGGCCAAATTCGCCGCCGAGACCCGAATCGATTTTGCCGTCATCGCCGCCGACGCCCAATTGGTGGGCGGGTTGTGGGATGTGCTGGAAGCGGCGGGCATCCGCAGCCTGGGGCCGTCGAAAGCTGCCGCGGTGCTGGAAGGCTCCAAGGGCTTTGTCAAAGAACTTTGCGATCGTGTGGGCATTCCCACCGCCGCCTATCAGCGCTTCACCGCGCCGGATGCCGCCAAGACGTTCGCAGACAGCCTGGGTTATCCGGTGGTGATCAAGGCCGATGGCTTGGCCGCCGGCAAGGGCGTGATCATCGCGAACGACAAAAGCGAAAGCCACAAGGCGATCGACTTCATGTTCGAAGGCGGCTTCGGCCAAAGCGGTCACGCCATCGTGATCGAGGAATTCATGGACGGCGAAGAAGCCAGCTTCTTCGCGCTGTCCGATGGCACCAATGTCATCCCGCTGGCCGGCGCGCAGGATCACAAGCGCGTCGGTGATGGCGATACCGGTCCCAACACCGGCGGCATGGGCGCCTATTCACCGGCGCCGGTGCTGACACAAGCGTTGGAACAGGTGGCGATGGATCAGTTCATCAAGCCCACCGTCGCCGCCATGAAGGCCAGGGGCATGCCCTATCTGGGCGTGCTGTATCTGGGCCTGATGATTACCAAGAGCGGTCCCAAGCTGGTGGAATACAATGCCCGCTTCGGCGATCCGGAATGCCAGGTGCTGATGCCGCGCCTAAAAAGCGACCTTCTGACCGCGCTGGTGGCGGCGCGGGATGGCAAGCTCACGCCCCTGGAATGGCGCGACGAGGTGGCGCTGACCGTGGTGATGGCCTCCAGCGGCTATCCCGGTTCGTACGAAAAAGGACATGTCATTACAGGGCTGGACGAAGCTGCGGGGCTGCCCGGCATCACCATCTTCCATGCGGGTACCGAAAAGCGCGGCAGCGATATCGTGGCGGTGGGTGGCCGGGTGTTAAATGTCACGGCCCTGGGCAAGGACGTGGCCCAGGCGCAGGCCCGCGCCTATGATGCGGTCAAGCGGATACATTGGGACGGCGCTTTCTGCCGCTCTGATATTGGTTGGAGGGCGCTAAAGCGCTGAACCGCGCTTTAGCGCGGGGGCTGACGTGCACTAAGCCGTTGATTTGTGCGCGTTCGCGCACGGGGCGTTGACAGACCGTCTTCGAAAAGGCACCCAACTGTCATGCTTTTGTGGGCGGGCTTACTATCCATCCTGGTCGGGTGCGCGGCGCTGTTGATCGACCGCGCCCTGGCGCATTTCATCTATGACCATGTCAGCGGCCGCGCCCACAAGGCGCTGGACGGCATCACCCATTACGCCAAGGCCGGCCATTGGCTGGCGGCCGCCATCCTGGCGCTGATCGTGGCGGCGGGCATGCGCCACTTCAATGTGCTGGCCGATGAAGTCACCCTGCTGATCAATTATTCGCTGGCCTTCATCGCCAGCCTGACCCTGGGCAGCGCGGTGCTGCATGTCATCAAGCTGGTGCTGGGCCGCCGCCGCCCGCGCGATGACATGGAGATGGGGCTGTACGGCTTCATGCCGCTGGCCTTCAATCCCGATTACAACAGCTTCCCCTCCGGCCATGCGCTGACCATCTGCTGCGTGGCGGTGATCTTCACCTGCGTCTGGCCGATGGCCTGGCCGATCTGGTTCGCCGTCGCCGCATTGCTCGCCGTGACGCGCGCGCTGCTGACGGCGCATTTCCTCAGCGACGTGTTGATTGGCGCCGGCATCGGATTGATCGCGGCCCGCGAAGTATTGCAGCTGGGCTTTCCCGGTTATTCGCCGGCCTGGTTCTGAAGATCGCGCACCCTTCGACAAGCTCACGGTGAGGAGAATTGAAGTCCTCATGCTGAGCTTGTCGAAGCATGAGGGCAGCTAAGAGCGCCGCGCCCGGAAGAACGCTTTCAATATCTCGCCGGCTTCCAGCGCATGCGGCTCTGTCTGCATCACCACGGGACGATGATGGCAAGTGGGTTGCTCGAAGAAGCGCGGCCCATGCAGCACCGCCCCGCCCTTGGGATCGCAGGCCGCGAACACCAGCCGGCCGATGCGCGCCATCGCCATGGCCCCCGCGCACATCGCGCAAGGCTCCAGGCTGACATACAGCGTGGAGCCGATCAGCCGCTCGTTGCCCAGCGCCTTGGCGCCCGCGCGCATCACCAGCATCTCGGCATGGGCGGTGGGGTCTTTAAGCTCCAGGATGCGGTTGCCATCACGCGCCAGCAGCGCGCCATCGGGGCCCAGCAGCACCGCGCCCACCGGCACTTCGCCCCGCAAAGCGGCCGATTTCGCTTCTTCCAGCGCCAATGCTATGGCTTGCCCATCATCCATAGTCCGGAGTTAGCATTGCCGCCCCCCTCAACACCAGCCGGCGACCGTATTGCCAAAGTCATCGCCCGGGCCGGGATCTGTTCGCGCCGGGACGCCGAAAAGCTGATCCTGGAAGGCCGGGTCAAGCTGGATGGCGTAGTGGTGAAATCGCCCGCGGTCAACGTCACCGCCAACAATGTCGTGCAGGTGGACGAGAAACCGCTGGCCGAGCCGGAAGGCGCGCGGCTTTGGCGCTATCACAAGCCCAACGGCCTGGTCACCACCCACAAGGACGAAAAGGGCCGCCCCACCGTGTTCGCCAACCTGCCCAAGCATCTGGGCCGGGTGGTGTCGGTGGGACGGCTGGACTTCAACACCGAAGGCCTGCTGCTTCTCACCAATGACGGCGAGATCGCGCGGCGCATGGAACTGCCCGCATCCGGCTGGACGCGCATCTACCGGGTGCGCATGTTCGGCAAGGTGTCTCAGGCCGATCTCGACAAGCTGGCCAGCGGCATGACCATCGACGGCGTCAAGTACGGCCCCATCGTCGCCGACCTGGAGCGTTCCAAGGGCCTGAACAACTGGGCCACCGTCAGCCTGAAGGAAGGCAAGAACCGCGAGATTAAGCGGGTGATGGAACGGCTGGGCCTGAAAGTCTCCCGCCTGATCCGCACCGCCTATGGCCCGTTCCAGCTGGGCCAGCTGCCCGAAGGCCAGATCGAGGAAATCCCCGCCAAGCTGTGGCGGGAAAAGCTGGGAATCGGCCGTAAAAAACGTGCTGACCGGGATGAGTAAGACGGCTATAAGCCGCGTCTAACGGGAGACGGCCATGGGAAGCATGAAAGACAAGCGCAAGAACCAGCTTCAGCCGCCCTTCGCTGCTGAGACAAGGGACGTGCGCTTTGCCGGCACCTTCGAGGTGCTGGTGCCGGTGCCCGAGCGCAACAAGCCGCAGCGCGTGCCGCTGCAGTTCCCCACCATGGCCGCTGCCGAGAACTGGATTCACAGTCCCGACGGCAAGGACATGATCGCCGATATCCTGAAGGAAGCCCAGAAGGGCTGACGCCGCCCCTGAGGACGGCGCCGCCGGTCCTCAGTGCTTCATGCCGTCCATTTTCATCGCGTCGCCCTTCATCTTGTCGTCGGCCATCGGCCTGGCGGCCATCATCTTGCTGGGCTTCTTGGCCGGCTTCATCGCCATGCCGTCCATCTTGGCGGACATAGCCATGCTGCCGGCGGGCTTGGCCTCCATCTTCATGGAGTCCTCGGCGCCATAGGCCGGGGCCAGCGCGAGCAGCGCCGCGGCCATCAGAATGATTTTCATGGAAATTCTCCCTTGGGATTGGTACGGCCAGTTCGCCCCCCTGGGGACGGGGGTTACAGGCCCGTCCGCTTTGGGTGTAACTTTTTCCCGCCGCCCACGAAGCCTTGATAAGGAGCCGTGTTTGATCGCCCAGGAGGCGCAATACCGGGACTGGATGCTGGCCGCCCTGATGGGCGATGCCGGCGCCTACCGGATGCTGCTTGGGGGGCTGACCCGGCATTTGCGAAGCTATTACGCGCGCCGCCTGGATGCGGCCGCGGCCGAGGATGCCGTGCAGGAAACATTGATCGCGATTCACACAAGGCGCGCCACCTATGACCCGGCCCTGCCCTTCACGGCCTGGGTCTATGGCATCGCGCGCTACAAGCTGATCGACGAATATCGCCGCCACAAGCGCCGCGCCACCGTCCCACTGGACGAAGCCGCCGACCTGTTCGGCCATGACGATGCCACCGACGCCATCGCCAAACGGGACGTCACAAAATTGCTGGACAAGCTGCCGCCCGCCAAGCGGCAACTGGTGAAGGACATCAAGCTGGACGGCGTCAGCGTGGCGGATGTGGCGGCGCGCACGGGGCTTTCGGAATCGGCGGTGAAAGTCACGGTGCACCGGGCCATCAAGTCGTTGGGCGAAGATTTGGGCCAAGATTTGGAGAAGCGTGATGCAGACCGATGACCTGATCGCGCATCTGTCCAATGACCTGCCGCCCATCCGCAACGGCGCGGTGATGCGCGTCCTGCTGTCGACCGTCGCGCTGGGCGTGATCGGCTCCATCGCCGTGATGGTGATGGTGCTGCATCCGCGCCACGACCTGGCCGCCGCGATGACCAGCTTCGGCATGTGGACCAAGCTGGCCTACACCTTTGCGCTCACCGCCTTCGGCTTCTGGCTGGTGGAGCGGGCGGGCCGCCCCGGCGCGGACATGGTGCGGCCCGCACTGCTGCTGGCCTTGCCGGTGCTGGCCATCGCGCTTCTCTCGGTCATCCAGATGAATGCGGCCGATGCCGACCCACGCCAGCTGCTGATGGGCCATACCTCCCGCCTCTGCGCCTTGCTGGTCACCATGACCGCCCTGCCCACCCTGGCGGCGACCTTCTGGGCCCTGAAGCGGCTGGCGCCCACCCGGCTGGGACTGGCCGGGACCGGCGCCGGACTGTTCGCGGGCGCGGCCGGCGCCTTTGTCTATTCCTTCCATTGCCCCGAGGAAGCGGCCCCTTTTATTGCAATCTGGTACAGCCTTGGCGTCGCGTTAACCGCGGCAATCGGGGGTTTCCTGGGGCCAAGGTTCCTGCGTTGGTAAGCGGATGTTCACTTTTTGCGTGTTAATTCTCCACAGTGAACCCGGTTGGAGACTGCCGACATGCGTAAGTTGATCCTCATTGCCGCCGCGCTGGCCTTTGGCAGCCTGGCCGCCAACGCCGACCCTCTTCAGGACGGCGCCCGTTATTTCCAGCGCGCGGATTACAACCGCGCCCTCGCCTCCTGGCGCCCGATGGCGGTCCAGGGCAATCCGGTGGCCCAGAACAATCTGGGCATCATGTATCTGGATGGCAAAGGCGTTCCGCAGAACACGTCGGAAGCCGTGCGCTACCTGTCGCTGTCCGCCGCGGCCGGCTCGTCGCTGGGCCAGAACAATCTCGGTGGCCTGTACCGTGACGGCAAGGGCGTTCCGCGCGACTATGGCAAGGCCGCTCAGTGGTTTTCCGCCAGCGCCGCGCAGGGCAATTCCGCCGGCATGTATAACCTGGGCCTGATGTACGAAATGGGCCAGGGCATCAAGGCCGAACCCTTCCACGCTTACATGTGGTACGCGCTGGCCGCCGACATGGGCAACATGCCCAATGCCGCCGCCCATCGTGACTCGCTGTGGCGCCGTATGACTCCGGCCGCGCAGAACCAGGCCCGCCAGCTGGCCGTGGCCTGCAAGCGTGCCAACTATCGCGGCTGCCGCTAAGCCACTATCCGCCTACAAAGAAAAGCGGCCCGGTTTCCCGGGCCGCTTTTTTGTTGCCTGAGCGGCAGACGCCTAGTGCAGGGCGCCGAGCAGGTACAGGACCAGGATGATGATCAGGATGGTGCCGACGGAGATACCGCCGCCCATCGCGCCATAACGGCTGAAACCAAAGCCGCCGCCGGCCAGCAGCAGAACAAGCAGGATAATGAGCAATAAGGACATGGGAGTTACCTCTCTATGGCAGAGGTAATGTTGTCGGCGGCCTAAAGTTCCCTAACCGCCGAATTCCACCAGATATCCCGCCACACCTTCCTGCGGCTCGCCATTGCCGAGTGAGGTGCTGAACAGCCGCCGGCGATAGGAAAAGATCGTCACGCAGCAGACCTGTTTCACGTCCCACATGCCGCCATGCTGGAAGGCGCTGAACATCCATTCGGCGAAATGGCCGCCCTCGGCATGGCCGCCTTCATAACCCGTCCAGAACAGGGTGCCCTTGCCGCCATCGGCGGCGCCGTCCGGCCCCGTCACCCAGCGCCACTCGCCGGGCGCGGTCTGGCGTCCGCCCAGGAACGTGGTGTCGGTGTCGTCGCCCTGGGGAAACACGCGGGTCATGATGAAATCGAACTCGGCCCTGTCGCCGATGGTGGCCAGGTAGCCCTTGCGGCCTTCGAAGCTGTATTTCTCTGCCGCGGCCTTTGCCGCCGCCCAGGTGATGTTCGGCGCCACCACATAGCGATAGGCATGGCCGGCGGGCGCCTTCACCACATCGCTGCCTTGCAGGACAGGGAATGCTTCCTGCCCCGGCTCCTGCGGCGCGGAGAACAGCAGCTTGTAGGCGATGGCGACGACCAGCACCGCCGCGGTGCCCCACAGGCCCCAGACGATGCCGCGCATCATTTCCGGCGATAAACGAAAGCCCATACCAATCCCTGCCCGGCCGGGATCATAACCCGGCCCGTGGGGAAAGCTACGGTCTGAAACGTACGTTCAAGGCAGGATGCGGAAGCGCCGCAACAGGGCCCAGCCGCCCAGAACCAGGGTGAGGCAAAGGCCCAGCCCCGCCCAGAAGCCGTGCGGCGCCTGGGCCCAGGGGATGCCCCCCACATTCATGCCAAAGGCCCCCACCAGAAAGGTCGGCGGCAGCAGCAGGGTCGAGATCACGGTCAGGGCCGAAAGCGCCCGGTTGCTGCGGTCGGCGATGCGGCTGCCGATCTCTTCGTACAAAAGCCGCGCCCGGTCCGACAGGGCAGCGGCGTCACGCTCAAAGTCTTCCGCCTCCTGCAGCAGCAGCGGCAACTGTTCCAGCAGCGGGCCGCCCTGCACCACATAGCGGGCCGACAAGGCGCGATGGATGGCGCCGCGCAGGGCGGAAAATTCGCGGGCATAGCGCGACAGCTCGCGCCGCAAGGGTCCCAGCACATCGCGGCCGATATGGTCGCGGTCGGCCAGCACCTCGTCCTCGATGGCCGCTGACCTGCTCCCCGTAATGCCCCCGTTTATGGGGAGAGTCTGTTCTGGTTATGCCCCTGGATGGGGCGTGCTGCAAACTCGTTCGGTGTGAGCCCGTTCAGGCTCGTGTGTGGTCTGAGTGTGTTGTAGTCGATCCTCC
>JBBQBL010000041.1:0-14968 GCA_038317805.1 Micropepsales bacterium
CTGGGGGATGATGATCGGATTCTTCTGCCTGAACTTCGTGATCTATTTTTTCATCACCTGGTTTCCCACCTACCTGATCCAGGCGCGCGGTTTTTCGCTGGCGCAGCTGGGCACCCTGGGGTTGCTGCCGGGACTGGTGTCCATTCCCTGCGGCTGGCTAGGCGGGTTCACCTCGGATGCGCTGTATCGCCGGGGCTGGAGCCTGACGGCGGCGCGCAAGACATGCCTGGTGGGCGGCATGCTGACCTCGTCGGTCATTACCTTCTCGGTGTTCGCGCCCAACGTCTATGTCGCGCTGGCCTTCTTCGCCATCGCCTATGGCGCGCTGGCCTTCACCGCCGCCAGCATCTGGTCGCTGCCGGGCGACGTGGCGCCCTCGCCCGCCCATGTTGCCTCCATCGGCGGCATCCAGAACTTCGCGGCCAACATCGCCGGCATCATCACCACCAGCTTTACCGGCGTCATGCTGGCCATTACCGGCGGGTCGTTCGTGGTGCCGCTGATGACGGCGGGCGGGATTTGCATCCTGGGCGCGGCGGTTTACATGTTCCTGATCGAAGATATCGCACCGCTGGAAGCCCGAGCCTGAAGCCATGAAAATCGTCAATTACGCCGGATTCCGCGACGCGGCCAAAAAGCGCCTGCCCCATTTCCTGTTCGAATATATCGATGGCGGCAGCTATGACGAGCATACGCTGCGCCGCAATGTCAGCGACTTCAAGAAGGTGACCCTGCGCCAGAAAGTGCTGCGCGACGTCTCCAACCCCAACACCGCCACCACCCTGTTCGGGCGCGACATGGCGCTGCCCATCGCCTTAGCGCCCATCGGCATCGCCGGCTTCTATCGCCGCCGGGGCGAGACCCAGGCGGTGCGCGCCGCCGAAGCGGCCGGCATTCCCATCGTGCTGTCCACCATGTCCTGCTGCCCGGTCGAGGAAGTGCGCAAGGCCTCGCAGCGGTCCTTCTGGATGCAGCTCTACATGATCCGCGATCGCGGCTTCATGACCGATTTCCTCAAGCGGATGGAGACGGCGGGCATCGACACGCTGTTCCTGACCGTGGACCTGGCCATCAATGGCATCCGCTACCGCGACCGCATCGGTGGGCTGGCGGGCTCGCAAAGCCTGATCAAGCGGCCGGGCCGGCTGTTCGACATATTGTTCCATCCCGGCTGGGCCTGGGACGTGGGCATCAACGGGCGGCCGCTGATCATCGGCAATGTCGCGCCCGCCATGCCGAACGGCGCGGGACTGGTGCAATTCCAGGCCTGGGTGGCGCGCAACTTCGATCCGTCGGTGACCTACAAGGACATCGCCTGGCTGCGCCAGCAGTGGAAGGGCAAACTGGTGTTGAAAGGCATCACCGATCCCGGCGACGCCAAGCGCGCTGTCGACGAAGGCATGGACGGGATCGTGGTGTCGAACCATGGCGGGCGGCAGCTGGACGGTTCGCTGTCCAGCATCGCGGCGCTGCCGGCGGTGCGCGATGCGGTTCAGGGCAAGATGCCCATCCTGCTGGATGGCGGCATCCGTTCGGGTCTTGATGTGTTGCGGGCGCTGGCGCTGGGTGCGGACAGCGTGCTCTTGGGCCGGGCCTGGGCCTATGCCCTGGCGGCGCGGGGCGAAGCCGGTGTGCGGTCCATGCTGGAGATCGTGAAGGAAGAGCTGGAAGTGGCCATGGCCCTGACCGGCCAGAGCGATGTGCGCAAGCTGGACGCCGACCTGGCGCTGACCCAGCCGTGAAAAATCTGCGGGTCCTGGTCACGGCGGGCGCGGCCGGTATCGGTCAGGCGATCTCCACCGCGCTGGTCGAAGCTGGGGCGCGGGTTCACATCTGCGATGTCGCGCCATCGGCGATGCCTGGTGTTTCCTCTACCCTCGCCGATGTCTCCAGCGAAGCCGATGTGGACCGGTTGTTCGACGATGTGCGCAAGCATCTGGGCGGACTGGACGTGCTGGTGAACAATGCCGGCATCGCCGGGCCGACGGGCAAGATCGAAGACATCACACTCGAAGACTGGCGCCGCACCCTGGACGTGGACCTGACGGGCCAATTCCTGTGCGCCCGCCGCGCCGTGCCGATGCTGAAAGACGCCGGCGGCGGCTGCATCATTAACATGTCGTCGGCGGCGGGCCGTTTCGGTTACGCCTTCCGCACGCCCTATGCCGCCGCCAAGTGGGGCGTGATCGGGTTGACGCAAAGCCTGGCCAAGGAGCTGGGCCCATCCAACATTCGCGTTAACGCCATCCTGCCCGGGGTCATCAAGGGCCCGCGCATGGAAAAGGTCATCCGCGACCGCGCGCAAGCCACCGGCGTGCCGTTCGAAACCATGGAAAAACAGTATCTGGACCGCATCTCGCTGCGGCGCATGACGGGGCCCGAAGACGTCGCCGCCATGGTGGTTTTCCTGGTGTCCGACGCGGGGCGCAACATCTCGGGCCAGTCCTTGGGCGTCGATGGGAATGTCGAGTCCTTGTAAGCTGCCCCTCAAGCTGTGAGCCACCAGCCCGGATGGCTGGACACCACACCAGAATCGGTACGGGATCGCGGGAAAAAGGAGCCTGATAATGCTCACCCGCCGCCGTACGCTCGCCAATCTTCTGGGACCCGCCGCCGCCTTCGGGCTGGGCGCCACCCTGCCCGCCCGCGGCCAGGGCGCCGCGCTGGGAAGCGCTGAGAAAATCCGCGTCACCAAGATCGAAAGCTTCGTGCTGAAGAATTCGTGGGTGTTCGTGAAGATCAGCACCGATGCCGGGATCACCGGCTGGGGCGAGATGCTGAAGGACGACGCCAAGGCCTGCGCCGCCGGCGCGCTGGAAGTGGGCCACTACCTGATCGGCCAGGACCCCACCCGCGTGGTCTTTCACTGGCAGGCGATTGCGCGCGGCGCCTTTTATCGCGGCGGCCCGATCAAGACCGCCATTTCATCCGGCATCGACCAGGCGCTGTGGGACATCACCGGCAAACTCTATGGCTTGCCGGTCCACAGGCTGATGGGCGGACCGACGCGCGACCGCGTCCGCGTCTATGGCCAGCCCGGCAAGAATGGCGTCAACGCCATGAAGGTGATCCTGTCGGACACGGCCGGCCGCAATCCCTTCAAGTATAATGAAGGCGACAAGTTCGTCTCCGAAGCGACCGAACGCTTTGCCGCCCTGCGCAAGAAAATGGGTCCCGATGTCGATATCGGCGTGGAATTCCATGGCGCGGTGCAGCCCACCACCGCCATCCGGCTGATGGCGGCGCTGGAGCCGCACAGCCCCTGGTTCTATGAGGAAGTGGTGCAGCCCCTGAACGTCGACCTGATGGCGGAGCTGGCAAAAAAGACCAGCGTTCCGCTGGCCACGGGCGAGCGCATCTTCACCAAATGGGGCTTCCGCGAAATCCTGGAGAAGAAGGCCGCCATGATCCTGCAGCCGGACGTCTGCTATGCCGGCGGCATCACCGAGCTGAAGATCATTGCGGGCATGGCGGAGGCCTATTACGCCCCGATCGCGCCGCACAATCCGCAAGGCCCCTGCTCGCTGGCGGCCTCGTTGCAGATCGCGGCGTCCATTCCCAACTTCCTGATTCAGGAGCGCGGCGACAATGAATATTCCGATCTGCTGGCCAAGCCGCTGCCGCCCATCGTGAACGGCCACCGTCCGCTGCTGACAGAGCCGGGGCTTGGCATCACCATCGACGAGAACAAGCTGATGGCGCAGGTCGGAGAGCCCAAGCCTTACCTGGCCAAGTTCGATCCCGATGACGGTTCGGTGGTGGACTGGTAGCTACTTCCGCTCCGCGGCCCAGCCGGTATCCAGCGGCTTCTTCGGATCAGCGGTGATGTGCAGCACCGCGCAGTGGTGGTAGGTGAACTGGCCCGGATTGTTCACCGTGTGCTGCTCCATGAACTGGGCCACCTGAAGCGTGCAGCTTTTGCAGTTGATGTTGGGCACGGTGACATCGGTCTCGAACGGCGTGTCGGTCTTGGCGGCGTGCTGGAACAGCCCGTCGGCCAGCACCGGCGGCGCCACCGGGTTCATGATCGCGCCGGAGACCGACACCACCACGCCCTTTTCGTTGGTCATGGTTTCGGCTTTGGGATCGACCGGCAGTTCGGTGGGCGAATTGACCGCCAGCGCGATGCGATAATGGCCGGGGTGATAGACGGTCTCCTGCACCTTCACATGCAGCGCCGTGCCGCCCTTGACGTCGGTCACCGCATAGGTGGGCTTGCCGAAATCGGCATTGGTGCCGCCGCAGGGCGCGGCCTTCTGCGGATCGCCCAGCTGGTTTTCTTCGATCCAGGAGGCCGGTGCCAGCAGCCGGAAATGCGCCTGGCTCGCGGCCGGCAGCAACATCATGCCCAACGCCGCAAGACCCAACAATTTCTTCATGACAGCAGCCCCGTGAATTTCGGACGCACCCTAGCCAGCGGCCCCGCAAGCGTCAAAGATGCTGTTGTGACACGCAATTCAGGATTCCGGCCTTGGACTTCAACCTTCCCTATCCCGAGCAGGTCGGTCTGACCGACGAAGGCGACAAGGGCTATGTCTTTCGCCGCTGTCCCGGCAACCAGCGGCTTTATACCTATGACTTGGACACGCCGCTGCGCTCTGCGTGCAACGAGGCGTGCCAGGCAAGCTGGACGCCGGTGCCCGCCGCGCCCACGGCAAAGCCGCTGGGCCAATGGACCATCATCCGGAGCGACAACGGCCAGGGCCAATGGGCCTATCGCGGCAAGCCGGTCTACACGCTGCTGGGCGATCCGCCCTACAAGCCCAAGGGTGAGGGCCTGGAAAACGGCAAGTGGCACTTGCTGCCATACGAAAAATAGCTAACGCACCGGGAATTGGGTGAAGACATAGTCGCTCTTGGCCGCCGCCCCATGACAGGCCCGGCCGCAATTGGGACCCTTGCCCAGGGGCGAGAAACTCGCGGTCTTGGTGTCATAGTTGAACTGCGAATAGCCCCAATGATCGGGGCCGGTGAACCGCTTGCTGTCGCGCACCATGGTGTCGATGTCGTTCAGCGTGTCGGGCACTGTCGCCGGGAAGGTGTCGGACAATTTCTTCGTCTTCCAGTGGATCTTCACCATCTTGGCGCCATCGGGAAACGGCTTGCCGTTGCCCGGAATGCCGGACTTGTAAGCGGCAATCATTTCCGGATTTCCCAAAATCACATCAATGACGTTGGAATTCTGGCTGACCGAGATTGTCTGCCAGGTTTCGTACCCCCGGAATTCCGAAAAGGAGATGCCGTCCGGCACCGTCACGGAAAAACGGTCCTGCTGGGCGATGGCGATGCCGCCCAGCGCGGCAAGCGCGGCGGTGGCGATAACGGTTGTGCGTAGGGCTTTTCTGGAAACGCGCGACATGACACCTCCACATCACGGGGCCGGGGAAATTCCCGGCGCCGGTTCGGCCTGCAATATGATGGGACGCAACAGCTGTGTGCGGCTTGGACAAGGCCATGTTGCCGCCGCCTTGTGAAGCTTTTCAAGCCTAGCGCGCGATGTTGACACTGACCCGCTGGGATTTTTCCGGGGGCGGGCCCGGTACCGGGTCTTCGGGCATGCCGACCAGCGGCATGCCGACCTCGTCCACCTTCCAGCGGTAATGCGGGCGGTCCAGCATCCTGAGAAAATAATCCTTGCTGGGCAGTTCCTGGATGATGCGCTCCAGCCGCGGCGCCTGTGCCTCGGTGGTGCCGGGCGGCACGTCTTGAACGATGCGCGTCGAGGTGGCTTTGATCAGCGCGGCGGCGGTCGCCTCGAACGAGGCCTTGCGCCATTCCTCCGCCGCCAGCCCCTGGATGCCGACGGGGCGAGCGGGATCGGGATCGACCACAAAGGCCGGCTGGGCGGTGATGCGATAGGCGGTTGAGATGCCCATGAAGCGCCCGGTCACCGGATCCGGCATGCCGTCGGCATTGCGTTTGGCTGCATAGTAAAGCGCGATGGCGTCTTCATGCTCGCGCACGCCCTGTTCGGCGCCGGACTGGGAAAAGGTGTTCTGGCTGTACAGATCGCGCCAGTCGCGATAGCCCGCCACGATGCCGCTGAGGGTGCCATCCGGCATCATCGCCAGCCGCAGCTTTCCTTTTCGAAAAAACGCGTCGCCGGTCTGGTCATAGATCCAGGAAATGCGCGGCATGTGAATTTCCGCCACTTGCTCGGTATCGACCACGCCGTTCCGGATTTTGGCTTTCAGCCGCGTATACTGGGTGGTGCGCGGCAGGCGATAGGAATAATCCACCGCCACGGCGTTGCGCGCATCCTTGACGATCTTGTCGGGGGAATAGCCGATTTCGACCACCGCATTGTCGTCATGCATCGGGCTGTCGGTGCCCGAAATGCGCACCACGATGGTGAACAGCCCGTCCAGCATCTTGTCGTTGGAGCGCAGGAACAGGGTGGCGTTGCCGTGCCCGCGCCAGGGCGCATCGCAGCCCCAGGCACGATACAGCGCATTGTCCACGCCCTTTTCGCCGTCCGGACTGGTGAAGCCGGTGTTGGCGTTGCCGTCCAGGTTCAGTCCTTCACCGATCCGCCCGGTCACTTGCGGCTGGCCGGTATCCTCGGCGGCAAAGGGGTTCACATAAGTCTCGATCCCCTTTTTCCAGCCGCGATAGGAAATCGCCCGGCCCCAGATGCTGAAGCGGGTGGTGGCCGGGCCGGGGACCTTTTCCAGGCCGGGCGGCACCGCGATCTTCTCGATGTCGTCTTGCCGGCGCCATTTCTGGCGCATCAGCGCTTCCTTGACATGCTCCGGGTTCGAAAAATGGACGGTGCTGCCATGGGGGCAATCGGCGCCCGGCTCGACCTCACCGGCGCGGGTGAACCCGGCGCGGCCGCCATAATGAAAGGCAAATTCATAGGTGTCCACGACATAGCCGCGCGTCCAGGGCGCGGCATCGGCAGCGCCCGCGCCCATCATCAGCGCGGCAACCGCGGCAAAAACAGAAGCACGCCAAATCATGGGCCACCCTCGGCGCTTATTCAGCCAGAGCCCGGCCGCACTGGCAACTGATTCAGGGATCTTGGCGAAGCGCCTGGACGTCGGCTTCGGTGACTTTGCCTTTGTAATGATTGCCGAAATGGCTGCGGACATAATTCACCACATCGGCGACCTGTCCGTTGGTGAAATGGCCGCGGAACGGCGGCATGCCGCGATGGCCGTTCATCACCATGGACAGGACATAGCCCGGCTCGGCCACCCTGGGATTGGCGGCCAACGCAGGGTAAGTGCCCGCACCGGACGCGCCCCTGGCATCCGCCATATGACAGCCCTGGCAGACGCCGCGATAGACCGCCTCGCCGCCCTGCATGGCGAAGGGCGCGCCGCGCATGTCCGGCGTGTCGGCGGCTGACGCGGGAAGCGCCATCAGCAGGGTCACGAAAAACATTCTGCGCATCATGGCTGCACCACGCGCGCGTGGAGACGGGTGATCGCATCCAGCGCGGAAAGCACGGAACCTTCCTGCCATCCGGGCAGGCGCGAGGCATGCTCGCTGGCCAGGAGGATGCGGCCGTCCAGGGCGCAGAGATTGTTGTAATGCTGGTCGCGGGCTTCATCCGTCCAGGCCCCCTGGCAGCCCATCGCCCAGGGCACGCGATGCCAGGCCACCGCCACGCCATTCTCGAACTCCGCCGGATATTGCGGATGGATCTGGGCGCCGTCGCGCAGCGCATCCTGGATGCGCTCCTGCGGGGATTTCGAAGCCGCCAGGTACGCCGGCCGCCCGAAGGTGTAGGCGCCCAAGAGCACGCCCTTGCCGGCCGAATAATAATCCCACATCGGATAGCTGATGGTGGTGCTGGGCAGGCTGGTATAGGTGATGCCGCCGTAAATCTGTTCGTCCTCTTCCCAGAAGCGGCGTTTGAATTGCAGACCCACTTTCAACGCCGCCAGATAGGGCAGCTGGTCGATCGCCGCCTTCATCGGCGCGCCCACATTCATCGGGATCTGCGCCAGAATGGGTGTGGGAATGGTGCACAGACACCACTGGGCACGCGCGGTGCGGGGTGCCACGCCGTTCCTGCTGTCGACATAGGTCGCGGTGACGCCCTCCCCGTCCTGGCGGATATCCGTCACCTTGCAATTATATTCGATCAGGGGCGCCAGGTTGGCGCCCATCGCCTTGCCGATCGTGCCCATGCCGCCTTTGGGCTGGAAGATGGTGCTTTGCAGTTCGTAGTTGTGGCCTGACCCGATGGCCGACCACAGGCCGGAGCGTAGCAGATCGCTGAGCGCCGACGGCTCGGACGGCACCGGCACCGACTTGATGCCGCCGCCCGGAGCGACATCGAAGCCCCGCCGCATCGAACTGGCGATGCCCTTCTTGTATTCGTAATTGCCGTCCAGCGCGCCCCAGGCCTGCAGCGCCTGCATCAGGATCTCGCGGTCCTCCTTGCTGACCGCCTGGTCCAGCGCATTCTGCTTGGTGCTCTTGGCCAGCAGCTCGGCGACATGGCCATGGAAATCGGCCTGTATCTTGCGGTAGCGCACCGGCTTGTCGCCCGCCTTGTGCACATAGGCGTTGTAGTTGACCTGGATAAACGGCTCCATCGCCACGCCCATACGGCGGGCATAATGCAGGATGCCGCGATGGTGGAAGGGCAGCCGCCAGGGACCGGGATTGAGATATTGGCCGGGATCGAACTGGACATGCTGGGTGGCGCCGCCCAGTTCGGTGTAGGAGTCGCCGCCATAGAGCGACCAGTTCCGCCCGCCGGGGCGGCCGTTATATTCCAGCACCTGCACCTTGTAGCCGGCGTCGCGCAGCTCCATCGCCGCGACCATGCCCGCGATGCCAGCGCCCAGGATCAGCACGCTGCTGCCCGCCGGCGGGCGCGACAGCTTGATCGGCCCTTCGAAGCTGGAGCCTTCGGCATACCCCAGCTCGGTCATGGCGTGGTACATGGCGGCGCTGCCGGCCACCACGCCGATCATTTGGAACAGGGCGCGGCGGCTGGGCGCGGTCACGGCTTGGCCCGCGCCGCGGCAACCAGCGCGGGAAAATCGATCTGCGCCGAGGGCTGGGTGACGATGTGGCCGCCGATGATAAAGGTGGGCGTCTGGAAGACACGCAAGGCGCGCGCCAGATTGAAGTTCGCGATGATCTGGGCGTAGATCGCGGGCGCCTCCATGTCTTTCTTCAGGCGCGCGACATCCAATCCCACACTTGTGGCGATCTCGAACACGCGCGGCGTTGGCAAGGGATGCTCGGGCGCCATCAGCAGAGCCTGGTGGTATTCCGCATACTTGCCCTGGGCGATGGACGCCAAAGCGGCACGCCCGGCGATGGGCGAGGACTCTGCCGGCTCGATGGTGAATTCCCTGGGGATCAGCTTGACCCCCGGATCGGCCTTCAGCAGCGCTTCCACGCGCGGCTCGGCGCGCTTGGTGAAACCGCAATTGTAATCGAAGAACTGGACGATGGTGACATCGCCATTGGGATTGCCCAGGAAGCCGGACGCCGGGTCATGAAACAGGGCGTCCGCATTCTTTGCGACCAGCTTGTCGCTGGCGGCGGCCTTATCGGCATCGATTTTGGCCTGGTAGGCCTGTTCGATCCGGCTCTGGTCGGCGGGGTCAACCGGCGCTGCGAAGGCCGCAAGCGGGGCCAGCAGCAGGAAAGCAAACAGCAGCGATCTCATGACATCCCCCCGGGTCAGGCCCCTATGCCTACTCCCGGTTCGCACCGTCCTGCAACTGCCGCCCCAAAAGGAAACGGCCGGCTTCGCCCAGGGGAGGAAGAAACCGGCCGACCCTTTATTTCCCTCAGCTGGATTCCCTCAGCTGGAGGGCCTCACAGATTGGCTTGGAGGCCGATCGTGAAGTAGCGGCCCATCGGGCTCTGGCCGTTATAACCCGACTGGTAGCTCGAGTAGATCTGGCCAATGGTTCCGTTGGGCACATAAGCGGGCTGGGCGTTGAGAATGTTCTGCACGACGAAATAGGCGGTCATGTCGGCACCCTCCATCTCGAAATTGCGCGAGATGTTCACGTCCGTCTGGTTCCAGGAGTTCACGTGGGGGTTGATCCAGTTGTTGAGGCCCGCCGAAGCCAGCGCAGATCCTGCCGGCAGGACCGGACCCGTCACCTGGCTGAAGCCCGACACCCAGGTGTCCTGCACACCCACGGTCCAGTCGTTCAGGGTGTAGTTCAGCATCCAGGTCAGGCGCGTGCTGGGATCAGGCGTACGCGTGAACGTGGCACCCGGGAACAGCACCGAGTTGTTGATGACCGGCTGGTAGGTGGCCAGCAGGCGGCTGGTGAAGTTACCATTCCAGCCGGGGATGAACTCCTCCGCGGCCCAGCCATAGTTCGCCTCAAAGTCCCAGCCTTCGGTCTTGGTCGAGGCGGTATTGAGGTTGAAGGTGAACAACCGGGTCACCTGGTTCGCCGCCGTACGGTCGGAGAAGGGCAACGGACGCTGGTAGTTGTTGCAATAGACAGAGGTACCGCCGGAGGACTCGCACAGCGTCTGGATGGTGGCGCTGGGCGCGATCGAACCGATCGCGTTGGCCAGGTGGAGGCGGAAATAATCCAGCGAAACGGTCAGGCCCGGAATGAAATCCGGGGTCCACACCGCACCCACCGTATAGGTACGCGACACTTCCGGCACCAGGCCGGCATTGCCCTGGCTGGAATAGGTGGTGGTGTAGTTCTGGGCCGCGCCCGAAAGATGCTGGTCGCCGTTGAAGACGTTCTGCAGCAAGGTCGCAGGACGGAACAGGTCGTCCAGTGTGGGTGCGCGGATGTCGATCGATGTGGTACCGCGGAAGCGCAAGCTGTCCACGACATTCCAGTTGAAGCCGATCTTCCAGGTCTGCACCGGCCCGGACACCGAATAGTTGGTGTAACGGCCCGCCAGATTCAGGTCGAAGTTCTGGATCAGCGGAACATCCTTGATGACCGGGATCGCCGTTTCCAGCGCCAGTTCCCACACATTCTGGGCGGCATGGACCGGCTGCAGGATCGCCTGGGCGTAGCTGGGCAGCGCCGGATTGCAGATGCGCAGGCCCGAGCAATTCACGAAGGTGCTGCTGGGCACGTTCGATTTCACGTCATACTGGTTGAAGCGCATTTCGCCTGAAAATGCCGCGGTGATCGGACCGGCCCAGCCGTCGAGCACTTTGCCCGAGATGGCGCCGCCAAAATTGTCCAAGGTGTTGGTCTGGTGGAAGGCGGTGGTCTCAAACATGTACCTGAAGGCTTGCTGGGTAACCGCCTGCGGACCGAACGGATTGATCGGCACGCAGTCCTGGTAGGCCTGCGCGCTCCCCGGCTGGGTCGCGGCATAGCAACCCACCGTGCCGTTCGGCAGCAGCACCGCATCCTGCGCCGCATACATTTTCTGCAGATTCTGGTTGTTGACCACGTTCACCGCGAGGCGGTTCTCGCCATGGGTGTAGAAAATATCCCAGTTGAAGCGGCCGTTCAGGATGGTGCCGTCGAAGCCGGTCTGGAAGCTCAGCACGCGGTTGACGCTGCCGGTAGCATTGGTCTCGGTCTGGCCATTGCCGACCAGGAATTCGCCCAGCTGGAAAGTATTGGACGCCTGCGTCGCGCCGTTCTGGATGGGGTGCGTGCCATTGTTGCCAAGCGCGGCCTGTACCGCGGCCGGCAGGAACGGATTGTCCTTGTAGAAGATGTCCGCCTGGTTGGCGCCGGGCTGGATCTTCTGCGGGAAGTACCAGCCGAAGCTATAGGCTTCCGAAGCCTGGCCCTGAAGGTGGAACTGGATCGTATCGGTCACGTCAAAGTCGAAGCGGCTGAAAAGCGAAGCCTGGTGATAACCGTTGAACACCTGGCCATAGGGGCTGTAGGCGCCGTCGCCGCCCGAGTTCAGGTTGCCGGTACCGGCCGTCACCCTGCCGTTGGCGTCGCGCGCGCCGGTCACGCCGGCATTGAACGGACCCAGCACGCCGGTGGCCACGAATTGTTGCATGTTCGCGGCCGGACAGGCCGGAACGCAGCCCTGGATCAGGCCGCCGAAGGTCGAATTGGGACGCTTGCCATTGGCAATGACGGCGAAGGGATTGGCCACCGTGCCGGTGCCCGCCAGCGCATTCGGCGCATAGCTGATGGACGCGCCATAGGGACGGGCCGACTGGTTGACCGGATCGCGGTGACGATATTCCACCGCCATTTCGAAATGGCCGCGGCCGCCGAACAGGTCCGAGCCGGCGGCGGCGCCGAGATTGTAACTCATGGCGTCGGAATAGGTGGAGATGCCGGTGTTGATGTCGGCCTTGAAGCCGTCGAACTTCTTGTTCAGCACGAAGTTGACCACGCCGGTCACCGCGTCGGAGCCGTACACGGCGGACGCGCCGCCGGTGACGATATCCACGCGGCTGATCAGCGCCTGCGGCAGGGTATCGATATCCACCGTGCCGTCGGCGTTGGACGGGGTGGCGCGGTGGCCGTCCAGCAGCACCAGGGTGCGCTGGGCGCCGAAATTGCGCAGGTTCAAGGTGTTGCTGGCGTAGTTCTGCTGACCGTCGCCGGGACGCCCGATCGACTGCGAGCCCTGGAAGATCGGAAGCTTGTTCAGGCCATCAGGGATGTTGGTGGGCGTGGTCGCCAACAGGTCGGCCGTCGAGACGATGGTCAGGGGCGTCGGCGAATTGGCGGCGTCGGAAACGACGCGGCTGCCGGTGACGACGACGGATTCGACGCTGGGCGTCGCTGCGGCAACCTTCGTCTGAGCAAGTGCAGCATGAGGCAGCGCAACAACCGCCGCGCCGCAGGCGAGCAAATATCGGATCTTCAAAGCCATGGTGTCCCCCTGAGACATTTTACTGGCCTTCCTGGTGAAGGCTCTTCAGGGGATAGACGGGCGGCGGATCACAAATCCGCCATCGTCACCGATACCTTTTGGCTATCGTTGAGGCGCGGCGCAGTTATCGCTCAACTGTCTACAGATTGGCCTTGATGCCGATCGTGAGATAGCGGCCCATCGGACTCTGAACGCTGTAGCCGGAGGTATAGACCGGATACCATTGGCCGATGGTCCCGTTGGGGACATAGGCCGGCAGTTCGTTGAACAGGTTCTGGACGACAAAATAGGCCGTCAGCCCCGTGCCTTCGACATGGAAGTCGCGCGAGATGTTCAGGTCCATCTGATTCCAGGACCGTACATGGGGACTGACCCAGTTGTTGATGGCGGGCGTGACGGGTCCTGCCACCTGGCTGAAGCCGGAGACCCAGATGTCCTGGATCCCCAAACTCCATTCATCCAGCGTGTAATTCAGGAACGTGGTGATGCGGGTGCTGGAATCGGGGATGCGCGTAAAGGGCGCGCCGGGGAACAGCACCGACTTGTTGATGATCGGCTGATAGGTCGCCAGCAGGCGTCCGGTCCAGGCCCCCTGCCAGCCATCCACCATGTCCGCCATCAGCCAGTGGTAATTGGTTTCGAAATCCCAGCCCTCGGTCTGGGTCGAGGCGGTGTTGAGGTTGAAGGTGAGAAGCCTGGTGGCGAAATTGGCGATGGAGCGATCGGAGAAGGGTCCGGGACGCTGGTAGTTGGCGCAATAGATCGAGGCGCCGCCCGACTGCTCGCAGATGGTCTGGATGGTCGTCGAAGGCGCGATCTGCCCGATCGCATTGGCCATGTGGATCCGGTAATAGTCGAGCGACATCGACAGGCCCGGGATGAAGTCCGGCGTCCATACCGCGCCCACTGTATAGGCGCGCGCCACTTCCGGCATCAGGCCGGCATTGCCCTGGCTGCTGAAGGCGGTGGTGCCGGCATAGTGGGTCCCATCCGGCAGGTCGACATGCAGGTCGGTGAAGACATTTTGCAGGATGGTCGCCGGGCGGAACAGATCGTCCAGCGTGGGGGCGCGGATGTCGACCGAGGTGGTGCCGCGCAGGCGCAAGCTGTCCACGACATTCCAGTTGAATCCGATCTTCCAGGTCTGGGCCGGGCCGGAAACCGAATAATGGGTGTAGCGGCCCGCCAGGTTGAGGTTGAAGGCCTGAACCAGCGGCACATCCTTGATCACCGGCACATCGCCTTCCAGCGCCAGCTCCCACACATCCTGGCTGGCATGGACCGGCTGCAGCACGGCCTGGGAATAGGTCGGCAGCGAGGCGTTGCACAGGCGCAGGCCCGTGCAGTCCACAAAAGTGCTGCTGGGCACATTGGTGCTGATGTCATAGCTGTTGAGGCGCATTTCCCCCGACAAGGCGGCGGTGATGGGCCCGGCCCAGTTGTCCATCACCTTGCCAGCGATGCTGCCGCCAAAGTCGTCCATGACATTGGTCTGGTGGAAATTCGTCGTCTGGAAAACATAGTTGAAGGCATTCGCGGTCACGGCCGTGGGACCAAAGGGATTGATCGGCACGCAGTTTGAATACCGCGCCGCGGTCGCCGGCTGGCTCGCGGCATAACAGGCCACGCTACCGGACGGCGTCAGCACCGCATCCTGCGCCGCATACATGTTCTGCAGGTTCTGGTTGTTGATCAGGTCCACCGCCAGGCGGTTCTCGCCATGGGTGTAGAACAGGTTCCAGCCAAAGCGTCCCGCCATGAATGTGCCGTCCAGCCCTGCCTGGACACTCAGCACGCGGTTGACGCTGCCGGTGGCGTTGGTCTCGGTCTGGCCATTGCCGACCAGGAATTCGCCGAGCTGGAAAGTGTTCGAAGGCTGCACGGCCGGGCTGGCGGTGGCCAGCTGCAGCGGATTGGTGCCGTTGTTGCCCAGCGCGGCCTGCACCACCGCCGGCAGGAACGGGTTGTTCTTGTAGAACAGGTCGGCCTGGCCGGCGCCGGGCTGAATTTTCTGCGGGAAGTACCAGCCGAAACTATAGGCTTCCGAGCCCTCGCCCTGCAGATAGAAGCTGACATTGTCGGCCAGGTCATAGCTAAAGCGGCCAAAGGCCGTGGCCTGGTGATAGCCGTTGAACACCTGGCCATAGGGACTGTAGGCGCCGTCGCCGCCTGAATTCAGGTTACTGGTGCCCGCGGT
>JBBQBL010000042.1:0-14585 GCA_038317805.1 Micropepsales bacterium
CGCGTGTCGGTGGGCGTGGTGTCGATCTCGTCCGGCACGGCGCCTAAACGGTCCACCGGCTCGGCGGCCTGACCGCCATTTTCGCCCTCGGGACGATCGACACGGTCGCGGCCGCCACGGCGGCCACGGCGGCGGCGGCGCTTGCGACGCGGCTGGCCATTCTCATCCAGCGGCGCGCCGGGTTGGGCCGGTTCGAATTCGCTGTCGTCCAATGACTGGGGCGCCTGGGCTTCGACGGGCGCAGCCGCAGCGACGCCGGTATCGGCGCCGGTGGGACGCGGACCGCCTTCGCGGTCGCGGTTGCGGCCACGGCCGCCGCGGCGGCGGCGCTTGCCGCGGCCGCCTTCGCCGCGATCACCACCGCGTTCGCCGCGCTCACCCGAAGCGGGGCGTTCCTCGCCGTCATCCTCTTCGGAATCGTCACGGGCGCTATCGGCCTCGATGATGTCTTCTTCCTCGTCGACCTCTTCGACATAGTCCGGTTCAGGCTCGGTGGAGGGCACAAAGCCCGCCTCGATGCTCACAGCGGAATTGCGCGGACGCTCGCCCGGATCGCGGCTCTTGGTCCGTTCCAGCTCGAAGGAACCCGCCGACAGGCCATCCTTGGGGACAAAGGAGATGTCCATGCCGTGCTCGTTTTCGATGCGCGACAGCTCATGGCGCTTTTGGTTGAGGATGTAGATCGCCACGTCGTTGGCGATCTTGACCGTGACCGCGGCGGCGCGGTTCTTCTCGGCTTCTTCCTCGATGCCGCGCAGGACGCGCAGCGCGGTGGATTCCACCGAGCGCACGATGCCCTGTCCGTCGCAATGGGGGCAGGGAACGGTCGATCCGGCGAGCACGCCGGCGCGCAGGCGCTGGCGCGACATTTCCATCAGGCCGAACTGCGAGATCTTGCCGATCTGCACCCGGGCGCGGTCGTTCTTCACCGCATCGCGCAGGCGCTTCTCGACCTCGCGGTCGTTGCGGCTCTCTTCCATGTCGATGAAGTCGATGACGATCAGGCCGGCCAGGTCGCGCAGGCGCAGCTGGCGGCCGACTTCCGAGGCCGCTTCCAGATTGGTCTTGCGCGCGGTTTCCTCGATGGAATGTTCGCGGGTGGCGCGGCCCGAATTGACGTCGATCGAGACCAAAGCTTCGGTCTGGTTGATGACGATATAACCGCCCGACTTCAGGGTGACGGTGGGCGAGAACATCGAATCCAGCTGGGCTTCGATATGCATCCGCTGGAACAGCGGCACCGTGTCCTTGTAGTGATGGACGAACTTGGCATGGCTGGGCATCAGCATGCGCATGAAGTCCTTGGCGTTGCGGAAGCCCTGTTCGCCTTCCACCACCACGTCCTGGACGTCCTTGTTGTACAGGTCGCGGATGACGCGCTTGATCAGGTCGCCTTCCTCATAGACGCAGGCCGGCGCGTTGGAGGACAGGGTCTTTTCGCGGATCGTGTCCCACAGCCGCAGCAGATAGTCATAGTCGCGGCGGATTTCGATCCGGCTGCGGCTCTCGCCGGCGGTGCGGATGATCAGGCCCATGCCCTCGGGCAGGTCCAGCCCTTGCGCGGCGCTCTTCAGGCGCTTGCGGTCGGCGGCGTTGGTGATCTTGCGCGAAATGCCGCCGCCGCGCGGGGTGTTGGGCATCAGCACGCAATAGCGGCCGGCCAGCGACAGGTAAGTGGTCAGCGCGGCGCCCTTGTTGCCGCGTTCTTCCTTCACGACCTGCACCAGGATGATCTGGCGGCGCTTGATGACTTCCTGGATCTTGTAATGCTTCTTGCGCACCCAGCGCTGGGTGGGCTTCTGGGCCGCAAGCGCCTGGGCCTCGGGAGACTGGTCTTCGCCGCTGACGGGTTCGATGTCGCCTTCGTTGCTTTCAGCGGCTTCCGCGCCCGCTTCGTCGAACAGGGCTTCGGTGGAGACCGGCTGGATTTCGCCTTCATTTTCTTCGGCGGCTTCCGCGGCGGCGATCTCGCCTTCGTCCGGATAGTCGCTCAGCGCCTGTTCGGCCGCTTCCGGCTTGGTTTCGGCATGGTCCTCGTCATGGTCATGCTCGACCACCGCGCCGCCATGATTGACGAAAACGTCTTCATGGTCGTCTTCGGCATCGGACGGACCGGCCGGCTCCTCGGTCTCTTCGCTCTCCGGGGCGGTGTCCAGGGGCACCAGCGGCGCCATTTCCGCGCTTTCCTCGCCGGTGTCGGCTTCGTCCTCGGCTTCGTCTTCTTCCTCGGTATCCTGGCTGCGGGAGCCGGTGATCTCGAAGCTCTCGATATCGTCCTCGGAGCGGCGGCGGGCTTCGGCCTCCTGCTCGGCGATCAGGGCCTGCCGGTCGGCGACGGGGATCTGGTTTTAGTCGGTATGGATTTCCGCGTAGGCCAGGAAGCCCTGGCGGTTGCCGCCTTATTCGACAAAGGCGGCCTGCAGCGACGGCTCAACGCGCGTCACTTTCGCAAGATAGATGTTTCCCTTGAGCGGCCGCTTGGAAGCAGCCTCGAAGTCAAATTCCTCGACCCTGGAACCGTCGAGAATGACCACCCGTGTTTCTTCCGGGTGGTTGGCGTCGATCAGCATGCGCTTGGTCATCGATATCTCCTGGGCGCGCGCGTCCAAGGCCGGCGGCACGGTGTGCGGCGGGCAGGTCAGGGCGGCGCGATGTGATGGTGGAAAGAAGGCGCGCAAGCCCATCCGTCGAAACGGTCATCGGGACCGGGACAGCGTCAGAGGGGAGCGCAAATTTGTCAGTCATTGTTACTTCGGCAGGCCGCTAGCCTTGGGGCTGGTGGCCAAAGATGGGTCCTGAAGAGCCGTTGGTCCCGCGTTGCTCGCGGGGCATGCCGGGCCTGGTCAGGGGCGGCGCGGCAGCCGCGAGAATCGCAAGGCGCTGCCGGACACAGTTTTTGTAGGGTGCCCCACGCCGTTCAACAAGCGATTAATGGGCACTTTTGTGACGGACGATCAGTTCCGAAAATATTATGTATAATAATCAATTAGTTAGCTAACTTCGGGACCATAACCGCAGCAAATTGTTCCGCACCGCGTCCAGCCGCACCCGGTTTTCCCAGGCCATCTTGAGCCCCTCCAGGGCCGCCACCTCGCCCAGCTCGTAAAGCTGGGTGCGCTGGTACTCGTCCGGGATCAGGCTCTCGATGAAGGTGATGGAAACCAGCCGCTGGCCCCGTCGCACGGGGGTCACCTCGTGCAGATGGGTCGAGGGATAGACCACCACGCTGCCCGGCTCGCCCTTGATCACCACCGGGCGGGTGCCCAGATGGACCACCAGCTCACCGCCTTCATAGCTGGCGGGCGGGTTCAGCCACACCGTGGCCGACAGGTCGGATCGGCGCATCTCGTTGCCGAAGCGCATATGGGCGGTGTCGGCATGGGCGCCATAGGTCATGCCCACTTCATAGCGCGCCAGCAGCGGCGGGGCGACCTGGCGGGGGAAGGCGAACTCGATGAAGGGCTCGCACCGCGCGAAGGCGGCGGCCACGATCCTGGAGGATTCGACATAACCGGGATCGCTCTCGCTGGCCTGCAGGTTGTTCTTGGCCAGGTTATGTGGATTGGAGATGCGCCCGTCCACGAACTGGACCTTGGCCGCGATCTCGTGCAACCGCGCCACTTCCTGGGGCGTCAGAAAATCCTTCAGTTCCAGAAACATCGCGCATCCCCTCAGCGCCGGAACAGTAGCAAAAGCAAATCGGCGAAACAAACCGCATGCTATTGTTGGGGCACCCGATTCGGAGCCTTTAAGTGAAGCGCCCCCTGGCCGCCTGCTGCATTGCCGCCGCCGCCGCCCTGTCGCTGGTGGCGTTGCGAGCCGGCGCGGCCGATGACGCCATCGGCAGGCTGATGCAGGGCCAGGACGCCAGGAACCTGCCGGTGGCGCCGGCCAAGCCCATTCCGCAAGCGGTGGCGGGCCCGACCGTCGGCGCCAGGCCGCAGGGTCCGCTGCCCATCGTGATGAGTGCGCGCATCGGCGAGCATGAAGACCGCACCCGGCTGGTGATCGAGCTTTCCGATCCGGTGAATTTGCGCGCCTTCGCGCTGTCCAATCCCGACCGTGTGGTGATCGACATGCCTGAAGTGTCCTGGCGGCTGGGCGCGCCGCCCCGGCCAAGCGGTTCAGGGCCGGTGAAGTCCTATCGCTATGGCCAGTTCCGGGCGGGCAATTCGCGCATGGTGATCGATTTGAACTCGCCGGTGTCGGTGTCGGATTCGCTGGTGCTGCCGCCTTCGGCCGGTTTCGGCTATCGCGTCGTGATCGACCTGTTCCCCACCACAAGGCCCAAATTCGATGCGCAAGCGGGGTGGCCCGCCGATCTGAAGAAGCGCGAAAGCGATGCGGAAAAACTCGCCGCCCTGATCGCCGCCCAACAGGCACCGCCGGCGCGCAGCAAAGGCAAGAAGGTCATCGTGCTGGATCCTGGCCATGGTGGCCTGGATTCGGGCACCGTCGGCGTCAACGGCTTGATGGAAAAGGACCTGGCGCTGGCCGAAGGCCTGAAGCTGGCGCGCGAGTTGCGCAGCCGCGGCTATACCGTGTTCATGACCCGCGAGAACGACACCTTCATTCCCTTGCGCCAGCGTGTCGCCATCGCCCGCGCCGACAAGGCCGACCTGTTCATCGCCCTGCACGCCGATTCCAATCCCGATCCCAACACCACCGGCACCTCGATCTACACCCTGAATGACGGCCGTTCCGACCGCGAAGCTTCCGCCCTGGCGCGGCGCGAAAATCAGTCCGACGTCATTGCCGGCGTGGACCTGTCGGGCGACAACAACCCGGTGGCGCCCATCCTGATCAACTTGGCGCAGCGCGACACCCGCAACAAATCGTCGGAGTTCGCCACCAGCGCACTAAAAAATCTGGCGCAGGTAACCGACCTGCTGGCGCGCAGTCCGCACCGCTCGGCGTCCCTGGCGGTCCTGGTGGCGCCCGATGTTCCCGCCGTTCTGATAGAGCTGGGCTATCTGTCCAATCGCGGGGATGCCAGCCAGATGAACACCGATTCATGGCGGACCAAGGTGGCCCGCGCCATCGCAGATGCCGTGGATTCCCAGTTTGCGCCGTCTTCCGCCCTCCAGATGGCCCGCTAAGCCCTTCAATTCTCTGGCAACCGCCCCCCTTTCGACTCTATAAATCGGCCAGTCTCATGCAAAATTTCCTCCCCCGTCTTTTGAAGTGGCTCGGCCTGGTGGCCGCGGCCCTGGTCGTGATCGCCATCGGAGCGGTGGCGGTTTATCTGGTGACCATCACGCGTGGCCTGCCCAGCGTGGAGGCGTTGCAGGATTACACCCCGCCCATCACCACCCGCGTCTATGCCGGTAACGGCACCGTGCTGGGCGAATATGCCCGCGAGCGGCGCATCTTCGTGCCAGCCACCTTCATTCCCAAGCTGGTCAAGCAGGCTTTCACCTCGGCCGAGGACCGCAACTTCTACAGCCATCCGGGCATCGATCCCTCGGGCATCCTGCGCGCCGCGATCAAGGATGTGGGCCTGGTGCTGCAGGGCCGCCGCCCGCAGGGCGCCTCCACCATCACCCAGCAGGTGGCGCGCAACTTCCTGCTCAACTCCGACGTCAAGTTCAGCCGCAAGATCCGCGAAGCGATCCTGGCGGTGCGCATCGACGCCACCTATCCGAAGGAAAAGGTGCTGGAGCTTTATCTCAACGAAATCTATCTGGGTGAGAATTGCTACGGCATCGGGGCGGCGTCGCTGAACTATTTCGGCAAGTCGCTGGACGAGCTGGACGTGGCCGAAGTCGCCTTCCTGGCGGCGTTGCCCAAGGGCCCGGCCAACTACGATCCGCGCTACAATCACCAGGCGGCGGTGGACCGGCGCAACTGGGTCATCGGCCAGATGGCCGACAACAATTACATCAACGACGAGCAGGCCGCCGCCGCCAAGGCCGAGCCGCTGGTGACCCAGAGCCGCGCCCTGGGCAGCCAGGCCGCCGACGTGGATTACTATGTCGAGGAAGTGCGGCGTCTTCTGATCGGGCGCTATCACGCCGCCGGTCTCTATGACAGCGGTCTGCAGGTACGCGCCTCGCTGGACACGCGGCTGCAGAACTATGCCGTCAGCGCGCTGCGTTCTGGTCTGGTGCGCTATGACCGCCGCCATGGCTGGCGCGGCGCCAAGAAGACGATCGACCTGGCCGACTGGAAAAAGAATCTCGACGCCATTCCGGAAGCCTCCGGCATTGAAACCTGGCGGCTGGCGGTGGCGCTGGATTACCGGGGCAAGGATGTGCATATCGGCTTTGCCGACGGCACCACCGGCCTAGTGACCTATGAGGGTTACAAGTGGGCCAACCGGCAACTGCCCGGCGCGGTATGGGGACCCCGTCCCACCACCCCGCAGGAAGTGGTCAAGCCCGGCGACGTCTTCTATGTCGAGCCGATGCCTGCGCCCGCCAAGGCCGGCGAGTTCGGCCTGCGCCAGGTGCCCGAGGTCAACGGCGCCATTGTGGTGATGGACCCGCATACCGGGCGTGTGCTGGCCATGTCGGGCGGATTCTCTTATGCCTCATCGCAGTTTGACCGCGCCATGCAGGCCCAGCGCCAACCTGGTTCCGCCTTTAAGCCCTTCGTCTATGCCACCGCGCTGGACAATGGCTACACCCCCGCCAGCAAGGTGCTGGATGCACCCTTTGAGATGGACCAGGGCCCGGGACTTGGCATCTGGCGGCCGGACAATTTCGAAAAGGGCGAATTCCTGGGCGACACCACTTTGCGCCGGGGCCTGGAACTGTCGCGCAATGTCATGACGGTGCGGCTGGCGCATGAAGTGGGCATGAACCAGGTGGTGAAGCTGCCCATCCGCATGGGCGTTTATGACAAGCTGCCGCCGCTGCTGGCCAATTCGCTGGGCTCGTACGAGACCACCCTGATCAAGATGGTCACCGGCTATTCCGAGTTCGCCAATGGCGGCAAGAAGATCAGCGCCTCGCTGGTGGATCGCATCCAGGACCGCTACGGCAAGACCATCTGGCGCCATGACGAGCGCAAGTGCGAGGGCTGCAACGACCCCAGCTGGCACAGCCAGGAAGAGCCGCTGCTGGCCGATACACGCGAGCAGATCATCGATCCGCGCACGGCCTATCAGATCGTCTCGATGCTGCAGGGCGTGGTTCAGCGCGGCACCGCCGCCTATTCGGTGGGCGCGCAGGTCCCCAAGCCGCTCGCCGGCAAGACCGGGACCTCGCAGGACGCCCAGTCCGTCTGGTTCATCGGCTTCTCGCCCGACCTCGCCGCCGGCGTTTATGTGGGCTTCGACAATCCGCGCACCCTGGGCCCCCATGAGCAGGGCGCCACGGTGGCGGCGCCGATTTTCCGTGACTTCATGAAAGAAGCGCTGGCTGACGCCCCGCCGACACCGTTCCGCATCGCGCCCGGCATCGAGGAAGTCCCCATCGACTGGAAGAGCGGCAACCCGGTTCCCGCCGGCACGCCCGGCGCCATCATCGAAGCCTTCAAGGCCGGCACCGCGCCGGGTGAAAGCAACGCGCCGGTACAAGGCCCCGACGAAGGCGCACCGGTTGCCGCCAGCGCCGGGCAGGGCAATGCGCCCGCCCGCACGGTTGGCGAGGGAACCGGTGGACTTTATTAGACCTCTCAATTAAGCAGCCGCCATGCGTCCCGAAATCTCCCGCGCCGCCGACGATATCCAGCAGGCCATCGCCCTGCTGAGGAGGCATCTTTGACTGGGATGTCGCCAATCGCCGCCTGGATGAACTGAACGCCAAGGCCGAAGACTCCTCGATCTGGAACGACCCCGCCGCCGCGCAGAAATTGATGCGCGAGCGCCAGAAGCTGGAAAGCGCGCTGGGCGGCGTTCGCAAGCTGGAGAACGAATTCACCGACGCCACCGCCCTGATCGAGATGGCGGAAGCCGAGAACGATGCGGCCATGGTGACGGATGCGGAGAAGGCGCTGCTGGCGCTAAACGCCCGCGCCGAGCAGATGCGGCTGGAATCCATGCTGTCGGGCGAAGCCGATGGCAATGACAGCTACATCGAAATCCATGCCGGCGCCGGCGGCACCGAGAGCCAGGACTGGGCCTCGATGCTGCTGCGCATGTACACACGCTGGGCCGAGCGTCACGACTACAAGCTGCAATTGATCGAGGAAAGCGAAGGCGACGGGGCGGGCATCAAGTCCACCACCCTGATGGTCAAGGGGCCCAATGCCTATGGCTGGCTCAAGACCGAGGCGGGCGTGCACCGGCTGGTGCGCATCTCACCGTTCGACTCCAACGCTCGCCGCCATACCTCATTTTCCAGCGTGACGGTCTATCCGGTGATCGACCAGTCCATCGAGATCGACATTCCGGAAAAGGATGTGCGCATCGACGTCTATCGCGCCAGCGGCGCCGGCGGGCAGCATGTCAACAAGACCGAAAGCGCGGTGCGCATTACCCATCTGCCCACCGGCATCGCGGTGGCCAGCCAGTCCGAGCGCAGCCAGCACCAGAACCGGGCCATCTGCTGGGACATGCTGAAATCCAAGCTTTACGAAATCGAGCTGGAAAAGAAGAAGGCCGAGACCGGCGCTTTTGTCGGCGAGAAAAAGGAGATCGGCTGGGGCCACCAGATCCGCTCCTATGTCCTGCAGCCCTACCAGCTGGTGAAGGACCTGCGTACCGGCGTGGAAAGCCGCACGCCCTCGGACGTGCTGGATGGCGATCTCGATGCCTTCATGGCAGCCGCGCTCGCCCAGGAAGTCGGCGGCAAGCCCAAAGAGAAGATTGAAGATCTGGAGTGAGCGGCGCGCGCAGCGCGTGAGCAGGTGTTCGTCTCTCGAACCCGTCCACTGGACGGTTTCGCGGCCTCCGGCCGACGCTCCTCACGGACCTGCGAAAGCGAACGAACGCTGCGAGCTTAAGCGAGCGGCCGAGCAGCCTGCTCGTCTTGCGGGATTTTAGTTCGTGACCGGGCTGAGCGGCGCGAACAGCGCCGCCGGCGCCGTTGGTGTCGCTGCTGCGCGCGGCTTCTGCGCGGCTTCGCCAATGCCTTCGCCCAGAGGATTGTCGCTATGGCGGCAATTGCCTTCGAAGAAAGCACCCGATTCCACGGCAAAGGCTTCGTGCAGAATGTCGCCTTCGACATGGCTGGTGGCGGCCAGGAGCACCTTGCGGGCGCGGATGCGGCCGACCACCTTGCCACGCACCGTCACGTCTTCAGCGTAAACCTCGCCATGAATCTCGGCCTTGTCGCCGATGACCAGGCCCACGCTGCGCACATCGCCTTCGATGCGGCCATCGATCTGGATGTCACCCGTGGAATTGAGGGTGCCGTTGATCACCATGTCGGCGCTGATGATGGAGGGCGCCGACAGGGCGCGGGCGCGTTTGGGGGCGGCGGAGGGCGCCTGGGGCGCCGCGGGCTGCGGGGCGGCGGTGGTGTCTTTGCTTCTGCTAGAGAACATGGCGGCCCGCCTCGATGAAGTTGTTTGGGTTCTTCACGACGTCATCATACCAGACTTCGTAATGCACATGGGGTCCGGTGCTGCGGCCCGTGGAACCCACCCGGCCCAGGCCGGAACCTTTGCCGATCCGGGTTCCCACCCGCACATTGATCGCGGACAGATGGCCATAGCGCGTGTGGATGCCATAGCCGTGATCGATCTCCACCATGTTGCCATAGCCGCCCTTGTTGCCGGCGAACACAACGGTTCCAGGGGCGGTGGCACGCACCACGCTGCCCCAGGGGCCGGCAAAGTCGATGCCGGGATGGAAGGCATAGCGCCCGGTGAAGGGATCGACGCGGGCGCCAAAGCCGCTGCTCCTGTCGAAGCTGACGGTGGAAACCGGCATGGACAGCGGCACATGGTCCATCGCCGCCGACAGGCCGTTCAGCTGGTTCAGCACCGCAGAAGCGTTGAGATAGGCATGGGTGAAGCCGGGATCGCTGATGCCTTCGATCTTCACCTGGTCCAGCGAAATCTCGGGTCCGCCCACGCCTTCGCTGCTGGCGATCTTGCGGGCGAAGGCGTCGGGATTGATGCCGGTGCGGCGCATCACGTTGCGCAGCGCCCCTACGCCCTGGTCGAGGGCGCCTTCGGTTTTGGCCATCAGAACGGTTTCGGAATCGCCGATATGGGAGATGCGCGCGGTCTGCTCGGCCAGGGCCCGCAGGGCGGGATGCTGGGCATAGGCCGCGGGCATGTCGCGCGCCGGGGCGGCGACATGGACGCTGGCGGTGACGGATTTGAACAAGGCGGCGAAGCGCTGCATGGCATGGTCCAGCATGCTGGACTTGACCGGACGGGCGGTGCGCGGCTGCGGCGCGGCCGGGCCGGGCATCACCACCAGCTGGGAGGATCCCGCGTCATCGGCATTGATGTCGGAAGGCGCTTCCACGTCGGGGGCGCCGTTATGGGCAATCGCGCCCCGCGCGGCCAAAGGCGCCAGCGAAGGCATGGCCACCGAAGACAGAGGCTGGGCGGGCCCGGCAAAGCCGCCACGCACGCCGACTGCGGCCTGCACCTGGTTGGCGCGGTTGAGGAAGCCGGCAATGGCATTCTGCTTGGCCTGCAGCGAATCCGCGGTGGCCTTGAAGCGATCCTCGGCGGAAACCAGCGCGCCGTTCAGTTCGTCATAGGATATCTGGAGATCGGCGACGCGGTTCTCGTACGCTGCCTGCATCTGCTGATAGCGGTGATCCTTGGCGGCGATGATGCGGTCCTTGAAGATCACATTGACGGTGGCAAATGCGACCCAGCCCAGGAAGATCAGGGTCAGGCCGGCCAGGGTGGCCTGCAGCGAAGGACCGAAGGTGAAGAACTGCACCCGCCCGTCGCTGCGGATATAGATCTGGCGTTCGGGGAAGGTGGTGTGAATCCACTGCCAGGCGCGTTCCAGGAACGTCGCCTTCTTCTGCGCAGAATTGGGATCGCCGGCGTCCATGGGGGTACCGCCGGGCATTTCACCCGCGCCGCGCTTGCCGATCAAGCTGCGGTGCCAGAAAAACGAGCGTGAGGTTAACCGGGGAGTTAACGCGCGCCGCCAAAGGCCTTTGAAGTGGCTTTTCATAGCGCCTTCGCAGCCTCCAGCACGGCATCGACATGCCCGGGCACCTTAACCTTGCGCCATGCCTGTTCGATGACGCCCTTGGCGTTCACCAGGAAGGTGGCGCGCTCCATGCCCATATACTTGCGGCCGTACAGGGTCTTTTCGCCCCAAACGCCCCAATCCTTCGCCATCTTCGTCTCCGGGTCCGAGCCCAGCGTGACTTTCAATTTGTATTTGGTGCGAAATTTCTTGTGCGATTCGATGCTGTCTTTCGACACGCCGATCACACGGACGCCCGCCTTCTCGAACTTCTTGAGGCTTTCGGAAAATCCGATGGCCTCCTTGGTGCAACCGGAAGTGTCATCCTTGGGATAGAAATAGACGATATAGGGCGCGCCCTTGAGGCCGGCAGAGGTCAAAACCTCCCCGTCATCCGTTGTGATCTTGAAAGAGGGGGCCTTGTCGCCCGCTTCCAACGCCATCAAAGTTCCCAAGCCCTTCTAACAAATTGGATTTAACCCCATCTGGCCGGTCCGGTGCAATCGCAGCATCGTAGCAAGAGGCTGGAACATTTGCCCTTTTTAGGCCTAACAGTCGTAATAAAGCTCCCAACCCCCTGAGAAACCCTGCGTGAAGCTGCCTTTTGCCCATTACATAAAGGCCCACCACATCAGCCGCGCGGCGCTGACGGCGGGGGTTTTGGTCGCCGCCATCGTGTTTTTTGTGGTGGGGGCGGGCCTGCGCCTGTTGTGGGGCCCGGTGTCGCTGGGCCCGCTCCGGGGCACCCTGGCGGGCGCCATCCAGACGGCGCTTCCGGGCATCAACCTCGACTATGACCAGGCCGCCATCGAATGGAGCCGCGACCAGGGCCGGGTGAACCTGGTGGTGCTGGGCGCGCGCATCGCCGATTCCCACGGCAAGGTGGTCCTCACCGCGCCCAAGGCGGCGATCGGGCTGAAGGCCGCGCCTTTCTTGCAGGGCAAGTTCGTCGTGCAGCGCATCACCCTGGTGGGGGTGCAATTCACCCTGGTGCACATGAAGAACGGGCGCATCCGCCTGGGCAGCCAGAAGGATGCCGGCGATGACGACATCATCGGGCGCATCAGCGATGTCATCAATTCGCGTGGATCGGAATCCTCGTCGCTGCAAAGCTTCGCGGTGCGCGATGCCAGGCTTGGCCTGTATGACGAGATCACCGGTTTTAACCTGACCGCGCCGCGCGCCAATCTTGTGATGCGTTCCAAGGGCGTTACCATCGTCACCAGCTTCGATGCCAATGTGCTGATCTCGGGCAGCGCCAGCCACATAGCTGCCGAGCTCACCATACCCCCCGGTGCTCAACCGATTTCCGGCAATGTGGCGGTGACGGGGCTGGATCTTCGCGCGCTGGGGCGGAACGCAAAATTCTTCGATGGCGTGAAGAACCTGCCGATGGTGGTCAGTGCCTCCAGCGAATTCCGCATCGATCCGGGAAGCAAGCTGGGCATGGTCGCCTTCGATCTGGCGGCCACGGGCGAAATACCGGTCGCCGCCATGAAGGGCAAGGCGCTGCATGTCAACAGTCTGCGGCTGGTGGGACGCTATGACGGCGTGACGCGGCGCCTGGCGGTGACCACGGCCGATCTGAATGCGAAGGAAGCGCGGGCCCTGTTCAAGGGCGCCGGCGATTTCTTCTATGACGGGGCCGGCAAGCTGGAGCGGGTGCATGCCGAGTTTGCCGCCCACGACGTGGCGCTGGACATGCCCGGCGTGTTCCCACGCGCCATCGGCTACCAGTCGGTGACGGTGGCGGCCGATTACCTGACCGGGCCGCGCCAGTTCAAGTTCACCAAGCTTGCGGTTGCCGCCCCGGGCTTTGCGCTGGATGCCTCGGGCAGCCTCACCCTGAACGACAATGGCGCGCCGGGGATCGTGGCCAAGGCGCGCATTCCCGCAATCCCGGTACGGACCTTGTTGAAGTATTGGCCGATGCCCGTGGCGCCGGGCGCCCGCAGCTGGATCGACGAAAACATCTTCGCCGGCACGATGGGGCCCCTGGAAGCCCAGACCAATTTCCCGCCCGGCATGCTGGACCAGAACATCCTGCCGGAAGACTCGCTGAAGCTGACCTTCGCCATGAAGGACATGGAAGGCAATTACATCAAGGGTCTCACGCGCGCCACCAATGTGATGGGCGACGCGGTTATGACCGGCGACACCTTCAAGGCCAATTTCACCAGCGGGCGCATCGGGCCGCTGATCGCCAAAAGCGGCACCGCGCTGATCCCCAACCTGCACCAGGTCGGCACCGTGGGACAGTTCGGCGTGCGGGTCGAAGGCGCCATGACCGACGTGATGACGTTGATCGACATGAAGCCGCTGACCTATCCCACCAAGTTCGGCATCGATCCTAAAACGACCGGTGGCCAGGTCGGCGCCGACCTGATGTTCAAGGTGCCGATGCTGGCGGACCTGCCGGTGGATGATGTCGGCATTGCGGTAAAGGCGGTGGTGAGTGATTTCGCCGTGACGTTGGGCGGCAAGACGCGCCTGACCGATGGCGCGGTGACCTTTGAAGTCGACAACACCCATCTGCATCAGTATGGCGTGATCAACCTGGCCGATGCCAGGATGAACGTGGACTGGACCGAGGATTTCCGCACCAAGGATCCGGTCACCACCAGGCTGACCGTGAAAGGCCCGATGACCGAGGGCGCGCGCGCCGCGCTCAACATCAACCTGCTGCGCTTCTTTCGCGGCACGGTGCCCATCACCGCCGACATTACCGGCCATCGCGGCAGCCTGCTGCATGCCGATGTGGCGGTGGATTTCACGCCAGCGCTTTTGACGGTGCCCATTGTCAACCTGGAAAAGACACCCGGCCAGGCCGCGGCAGGGCGCATCGGCATCAATTTCGCGCCCGGCAATGTGGTGCAGGACCAGACCATCCGCATCAGCGGGCCGTTCCTGAATCTCAGCGGCACCGCCGACTTCAACCGCAACGGCGATCTGACGGTGCTGAACTTCCCGTCGGTGAAAATGGGTCCGCTGAACGACCTGTCTTTCCAGCTTTCGCGCAGCGTCACGGGCGGGGATGATTACCTGCTGCGCGGCCGTTCGCTGGACGGCTCCAAGATCGGGCGCACCGGCTCCAACGAGCAGCCGGGCGGCGGCGCCGCCGATCCACCGCCCGACGACACGCCGCAGGGCAAATTCCATATCAACGCCAGGCTGGACCGGATGGCAATGCGCAGCGGCGTTTCCATCACGCCGTTCAACCTGGACCTGGCCGGCATCGGCATGCGGCCGTCAGGGTTGAGCCTCAGCGGCAACCTGATGCTGAACGGCAAAACTGCGCCCATCGCGGCCAATCTTGAGACCAGCAATACGGGCCGCAAGGTAGTGCTGACCGCGGGCGACGCGGCGCTGCTGGCGCGGGGCGTATTCGCCTTTGAAAGCATGCGGGGGGGCGCGCTCACCGCCACCGTCCATTTGCCGGGGCAGGCCAGCGACATTGTCAGCCCGTCCAATCCCGCGCCCGATTTCACCGGCGTGCTGAACATCAAGGATTTCCAGCTGATCAACCAGC
>JBBQBL010000043.1:0-14469 GCA_038317805.1 Micropepsales bacterium
ATCGGATCGTTCTCGAGCTGCTTGATGCCGAGCGAGACGCGTTCCTTCTCGATATCGATGTCCAGGACCTTGGCCTTGACCATCTGGCCCTTTTCATAGGTCTTGATGGCTTCCTCGCCCGCGGTGGACCAGGACAGATCGGACAGATGGACCATGCCGTCGATATCCGAATCCAGGCCGATGAACAGGCCGAATTCGGTGATGGACTTGATCTCGCCTTCGATGGTGCTGCCCGCCGGATGGTTGGCGGTGAAGGAGTTCCAGGGATTTTCCTGGGTCTGCTTCAGGCCAAGGCTGATACGGCGCTTGTTGGAGTCCACTTCCAGCACGGCGACGTCCACATCCGTGCCGGGGGTGACCAGCTTGGAGGGGGCCATGTTCTTCTTGACCCAGGACATTTCCGAGACATGGACCAGGCCTTCGACGCCCGGCTCCAGCTCCACGAAGGCGCCGTAGTCCGTGACGTTGGTGACCTTGCCCTTGAACTGCACGCCCACCGGGTACTTGGCGGCGACGCCTTCCCAGGGATCGGTCTGCAGCTGCTTCATGCCCAGGCTGATGCGCTGGGTTTCGTGGTTGATCTTGATGATCTGCACGGTGACGGTCTGGCCCACCGACAGGACTTCGGTCGGGTGCGAGACGCGGCGCCAGGCGATGTCGGTGACGTGCAACAGGCCGTCCACGCCGCCCAAGTCCACGAAGGCGCCATAGTCGGTGATGTTCTTGACCACGCCTTCGACGATCTGCTTTTCCTGCAGCGAAGCCACCAGCGATGTGCGTTCCTCGGCGCGGCGCTCTTCGAGCACGGCGCGGCGGGACACCACGATGTTGCCGCGGCGGCGGTCCATCTTCAGGATTTGGAACAGCTGCGGCTGGTTCATAAGCGGGCCGACATCGCGCATCGGGCGCACATCGACCTGCGAGCCGGGCAGGAAGGCCACGGCGCCGTCGAGATCGACGGTGAAGCCGCCCTTGACGCGGCCGAAGATCACGCCGGTGACGCGGGTGACGTCGTTGAAGGCCTTTTCAAGCTTGACCCAGCTTTCTTCGCGGCGGGCCTTGTCACGGGACAGGACAGCTTCACCGAGCGCATTTTCGACGCGCTCCAGGTAAACTTCCACCGTGTCGCCCACCTTGATGTCGGCGGGGATGCCCGGCATGGCGAATTCTTTGAGGGAGATGCGGCCTTCGGTCTTCAGGCCGACGTCCACCATGGCGAAGTCGTTTTCAATGGCGACGATGGTGCCCTTGATGACCTGGCCTTCCTGGGGGGACTGGGTTTCGAAGCTTTGCTCCAGCATCGCGGCGAAATCTTCGCGCGAAGGCGTGGACATGGATTCAACGGTACGGTCTTTGGTTGCGGCGCGAGCCATTCGGGTAAGTTCCTGTACGTCATGCATGCCAACCGGCAGCAATGCTGCGGCGGACTTCCCAGGCGGGATGCCCGGGCGTTTGGGTTTTGGAGAAGTAAGCGGGATGCCCTTTAGGCCGCCGGGCCTCCTTAGCCCCTGTGGCGGTCCTTGAGCGCGCCATCGACCTTGGGAGAAACCAGGGCGAGGGCTGCCGCGAACGCCGCGTCTATACCCAAATCGGTGGTATCCAGCAAGTCGGCGTCCTCGGCCTGTTTCAGGGGGGAAACCGGGCGGGACTTGTCGGCTGCGTCCCGGGCCCCCAGTTCGGCCACAACATCCTGTTCGGCCCGGCGAATTCCCATGCCCTTGAGTTCCTGCCAGCGGCGGCGGGCCCGGATTTCCAGCTTGGCGTCCACATACAGCTTGGCGGTGGCGGTGGGGCAGATGACGGTGCCGATGTCGCGCCCGTCCATCACCGCGCCCGGGCTGCCGCCGGGGGGATGGGCCAGGAAGTTCTGCTGGAAATCGAGCAGCGCATCGCGCACTGCCGGGATGGCGGCGACCTGAGATGCGGCCTTGCCGACGATGTCGGTGCGGATGGCCGGATCGCCGGCGCGGTTGAAGTCGATGGTCTGGGCGCCCTTCAGGGCGTCGGCCTCGTTGGAGGGATCGCCATTCTTCTCCAGCACGCTAAGCGCGGTCAGGCGATAGAGCGCGCCGGAGTCCAGATGGGCAAAACCAAAATGGGCCGCCAGCTTCTTGGCCAGGGTGCCCTTCCCGCTTGCAGCGGTGCCGTCAACGGCGATGACAATACTCATTGTTCTTTTCCTTGGGGCGCTTCCATAACCGCGCCAAGGCCCGACATCAAATCCTGATATTCGGGGAAGGACGTGGCGATCATGGTGACGTCATCCACCGTCACCGGTTTCTGCGACGCTAACCCCATCGTTAAAAAGCTCATGGCGATGCGGTGATCCAGGTGTGTGGTCACCGTGCCGCCGCCCGGCACTTCGCCCATGCCGATCACCGTCAGATCGTCGCCGTCAACCTCGGTGGCGACGCCGTTGGCGGTCAGCCCCGCGACGATTGCCGCCAGCCGGTCGCTTTCCTTGACGCGCAATTCCTCCAGCCCGTGCATCACCGTCCGGCCTTCGGCGAAAGATGCGGCCACCGCCAGGATGGGATATTCGTCGATCATCGAGGGCGCGCGCCAGCCCGGCACCGTCACGCCATGCAGGGTGGAATGATGCACCACCAGGTCGCCGATCTCCTCGCCGCCGCTGGAGCGGATGTTTTTCACCTCGATATGGGCACCCATTTCGCGCAGCGTGTCGAGAAGTCCGGTACGCCGGGGATTGAGCAGGATGGCGGGCAATTCGACCATCGAGCCCGGCACGATCAGGGCCGCCACGATCAGGAAGGCGGCGCTGGACGGATCGCGCGGCACTTCCACGCTGCAGCCGGTCAGCCTGGCGGGGCCTTCCACGGTGATGATTTCGCCGCCGTCCTGGCAGGGCGTGACGTGGATGCGGGCACCGAAGGCCCGCAGCATTTTTTCGCTATGGTCGCGCGTCAGCACGTCCTGGCTGATGCGGCTGGTGCCGTTCGCGTTCAGCGCCGCCAGCAGCAGCGCCGATTTCACCTGGGCACTGGCGGTGGCGACATGGGCGGTGATGGCCTTGGCATCCCTGGCGCCATGCAAGGTCAGCGGCATCAGCGCCTTGGGGCCCTGCCCCTCATAGGTGACGCCGAAAGCTTCCAGCGGCGCCACCACCCGCGCCATGGGGCGCGAGCGCAGGCTGGCATCGCCGGTGAAAGTGGCGGTGATGGGCGTGGTGGCCATCGCCCCCATCACCAGGCGCGAGCCGGTGCCCGAATTGCCGAAGTCCAGGTCTGCGCCAGGGGTCTTCCAGTTCCCCACCCCGGTCCCCTTGACCCGCCAGCGGCCCGGACCCTCGGCGGTCAGCTCGGCGCCGAAGCCCCGCAGGGCGCCAGCGGTGGAATGAACGTCGCCGGACTCCAAAAGCCCGGAAATGCGGGTTTCACCCTCTGCCAAGGCACCTAGGATAAGCGCTCGCTGGGAAATGGATTTGTCCCCCGGCACCTGGGCGGTGCCCTTGAGGGGGCCGGCGCGGCGGGCAGCAAGTGGGGCGGAATTGGCGTTATGCATCAGGGGCTTCAAATGACCTTTACAGCCGGGGCCAACCGTGGCAAACGCGCCCCTCCAACAACCCCTTCTTCACGGGAAGATCATCTTGGTCAAGGCAGATCTTGGAACCAAACGGGCGTGCCCCAGCTGTGCGGCGAGGTTTTACGACCTCACCAAGCGGCCGATCGAGTGCCCCAAGTGCGGTTTCAGCTATGAGCCCGAAGCGCTGTTCAAGCAGCGCCGCAGCCGCGCCGTAGAGCCGGCGGCCGCGGGCCCCGTCCCTGCCGCTGACGCGGAAGATGACGAAGAAGAAGACGAGGACGAAGACGACGCCGCCGAGTCCGATGACGAGGAAGAAGAAGCCGAAGTCGTGGTCGAGGCGCCGCTGAAGATCGCGGCGACCGGCGAGGACGAGGACGAAGACGCCGAGGAAGAAGAAGCCGAAGCGGAATCGGGCATGTCCGTTGTCGATGCCGACGAGGAAGTCGCCATCGAGGACATCGAAGTCGAGGACGACGAGGACGAAGAAGAGAACGATCTTCTGGGCGAAGTCGAAGACGAGGAAGACGATGTCAGCGGCATCATCGATCCGGGCATTGCCAAAGACGAAGCCTAGGCTTTAAAAGCCCGAGCCGGACAACCAGACCGGTTCGCATTGGTACGGGGCCATAGCTCAGCGGGGAGAGCGCCTGCATGGCATGCAGGAGGTCAGCGGATCGATCCCGCTTGGCTCCACCAATTCCCGCCCCAGCCGGCGGATTTCAAATTTCGCCATCATAAGCTCGCGGGAATTGGTGGAGCCAAGCGTCCGCAGCGCGCCGCGCGACAGCGACTTGAGGCGCGCGAAGGAGCGCAGGCGGGCAAGTGGCACATCGCGAAGCCTCCCAATCGCAAGGAAGTGGTGCAGCTTTCGCTGTGGGAACTTGCTAAGATTGCCACGCAACACGCGCTCCACGGCAGAGGACACCCAGTGGCCAGACCAGAACCTAGAGAAGCTATTCAAGCCAGCTTCAAAGGCCGCCAATTCGAGGGATCGTTCACAACCTCGAGCGGCATGGTGCATGTCATCAGCCTGCTGGGCCGCAAGTCCGCGCAGCTGACAGAGGTCAGCCCCGCGATAATGGCAAAGGCGCTTCTGCTGGAAATTCTCGGTGAGGCCGACGCGGCGAGCCAGATTCGCTAGGCCTTTAGCGCAGCCCCCAAAGTCGGCTAGCCTGCTGCGATGCCGCGCGCCCTCAAGACATACATCACCAATCTGGGCTTTTTTGAGCTGGCCATCGCAGCCCCGTCGATGAAGGCCGCCCTGGAGGCCTGGGGCATGAACCACAACGCCTTCAAGCAGGGCTTCGCCAAGGAAACCGATGATCCCAGGATCATCGCCGCGGCGACCGCGCAGCCGGGCACCGTCCTGAAACGCGCGGTCGGGTCGAAGGACGAATTCCGCACGGACGCCAGGCTGCCCACATCGCTTCCCAACATCCGCCCGCCCAGGATCGAGGCGCCCAAGCCGAAGAAGCGCGTCTTTGCCAGGCCCAAGCCGGACAGGAAAGCGGCCCGCGCCGACATCATCTCCTTCGAAAAGGCGCGCGCGCGCCGCGACAAGGAACGCGCGGCTGCGGAAGCAAAAGCCGAAAAAGAGCGTGCCGCCAGACAGCGCGCGACCGACGCGGCGGAAGACGCCCTGGACAAGGCCCGCGCACGCCATGAAGCCGCGCTGGCGGCGATTGCCCGTGAACAGGAAAAGCTGGAGCGGCGGACACACAAAGAACGCGAGCGGTGGGAAACCGAGCGGAAAAAATTGCAGGCCGCATTGGACAAGTCCGGCCGGTAGCAAAGTTCCCCTGCATTCGTCACAAAAGCTTGCCCATCCCCCGCGATCATGGCCTCGCACTCCCGCGAGGAATCGCCATGAGATCCATGAGCCTGCAGATGCTGATCGTGTTGTCCGTCATGGCCTGCATGGCCGCCGGCACGCTTTCCAGCCATTCGGCGTCCACCAGGACCCATATCGCTCTGACGGCCCAGCGCTAGGCGCTTCAGGCTATCAGGTCAGGAGTCTCGTCCCGGGCCCCACGATCGGGGCGCGGGAACAATGTGACGTTGGCCGGCAGTGCACCATCCCGGTTTGCAGCCTGGGTGATGAGATTTAAAGTCTGCCGCACGTTGAAGGCACAGGAGGCCGCCGGAAGAATTTCGTCGGTCTCCGGCGATCGTCTGCCCATCAGAATGGGCATCGCCTTGCCCGCATTCACCAGACCCGAAATAAACAGGACGAGCTGCCGCATTCGCGAGTCCGTTTCTCTGACGATCAGCCGCTCTGTGCCGGAGCGCGCGCGCAGCCTTGAAACGTTCAGAACCCCAAACCCCTCCAGCCGCAAACTGACGGAAAGCTCATCGGGTATGTTTTCACACTGAACAGCTACCCCCGCCGCCGAAATATCGACGATCCGGCATAAAATGCTTTCGTTGTCCTGCGTCCGCAATTCGGCGCCGACAGCGGCACGATACCGCCGATGCGACCGTCGATCATTCACAAGTGCCTGCATCACCCTGCCCCCGTCCCGGTGTTCCTCCAAATAGAGGAAATCCTTTAAGTCCCTGTTCATAGATAGGGCGAGATGGGGCCCTCCCCGTTATTCATTCGTTAAGCGTGAATTTCCGGGAAAGTCGCCGCAGAGCTTGTATCCACACCCGGGGAGCGCCATTTTCAGGCCATGCCAACGCTGACCCCGCGCCAGACCGAACTGATCGCCAAGGCCCTGGCGGAACCCCGACGGGTGGAGATTCTCAAGCAGATCGGTTCGTGCGACGGCACCACCCCCTGCAGCGCGCTGAGCGCCGGCAACGACGTTACCCCCGCCACCCTCTCCCACCATATGAAGGAGCTGGAGAATGCGGGGCTGATCGCGGTCAGCCGCGAAGGCAAGTTCGCGCATCTGAAGCTGAACCGGCCGGTGCTGAACGCCTATCTGGCGCAGCTCGCCAAGATCTAGCCTTCCCCCGCGAGCGAAGCGACCTGCGGGGGAAACTAAGACGTCGTCGCAACGACGCTTTGGGCATTGGGCTGGGCGGCGCCATTGCCGCCGCTGGAGCCTGCCGTCACGGCGATCACCGCGATAATGGCGCTGCCCGCACCAACCAACGCCAGCCCTGTCTGCCCTTGCTGCGCGGCACGGACACCTGCTGACTTTCCCGGTTTGAGCGGGGTGGGCTTGAGCGGCGCCGGCCTGGGCGCCGCCGCGGATGCGGGCGGAAGCGGCCCGGCGGCGCCATCGCCCAAAGCGGCAGGCGCCAGCACGGCACAGCCGACCAGAATAGTGGCAAAGAATCTGATCCTGCGATCCATGGACCCTCTCTTAAGCGCTTATTCCAGCTTGTCAATTTGACGGAATTGCGACACCCGACAAAACCCCGCCAGCCCCTTGAAAGCGCCGCCCGTCGTTATGATGTTTGTCTAACTATCGAAACATCAAAGGAGAGAGCAATGAGCAAACTGCAAGGCAAGGTGGCGGTGGTGACCGGCGCTTCGAAGGGCATCGGCGCGGGAATCGCCAAGGCGCTGGGTGCGGCGGGCGCGTCCGTTGTGGTGAATTATGCCAGCGACAAGAGTGGCGCGGAAAAGGCCGTGGCCGACATCAAGGCCAAGGGCGGCAAGGCCATCGCGGTTCAAGGCGACGTATCCAAGACGGACGATGTCGAGCGGCTGTTCGGCGAAACGAAAAAGGCGTTCGGCAAGCTGGACGTGCTGGTAAACAATGCCGGCGTGTTCAAGTTCGCCCCCATCGACCAGGCCGAAGAAGCCGATTACCGCCGCCACTTCGACATCAATGTCTGGGGCACGATCCAGGCGACGCGCGAAGCCCTTCCCCTGTTCGGGCCCGAAGGCGGCAGCATCATCAACATCTCGTCAGTGGTCAGCCGCATGGGCATTCCGGGCTCGGCGATCTATGCCGGCACCAAGGGCGCAGTGGACACCATCACGCAGGTCCTGGCGTCGGAGCTTGGGCCGCGCAAGATCCGCGTCAATTCCATCAATCCGGGCATGGTGGAAAGCGAAGGCACCCATGCCGCGGGCTTTATCGGCGGCGATTTCCAGAAGGACATCGAGGCCAAGGCGCCGCTGGGCCGCATCGGCCAGCCCGAAGATATCGCCAAGGTCGCGGTCTTCCTTGCCAGCGACGAAGCCGGCTGGCTGACGGGGGAACGCATTTCCGCTTCCGGTGGCCATCGTTGATTGTGGAACATGCCCCGCCAAATGCGGGGCATGCCTTCCTACGGCTTCTCGATCAGGATGACGCCAGCCCGAGCTAGCGCGGCCAGAATCTTTCGCAGATCGCTTTTTGCCGCCTCGCTATCGAGACAGGCGCTCAGTTCCACCAGCCCCAGGGCGGTTGTGTCATTCAGCCTTTGCAACGCGGGCAAGAGAGCGGGAGAAATTCCGCCCCACAACATGCCCTGAACCCGGAACTTCCAGCTGTTGCCGGTGTGCGTGAAATGCAGGTGATGCGCCGCCGCCAGCCGGATGCGATGGGCATCGCTGATCGTCTCAGCCTGGACGTAGGGCATGCCGGGCAAGCGGATGCTGGGAAATGGCTGCAGCACACCTTCCCATTCATGGCGGAATTCGGCGACGGACTCGTCCGTCAGGGCTTCGGACAGCATGGGCCGCAGGGCGGCGAGATAAGCGGCCTGCCCCTTGGCATCGCTCAGCCAGGGCACCTCGGCGCGGACCATTTCGTGCATCCGCAGCTTGCTCACAAGCCATGCAATCAAATGCGTGCCCAGCGGCGGTTCCGTCGCCACCGTCAGATGCAGGCTCGGTTCGCCCAGCGGGAACGCCACATGCCACCAGCCCCGCGGAATATAGAGCATGCCGCCATCCTCCAGCACCCCGTCCCATGCGGGCGGACCCGTAGGCTTGGGCGGCGCTTCGTCCTCGTCCGGCAACGGATTGATCCGTGTCGGAGGGTAAATCTGCCAGCGCTTCCGTCCCGCCACCTGCAGAACCATGATCTCCTGGGTGTCGAAATGCAGGTCGAGGCCTTTCTGGCCATGCCATCCCGCGTAAAGATTGACGTGGCTGTTTGCGTGCAGCGCATCCCGGAATGAGGACGCCAGTTCACGCACCCGGGGGGCCAATTCCTCCATCCCCTCCAACACAAGCGTCGCGCCTGCCGCCAGGCAGACGGCCAGTTTTCCCGAATTCAGCCGTGGCGTACCGTCCGCGGCGCGCGTGGTGTAGCGAAAGGCGTCGACATTGCGCCCTTCATGGGTCAGCCGGAAGCGCGGCGGATAGAGCCGGTGCTGTTCGAGGATTGCGTTGAGTTCGTCCCAGCCCAGCAGATCGGAGAAGCGGCCCGCCTCGCCTTTTGAAACCAGGAACGACTTGGTCCAATATTCGCCGAGAAACTGATCCCGCTTCAGCGGCGCGACGACGTGATCGAACTCCATCGTCTTCGCCTCAGCAGAATGCGTTTTTGCAGTCGGCAAGCGTAGCACCGCATACCCACGAAGGCAAAAAGCACATTGCGTCGCAGCAGGCGGGCGGCCCGCAAGGATGACACCGAAGGTGCGGCCCGCTATTCTGCCGGAATGCGATTTTCCGGAAAACACGTGGTGGTGACAGGCGCGGCCTCCGGGTTGGGACTGGCCATCGCCAAGGCCGCCGAGGCTGAAGGCGCCACCGTCATCGCCATCGACCGCGTAGTGGCGCCATTCAAAGACAGCCGCATCTGCGACATCACCGACGAGGAACAGGTCAAGGCCGCCTTGTCGGGGCTGACGCGGATCGACGCGGTCGCCAACAGCGCCGGTATTGCCCGCCGCGCCAAGGTTGACGAGGCCGACATGGCCGATTTCGACGCCGTGATGGCGGTGAATGTGCGGGGCACATTCCTGATTTCGAAATATGCCCTGCCCCATATGCGCAGCCATGGCGGCGCCATCGTGCACCTGTCGTCCGGCGTGGCCACCACCGGCACCCGCAACCGCGCCGCCTATACCGCCAGCAAGGGCGCGGTGCTGTCGCTGACCCTGAACATGGCGCTGGATTACGCGGCCGATAAAGTGCGGGTGAATTGCATCTGCCCGGGCTTCGTCAACACGCCGCTTTTGGCCAGCCTGCCGGCCGAGAAGAAGGCCAGGCTGGCGGCGCTGCATCCCCTGGGCCGCATGGGCGAGCCCGAAGAGATCGCGCATATGGCGTTGTTCCTGATGTCCGACCAGGCGCAATGGATCACCGGCCAGGCCATCGCGGTCGATGGCGGTTACAATATCGGTCATGCCGAGGACGTCTAAGTCGATCGGAACCCGACACAATTAGGACAAGACCTTTTTCCAGACGGGGCGTTACACTCGTCGCTTCACTGGCCTTATTCCGGATTCGCCCTTCTTGACCGCCCTGATCGACGCCCGCACGCTTGCCTCCGCCACAGTGCTGGAGACCGATCTTGCCATCATCGGCGGCGGGCCGGCCGGCATCAGCCTGGCGCTGGCGCTGGCGGGCAGCAAGATACGCGTGCTGCTGCTGGAATCGGGCGGCATGAATTTCGATCCCGCCATCCAGAAAATGTATTCGGGCACCGAGACCGGGACGCGCTATGCGCCGCTGGACGCCGGAAGGCTGCGCCAGCTTGGCGGCGGCACCAATCACTGGGGCGGCTGGTGCCGGCCGATGGACGCGATCGAATTCGAAGCGCGCGACTGGGTGCCCCATTCCGGCTGGCCATTCCCCAGACAGACACTGGAGCCCTATTACCCCCGCGCGCAGACGCTGGTGGAAGCCGGTCCCTGGATCTATGACCAGAAGGGCGATGCCGACAATGCCGGCGAAGGCGCGGTACTGCCGCTGAACGGCGGCGGGCTTTACACCAGCTGGTTCCAGTTCTCCAAGATGCGCGCCGACATCCTGCCGACCCAGTTCGGCAACCGCTATCAGGAGGATCTCAAGCGTGCGCCCAACATCAAGCCGCTGCTGCACGCCAACGTCACCGCCATAAGGCTGGCCGCGAACGGCAAGCAGGTCGAACGGCTGGAAGTCGCCACACTTGATTCCAAGGGAGGGGCCGGTAAGCACTTCACGGTGAAGCCGCGCATGGTGGTGCTGGCCTGCGGCGGCATCGAGAATGCACGCCTGCTGCTGGCCTCCAACGATGTGATGAAGGCAGGCATCGGCAACCAGAACGACCTGGTGGGCCGCTTCTTTGCCGACAACCCCATTCCGCGTGACGTCGCCACGGTGGTGAGTTTCTCCGGACCCCTGGCGCCCTTTTACGGCGCCAACCAGAACCTGGCGAATGGCGCCATCATGCGCGCCACCTTCGCGCCCACCGCCAAATTCAGCCGCGCCGCCCGGGTGGGCAGCTCGCTCAGCACCATCGAGTCGCCGGTGGATCTGGATGAAACCGGCAAGGCTGCCGTCATCACCACCGCCATCGCGCTGGGCGTGGATGCATCGAATGCCAAGGCCTATTCGCTGGGCTGCGGCATAGAGTTGATGCCCGATCCCGATCGCCGTCTGACCTTGAGCGACGACAAGGACGCACTGGGCCTGCCGCGCCTGAAGCTGGATATGCGCATCGCCGATGACGATTTCGTCCGCTTCAACCGCACCTTGACCGAGCTGGGCCGGCAATTGCTGGCCAGCAAGGCGGGTATGCTGCGCATCAACTGCCACACACGCGAAGACTGGATGACCCGGATGGATTGGGGCCATCATCACCTGGGCACCACCCGTATGAGCGCCGATCCCAAACAGGGCGTGGTGGACGGCGACGGGCTGGTGCATGGCATGGGCAATCTCTACATCGCCGGCAGCGGCACCTTCCCCAGCTACAGCGCGTCCAACCCCACACTGAACCTGGTGGCGCTGACCTTGCGGCTGGGCGATCACCTGAAGAAGGTGATGGCATGAAGCGCAGGACTGTCATCGCCGGCATGGCGGCGGCCGGTGCGGCAGCGGCTGCAGGCCTGTACCGTTTCACCGACATCTTCGTGAAACATTATCCGCCGACGCCTTATGACGATCTTCTGGTGCAGCTGGTGGACCGCCAACATGCGGCCCGGCTGGGCGCCAAACTGATCAGCGCGCCGGATGCGGGCGCGCTGGCGGCACAGCTGCGCGCCGACCTGAAACCGGACAGCCTGAAAGCCGCAGCCGAGGCCGATGCTTCGGCAGGCCGTGTTGTCGAAGTTGATGGTTGGCTGCTGCCGAGAACCCTGGCCTTGCTGTCGGCGCTGGCGTCTAAGGTCTAAGCGCCCGGATCAATCCGCGCAGCGAATTGCCGAACCAGACCTCGCCCGTCAGGTCATCCGGCGTCAGCACCGCCTCGCGCGCCTGTCTTTGCCCGATCAGTTCGGCGCGCAGCCGGCCATCCAGCACACCGGCTTCCAGCGGCGGCGTCAGAAACACACCATCACGCCGCACAAAGATGTTGCTGCGCGCCCCTTCGGTGAGTTCGCCGCGCTGGTTGCAGAAAATCACCTCGTCGGTGCCCAGGCGTTTGACTTCGCCTTCATACAAATCGCGCCAGCTTGTCTTGTGGCGCAGCAGCACGTCGCTGCTGTGGGTGCGTTCCGGAGAAACCGCATAGGTCCAGTGGGCGGGATTGGCCGGCAGGTCATGGACGGTGGCGTGATGACGTCCGGCTTCGTTCAATGTCAGCCGGACGCGCGATGCCCCTGCCCGTCCCGCCACGGCTTGCGCCAGCGCTGCTTCGGCGGCGACAGGATCAAAAGCCAGGCCAAACACCCGCGCCGAATTTTCCATCCGCGCCAAATGGCTTTCCAAGCGGGCGAACCCGCTTTCCCAACGCAACGTTTCGATCAACTCCAGCTGCTTGCGCGACACTTCGAAGAAGCGCGCCTTGAGCAGGCATTCGGCATATTCTCCATCGGCATCCGAATCCTGCACCACCCCACCGCCAATGCCGAGTTCGCCTTCTGCGCCCTGAATTGTCAGCGTGCGAATAGCGACGTTGAAGCGGGCGGAAAATTGATTGTTAGGGGCCGGCGCAAAATGCCCGATGGCGCCGCAATAGGCGCCGCGCGGTGAAGCTTCCAGTTCGCGCAAAATCTCCATGGCGCGGATCTTGGGGACGCCGGTGACCGAGCCGCAGGGAAACAGCGCCCGCAGGATATCGGCAACGCCCACGTCCTTGCGCTTCTGCGCCGTCACGGTGGAAACCATGGTGTGCAGGGTGGGATAGGTCTCGACCTTGAACAGGTCCGAGACTTCCACGCTGCCCTGCCGGGCGATGCGGCTGAGATCGTTGCGGATCAAATCCACAATCATCAGATTCTCGGCGCGGTTCTTGGGCGATGCCGCCAGTGCGTTGCGTTCGCCCCTCTCGTCGTTGCCGCGCGCCACGGTGCCTTTCATTGGACGCGCGGTGAGATGGCCCTGTGGGTCCAGATCGAAGAACAATTCCGGCGACAAACTCAGGATCTGCCGCTCGCCATCGTCCATATAACCGCAATGTGTTGCGCCGCTGGCGGCGCGCAGATGCTCATACAGCGCCAGCGGTTCGCCCGCGAAGGCAAAGCGCGCACGGAAGCTCAAATTCGCCTGATAGATGTCGCCGGCTGCGATGTAGTCCTTCACAGCTGCAAACCGGGCGGCATAGGCGGCCTCGTCCCATTCGGGGCGCAGCGGCCCGGCGTAAGCCTGGCTCCGAACCGCCGGCGCGTCCGGCATGGGGGCGTCGAACACACCCAGCCGCAGCAACGGGCCAAAAATGCGCCCGCCCAGCCGCGGCTCCAGGGCATAGCCCAGCTCATAGCCCAGCCACCCCGCCACATGCCGGCCCTGGGCCAGGGCGGCTGCCACCGCTGCCAGGGCGGCAGGCACATCCTCCGCCCGGGCGGCCGTAATCACGCCCAGGGGGGCGCGGAAAACCCGGCGGGGGCCGTCGTCCAGGATGACCAGCATGGGGCGATTGTGCCCGCCCCGGAGCCCCGGTTCAACCGCACAACCACAGATTGTTCCACCGCGGAACCACATCTTGAACCGCTATTTTGGCACCCCATCTTTGTTGTACCGGCCGCCCATGATGGGGACCGGACAGCTGCTCAAAGGAGGGCTGGACATGAACAGGCATACGACCTTCGGCAGCCCCTATCTGCTGGGCTTCGACCATCTGGAAAGGCTGCTGGAACGCACCGCCCGCAACGCGGGCGATTCCTATCCGCCCTACAATATCGAGGCTTTTGACGACGGTTCGCTGCGCATCATCCTGGCGGTGGCCGGCTTCTCGCAAGAGGAGCTCAGCGTCACCGAAGAGGATCGCCAGCTGGTGGTCCGTGGCAAGCAGGCGGAGGCCGACGGCAAAACGTTCCTTCACCGGGGCATTGCGGCGCGACAATTTTTGCGCAGCTTCGTCCTGGCCGACGGCATCGAAGTCACTGCTGCCGCGTTGGAAAATGGATTGCTCAAGATCCATTTGGCCCGAAAGCAGGTCCAACCAAGCGTGAGGGTCGTAGATATCAAGATTGGAGACATGCCATGAGTGACAGATTTGTTGAAAGCGACGAGATCGAGGAGCGGAATTTCCTGGACGGCCGCATCGCGTACATCAAGCCCACCGGGAGCGACGAGGCCCATCGCCTTGGCCTGATCCCGGCCAACATCGATCTGCCCGCTGGCGTGAAGCTCTATGTCCTGCACGCCGAGGATGGCAGCGTGCTGGGCTTTACCGACGGCTATGCCAGCGCCTATGGCGCTGCCGTGCAGAATGAACTCACCCCGGTGAGCGTCCACTAGGACCGCCGGAAAAACAGAAAGCCGCGGGATTTGGTCCCGCGGCTTTTTTGTTTAGAGTGGCGGCATGAAAAAGACCTTCATCACCCTCGCCTTCCTCACCACGCCCGTGTTCGCGCAGGAGGCTCAACAAGCCGCTCCGCCGCCCGCCGTGCCAGAGCCGCAGGCCGTCGTAACCCAGGCGCCCACCAATCCGCCCATGACCGGGCCGC
>JBBQBL010000044.1:0-14294 GCA_038317805.1 Micropepsales bacterium
TGGTCCCGCGCAGCAAAGGCGGCCGTACCACCTGGGAAAATGTCGTCACGGCTTGCAGCCCCTGCAACCTGACCAAGGGCGGGCGCATGCCGCGCCAGGCCAAGATGCATCCGCGCATCAAGCCGCATCAGCCGACGGTGATTGAGCTGCGCGAACATGGGCGCAGGTTTCCACCCAACTATCTGCACGAAAGCTGGACCGATTATCTGTATTGGGATAGCGAACTCGAACCGTAGGGCGCGGGTCTTTTGCGCCCTGAGTTCGTCGCGGATGCTCACGGGCTGCAAGCCCGCTCCGCGTGACGCTCCTGCTCAGGTCACAAAATCCCTCGCGCCGGGCAGTTTCAGATTCTTTCAGAGAGTTTGATCGCGATGCGGCAGCCCGCCTTGATCGTCTCGCTCAGCAGCTTGTAGCCCGGCGCCTGTTCGGCGCCCTGCGCAATCGCGGTTTCGCGGTGGGCCGCTTCATCGGCGCGAAAATCCTCGACCGTTGATTTCAACGCCGGGTCCTTGTCTTCCAGCGCCACGATCTGCGCCGCGTAATGTTCGTCAATCACTTCTTCCACCGCGGCGGTGCAGGCAAAGGCCGCTTTCTCGCCCAGCGCGGCGGTGGCCGCGCCCAGCGCAAAACCGGCGATGCGCCATACCGGCTCCAATGCGGTGGGACGCACCTTGCGTTCGTTCACCAGCTTGTCGAAAGCTTTCAGGTGCCGCTGTTCCTGTTCGGCCATGTGGGTGATGGTTTCGACACTGAATTCGGTGCCCTTGCGCTGCTTCAGAACCGCCAACTGGCCTTCATAAATGCGCACGGCGCCATATTCACCGGCATGATCCACCCGGATCATGGATTCGATATCGGCGGCGGAGCCGGGCGCGGCGGGTTTGGCTTTACGCGGCATGTTTGCGGCCGAGCAGAAAAGCGCCGGCCCCGGCGATGACAAATGAGAAAATCGCGTTATAGGCTGCCAGCGACAGGCCCAGCAGGCTCCAGGTCACCACATTGCAGTTGACGGCCGGCGGCGGCGCGCCAGAACCCAGGACATAGGCGTGCGCCACGGTGCAGCCGTCCGGTCCCGGCAGCACGCCCCATTGCATGCCGGCCTGATAAGCACCGATCAGTCCGGAAACGGCGACCAGCGCGATCACGATCATCGCCAGCGTGCGGACGTCCTTCTTCCACAACGCGGTCGCGGCCAGGCCGCCGATGATCAGGATCAGAAGCTTGGGCTGCCAGCCGGTCAGCATGCCCCATTGCGCTGCGGCGGTCAGCGCCACCAACGCGCCCAGCACGATGGTGGCGGTGGCCAGCTTGTCGCTCCGGGACACGCCGATCAGGCCAAGCGCGGCAGCGGCGACGTGCGGCCAGCGCTGCCAATGACACATTTCACAAGGCGGAAGATGCTGAAGATACTGGAAACCAAGCGCGCCCAGAACCAACGCCAGCGCGCCGGCACCCGCCAATCTTGCAATCTGTTCATCACGCATCATGACAGGCGAATTCGCTTTCGAACCATTTGCGAAACGGGGTACAAATATCGCCCATCTGCGAGCCACAGGCAAACGCGTATGCTGTTTCGAAAAAAGCCTGTCCCCCGTCATGAATTGCTGAAAATTGACGGCCGTATGCTGGAAGTGCGGCTTCGCCTCAATCCGCGCGCCCGGCGCATGATCGTCAAGGTCAATCCCGCCACGGGCGAAGTCAGTGTTACAGCGCCGTCACACCGCGGGCTGGCGCATGCGCTGGATTTCGCGCGCGGGGAACAGGACTGGATCCGGGGCCAGCTGGCCAAGGTACCGGGCCCGGTTTTGCTGGGCGCCGGCGCGACCATTCCGTTCATGGGCGCGGCGCATGAAATCCGTGCCGCCGCCAAAGGTCCCGCGCCGGTCTGGGCGGATGATGGCATCATCTGGGTGCGCGGCCGCGAAGCCCATGCTTCGCGGCGGGTGCAGGATTTCCTGAAGAAAGAAGCGCGCAAGGTACTGGAAGCCCGTGTGCTGGAACATGCGCCCAAGCTGGGCGCCAAGCCGGCGCGCATCACGGTGCGCGACACGGCCAGCCGCTGGGGCTCCTGTTCTTCGGGCCGCTCGCTGTCATTTTCCTGGCGACTGATCCTGGCGCCGGATTTTGTGCTGGATTACGTGGTGGCACATGAAGTGGCGCATCTGCGGGAAATGAATCACAGCGCGCGCTTCTGGACGCATGTGAAAAGCTTGGTCGCCGATATCGATACGCCGCAAGACTGGCTCAAGCGGCATGGGCGCGAATTACAACGCTATAGCGCGAAAATTTAAGTTCCGCCGAACAAGCCATTCAACAAGCGCTGGAACGTATCCGGCTTGGAATTTTCGTCCGCAGCGGGCGTAGCCTGTTCCGTCGCCGGTTGTTCCACCGCCGCCATCAATGCCGTGCCCGCCAGCGGCCGGACCGGCAGGCCTTGCTCGGCATCCGTCATAAAGGCGCGGAACATGCGCGCCGGCAGGGTCCCGCCGGTCGCCTTGATCATCGGCTTGTTGTCGTCATTGCCGATCCACACCCCGCAGACCAGATCGGCGGTAAAGCCGACAAACCAGGCGTCATGGAAATCTTGCGTGGTGCCGGTCTTGCCGGCTGTGGGCCGGTCCTCCAGCCGCGCGGCCTTGCCGGTGCCGGTGGCGGTCACTTCGCTCATCAGCCGCGCCATCTGCATATTGTCCTGGGCGCTCATGACCGCGCCGGCGCCTGATGTCTTGTGCTCGTAAACAACCTTGCCGGCGCGGGTCTTGATCCGCAGCACGCCGAACGGGGTCACGCCATTGCCCCCATTGGCGAAGGGCGCATAGGCGCCGGTCAGTTCCAGCGGCGTCACACCGGAAGTGCCCAGCGCCAGGGACGAAACTTCCATCAGGGGGGAGCTGATGCCCAGCCGCCGCGCCGTGCGCGCCACTTCCCTGGCGCCGACTTCGGCGGTGAGCTGGGCAGCGACCGAGTTGGATGATTCTGCAAAGGCATCGATCAGTGGCATCCGCCCTTTGAAGCGGCCTTCATAATCGGCGGGCTGCCAGCCATGAATGTTCACCGGCCCGTCATTCACTGTTTCGTCGATGGTGTGGCCGTGTTCCAGCGCGGCCAGATAGACAAAGGGCTTGAAGGCGCTGCCTGGCTGGCGCACGGCATCGGTGGCGCGGTTGAATCCGGATCCGCCATAGGCACGGCCACCCACCATGGCGCGTACTGCGCCGTCCGGCGTCATCGCCACAAGCGCCGCCTGATGGGCGTTGTATTTTCCACCTTCGCCATCCAGGCCGGCGGCCACGGCGCGTTCGGCCATCGTCTGGGTATCCAGGTCAAAGCTGGTTTCAACGATCAGCGGCTCATTGGTTGGGCCGACCGTTTCATTCAGGTGCGCCATGATCCAGTCGGCGAAAAAGCCCGAGCCCGGCGTCGCATTGGCGCGCACGATGCGCGGGCGTGTTGCGGCGGCCTGGGCGCGGGTGTTTTCGTCGATGATGCCGGCATCCTGCATGGCCTGCAGCACCACGCGGGCGCGCTTCAGGCCGGCGTCAATGTCGGACAGCGGATTGTAACGGGCAGGCGCCTTGACGCTGCCGGCGACCATCGCCGCTTCGGTCAGGCTCAGTTCAGAGGCATGCTTGCCGAAGAATTTCTGCGATGCCGCTTCGATACCGAAGACACCGGCGCCGAAATAGACGCGGTTGAGATACAGCGTCAGGATCTGGTTCTTGGTGTAACGATGCTCCAGATACAGGGCCAGCATGGCTTCCTGCACTTTGCGCTCGAAGGTGCGGTTGGCTGACAGGAACAGGTTCTTGGCCAGCTGCTGGGTCAGGGTGGAGCCGCCCTGGACGACATGGCCGGCCATCGCGTTCTGAACGGCCGCACGGCCAAGGCCGATGGGATCGATGCCGAAGTGAGAGCGGAAGCGGCGGTCCTCGATGGCGATGAAGGCGCCCGGAACATAGTCCGGCAGATCTTCGGCGCGCACCATCGCGCCCTGCGTCAAGCCGCGCCGCGCGATCAGGCGGCCATGGTCATCCAGGATGGTGACGTCCTGCGAGGGACCGCTGATCATCAGGTTGCGGACATCGGGCAGGCTGGACAGGAAGTGCGAAAAGAAAAGCCCGCCGAAAATAACGCCCCAGGCGCCCAGCATCATCAGGACATAGGGCCAGGTGGCGCGGGTCCTGGATTTGGCCGATTTGGCGGATGCTTTCGCCCGCCTGGCCTTATTGGCTCTGGGCGGGGGCGGCGCGTCATCAGCCTCGGGCGCAGGGTTTTTCTTGCGCGACCGATAAATGACGGGTTTTACGGGTTTTTTGCCCATGCTCCGGTTGTACGACCGCTTGGTTAACGGCCGTTAAACAAGATCAGGCGCTGAGCCGGTAACCGCCGCCTTCGGTGAGCAGAATCTGGGCCTTGGCCGGGTCCTGCTCGATCTTCTTGCGCAGCCGGTAAATGTGGGTTTCCAGGGTGTGGGTCGCCACCGCCGGGCCATAGCCCCAGACTTCATGCAGCAGGATATCGCGCGACACGGTGCCGGCGCTGGCATGCAGGAACTTCAGGATATTGGTTTCCTTCTCCGTCAGCCGGACCTTGCGGCCTTCGGCCTGCAGCAGCTTGGCGCTGGGATGGAAAGTATAGGGCCCGATCCGCACCGCCGCGTCGTTGGCCGGGGCATGATGGGTGTTCAGGGCATGCAGCCGCTGCAACAGGGTGGAAAACCGGAACGGCCGGGCCAGGGATTCGCACGCCGTCGCCACTTCGCCATCGGTCAAAAGCAGCACCGGGCAGGACAGGCCTTGCCCGCGCAAGGACGCGGCGAGCCGCTCGCCGTCATCAAGGCCGATGATGGCAAAAGCCAGGGGCTCGCGTACCGCCTCCCGGACGGCCTGCGCATCGGCGGCCGTCACAACGTCATAGCCTTCATGCGCAAGCTGCTCGGCCAGGCCGGCGCGCAATACATCGTCACTTTCGGCCAAAAGAATTCGGGTCGGCATTCGGTCACGGGGTTTGGGGTGGCGAAGATTAACCCGTCCCGGGCCAAAGCGGCAAATATTGCCGGTTGTATCCGGTCGCGCGCGCATGAAATTCCAGCAATAGCGCCGAAAAATTCTGGCGTGGTGCTTGCTTCGTCTAAGGACAATGAGCGTCTACAGCCCCGTCTATCATGCCATGGTTTCGTCTCCCGGCCCCGCCGGCGGGACCGAAGCCGTGACGGTCAGCGCCAACAAGACGGACGCGTACAAGACTGCGGATGGCGGCGAGGACTTCTTCCATCACATCCTGGACGTCATCAATCCGCTGCAGCACCTGCCCGTGGTCGGCACCATCTATCGGGCCGTCACCGGCGAGCATATCGGCGACATCGAGAAGATCGCCGGCGACACGCTGTATGGGGGCCTGTGGGGCGCGGTGAGTTCGATCGCCGACGTGGCGTTCGAAGGCATCACCGGCAAGAGCTTTGAAGACACTGCCATGGCCTGGATCAAGGGCGATGACAAGACCGAGGTCGCCAGCGTCCAGGTCGGCGTGCGCGAAACGGCTTTGAACATGCCGCCGTTATCCGCGGACCTGCCGTCGCTGCCGTTCCAGGACGTGTCTGTAGCCGTTGCCGCTGCGCCTGCCGCCGCCGGTCCCGAAATTGCTGCCCTGACCAGCGCCTTGTCGTCCAAGGGCGTGGACAACGACACCGCCAGCCGCGCGCTGTATGCCTATCGCCGCTCGATGGGAATGACGGGCCAGCCGGTGTTCGCCAGCGTCAACTGACGCTATAACACGGCCATGAATCTCATCGTTACCTCGGACAAGGATGGCGCATGGCTGGACTGGGGGGCGGGCAAGCGCCGCGCCGCCATCGGGCCGGGCGGCATCGCCATGAAGGGCGGCGAGGGCGATGGCATCACCCCGCGCGGCACCTTTCCCATCCGCGAAGTCTTTTATCGTGCCGACCGGGTGAAGAATCTGCAGATCGCGCTGCCGCTGTGGAAGATTGCCAAGGATGACGGCTGGTGTGATGCGCCGGACGATCAGCTCTACAACCGACTGGTGAAATTGCCTTATCCCGCCAGCGCGGAGACGATGTGGCGCGACGATCACCTGTATGACGTAGTGGCGGTGATCGGCTTCAATGACGATCCGGTTTATCCCGGCAAGGGCAGCGCGATTTTCCTGCACTATGCCAAACCCGATTTTTCGCCTACCGCCGGCTGCGTGGCGCTGAAGCGCGAAGACCTGGTCGAGGCGCTGGAACAGCTCGTGCCCGGCGATCAGATCGTAATCGGCTGATCTGTTTTCTGGCGTGTGCCGAAAATTGCCGTGCCAACCCGCACATGCGTGGCGCCGAACTTCACCGCCAGCTCGAAATCGCCGCTCATGCCCATGCTGAGATTGGCAAGACCGTGATCGCGGGCGAGTTTTGCGAGAAAGGCAAAATGCGGCGCCGCATCGTCATCGGCGGGGGGGATGCACATCAATCCTTCCAGGGGCAGGTCCAGTTTGCGCGCATATTCGATCAAAGCGGCGGTCTCGGCGGGCAACACGCCGCCCTTTTGCGGTTCCTCGCCGGTGTTGACCTGGATGAACAGCCGCGGACAGCGGCCTGACCTTTCGCGTTCCGCCGCCAGGGCATCGGCAAGCCTGGGGCGGTCGAGCGACTGGATGACGTCAAACAATGCGGACGCCTCTTTCACCTTGTTGGTCTGCAAGGGCCCGATCAGATGCAGTTCCAGGTCGGGATAATCGACTTTCAGGGCGGGAAACTTGGCAAGCGCTTCCTGCACCCGGTTCTCGCCGAACAGGCGCTGGCCAGCGGCCAGCGCTTCGCGGATGCCGGTTTCGTCCACCGTCTTGGACACCGCCACCAGCTTGGTCGCGGGCGCCGGCTGGATGGCGGCCTTTCGCGCCGCATCGATGCGCGCCAGTATATCGCCGAGATTCTGTGAAACCGTCATGGGCGCGAACCTAGCCAGATATCAGTCGCTTCTCAACGCCGACATGCCGTTGGTGCTGATGACCGATGCGCGCAAGGCCGATTGGGCGGCTGCGGCGCGCAAACTGCCGCATGGCAGCGTGGTGGTGGTGCGCGGACACGACACCCAAAAACGCCTGGCGCTGGCCGAAACGCTGCGCGGCATCGCCCCGATGCTGATCGCCGATGATCCGGCGCTGGCGGCGCGGATCGGTGCGGCGGGTCTTCATTTGCCGGAAAGGCGCATGAAGGAAGCCGGACATTGGCGGGCGCTTTTTCCGCATTGGATCATTACTGCTTCGGCGCACTCGCTCCGGGCGCTGATGGGGGCACATCTGCTGGACGCGGTGTTCCTGTCGCCGGTCTTCGCCACCACCAGCCACAAGAACGCCAGGCCGCTGACACCGCTGCGCGCCGCATTCATCGCAAGTCATGCGCCGGTGCCGGTCTATGCCTTGGGCGGCGTCACGGTACAGAATGCGGCGCTGTTGGCGCCGGCCTTCAGCGGCATTGCCGCGATCTCGTCATTCCTTTGACGTGTGCAGATTTAGATGCAGGTAAACCGCTTCCATTTTCAATTGCCGGCTGCCATCGAAAAAAGCTCCGCTGTTGCGGCCATAGCTCAGATGCTGATAGCCGGCGCTGAGATCGATGCTGGGTGAAATCCTGTACCCCAGCGACGCCTGCGTGCCGTTCAGACCCAGGCGCGGCAGCCCGGCAATCGCCACGTCCCTGGCGACGCCATCGCCGAATTCCACACCGGCGATCCAATCGCCCTTGCTGAGCGCCGCCGAGACATGTTGTCCGCGCGTGGTCGAAGGCTGCCACGTCTGGCCGATGTCGAAGCCATAGGCGTTGCTTTGCCGCCACGACCCGCCCAGCGAAAATTTGATCTCGTTTGTCAGCGGGTAGTCGCCGCGCACACCGAAGCTGACATCGCTGGTGCCTTCCTGTCCCGGCAGTTTGTGCTCGGCCCGCGATTCCGACACCGCGCCATAACCGGCCAGCGACAGCGCGCCGATGTCGGTCTCATAGCGCAGCGCCGCTTCCCAGAAATCGGCCTGGCGTCCGGGCAGATGCGGCCCCGCATTCAGGAACGGCAACTGCTTTCCTTGCGTCGGGGTGAAGGACAGCGCCACCGTCGCGCCGAACAAGGTCGGGCTGGTATAGACGAACTTGGCAAAGTTGCTGGACGCGCCAACTTCTGTGCGCAGCGCAAACAGATTGGTTACCGCCCGCCCGTCCCGTGGATCGCGATAAAAACTGGTGCGGGGATCTTCCAGCGATACGCCAGCGTCCACCGTGGGCCCGCCCACGGCCAGCGCGTACCCCGCGCCATCGGCGATGCCGATTTCGATCTTGCCCAGGCCGGTGCGCGCCGTAGCGGCCAGCCGCTCCACCGCATCGCCGTCATAGCGGCCCCGCGACAGGGGATCGGCCAGCGCCAGGGCGGCATCAACCCCAGCGACAGGCCGGTGTCGTAGTCGCGGCTGAGGCTGGGTTTGAACACCACCACGCCGCTGGCCTGTATCCCGCTCCGGCCCGGCTGGTGCGGCTCAAACAGCGCCCCCGAGGCTTCGCTGTCCAGGCGCAGCTGGGCATTGCCGACCGGCCAGGCCGGCGGGGCCAGGGCCAATGTCTGCGTCTGAGCCACCACTGGGTTCGGGGCGGCGCCCGCCGCCAGCAGCAGGAGCGGCAAGATGAGGTTACGAACCGGCAATGCATAGGCCTCCTAAGTCTTTGCAGTATAAGACAAACCCCGCTTTGCCGGGCAAGGTTAGCGCCGTTGCGCGCGCAGGGCCCCGCCGCTATAAGCCGTGGGTCGGCGCTCACTGACCATCAGCAGCGGCCCGCCCCAAAGGAAAAGACGCCCAATGCGAGTTCTGCCTGCCTTGTTGTGTGCCTTGATCCTGGCCGGCTGCGGCGGCTCGTCGAATGACGGCACCCGGGAGATGGACACCGGTACCTCCATCGCCAGTGGCTCCACCCGCATGACCTTGGGCGTGAACTCGTATCTTTGGCACGCCTCGCTGGACACGCTGTCCTTCCTCCCGCTGCAATCGGCCGATCCGTTCGGCGGCGTGATCATTTCGGAATGGTATGTCGCGCCCACCAGTCCCGATGAGCGGCTGAAGGTCACCATCTACATCATGGACCGCTCCTTGCGCGCCGACGGCCTGAAGGTCGTGGTGTTCCGCCAGGTGCGCGCCGGCAATGCGTGGCAGGATGCGGCGCCCAGCGCCGACACCGCACACAAGCTGGAAGACTCGATCCTGACCCGCGCTCGTGAGCTGCGCCTGGCCACGCTCGGCCAGCAGGGCTAAGGAGCAGCGCTGATGGCGCGCTACAACGCCAAGGAATCGGAAAAGCACTGGCAGGCAGAATGGGACGCGCGCGCCCTGTTCGTCACGCCCGCGCACTCGGACAAACCCAAAGCCTATGTGCTGGAGATGTTCCCCTATCCGTCGGGGCGCATTCATATGGGCCATGTGCGCAACTACACCATGGGCGATGTCATCGCCCGCTTCCGCCGTGCCCAGGGCTATAACGTGCTGCACCCCATGGGCTGGGACGCGTTCGGCCTGCCGGCGGAAAATGCCGCGCGCGACAAGGGCGTCAGCCCGCGCGACTGGACGTATGAAAACATCGCGGCGATGCGCGAACAGCTCAAGATGATGGGCCTGTCGCTGGACTGGTCGCGCGAATTCGCCACCTGCGATCCGGAATATTATCACCAGCAGCAGAAGCTGTTTCTGGATTTCTACAAGGCCGGTTTCGTCTATCGCAGCGAAGCGGATGTGAACTGGGATCCGGTGGACATGACCGTGCTCGCCAACGAGCAGGTGATCGACGGCCGCGGCTGGCGTTCGGGCGCGATCGTGGAGCGGCGCAAGCTGAGCCAGTGGTTCTTCAAGATCACCGGCTTTGCCGACGAACTGCTGCAGGGGCTGGACACGCTGGACCGCTGGCCGGAAAAAGTCCGCACCATGCAGAAGAACTGGATCGGCCGCAGCGAAGGCCTGCGCTTCCAGTTCACCTTGTCGAACGCCCAGAAGCTGGATGTGTTCACCACCCGGCCCGACACTTTGTTCGGTGCGTCGTTCGTGGCGCTATCGCCGGAACATCCCCTGGCGCAGGAATTGGCCAAGACAGATGCCAAGCTGGCCGCCTTCATCGAGGAATGCCGCCATGTCGGCACCGCCGAGGCCGATATCGAAAAGGCCGAGAAGCGCGGCTACGACACCGGCCTGACCGCGGCGCATCCGTTTGATGCGGACTGGAAGCTGCCGGTGATGGTGGCCAATTTCGTGCTGATGGGTTACGGCACCGGCGCCATTTTCGGTTGTCCGGCGCATGACCAGCGCGACCTGGATTTCGCCCGCAAATACAAGCTGACGGTGACTCCGGTTGTGGTGCCCGCCGATGCCGATCCCAAGACATTCGATGTCGGCAAAGAGGCCTATACCGGTCCCGGCAAGCTGGCCAATTCGCGCTTCCTGGACGGCATGACGGTGGAAGCAGCCAAGGCCGAAGTCGCCGCGCGTCTGGAAAAGTCCGGCATCGGCGAACGCACGGTGAATTACCGCCTGCGCGACTGGCTGGTGTCGCGCCAGCGTCCCTGGGGCTGCCCGATCCCGATGATCCATTGCGCCACGTGCGGCGTGGTGCCGGTGCCAAAAGATCAGCTGCCGGTGAAGCTGCCCGATGTGATCAACTTCAACGTCAAGGGCAATCCGCTGGATGCCGACACGGCGTGGAAGACCACGGCCTGCCCCACCTGCAAGGGCGCGGCGACGCGCGACACCGATACGCTGGACACCTTCGCGGATTCGTCCTGGTATTTTGTGCGTTTCACCAATCCGGCCGCGGACGAGCCGGTGGACAAGGCAGCGGCGGATTACTGGCTGCCGGTGGATCAGTATATCGGCGGCATCGAGCACGCCATTCTGCACCTTTTGTACGCGCGCTATTTCACCCGCGCCATGGCCAAGCTGGGCATGGTCAATGTGGCCGAACCTTTCGCCGGTCTTTTCACGCAAGGCATGGTCTGCCACGAGACCTACAAGGACGCGGACGGCAACTGGGTGCAGGCCGACGAGATCGAAAAGCGCGACGGCAAGGCATTCCAGCGGGACACCGGCGCACCGATTACCATCGGCGCGTCCGAGAAGATGTCCAAATCGAAAAAGAATGTGATCGCGCCGGAAACCATCATCGCCGATTACGGCGCCGATACCATCCGCTGGTTCATGCTGTCGGACACCCCACCCGAGCGCGACATTGAATGGACCGATGCCGGCGCCGAAGGCTGCTGGCGTTTCGTCAACCGCATCTGGCGTCTGTGCACCGAAAGCGAAGGCCTGGCAGCACCGGGAACGCCGGCGTCCGGCGATGACGAAGTTTCCAAGACCTTACGTCAGGCGGTGCACAAGGCCATCGCCGCGGTGACCGATCACCTGGACAATCTGCGCTTCAACAGCGCCGTGGCGCAGCTTTATACCCTGGCCAACACCATCGGCAGCTCTGAAGCCGCCAATCCCTCGGCGCGCCGCGAGGCCTTGGAAGCCCTGGTGCTGCTGTCGGCGCCGATGATGCCGCATCTGGCCGAAAGCTGCTGGCAGGCGCTGGGTCATACCAAGCTGGTGGCGGAAACCTCCTGGCCCAAGCACGATCCTGCCCTGACCGTGTCCAACAGCGTCACCTTGCCCATCCAGGTGAACGGCAAGCGCCGCGGCGAGATCACCATGGCCAAGGATGCCGAGCCCGCGGCGGTGGAAGCCGCCGCGCTGGCGAACGAGGGCGTGATCCGCGCCCTGGAAGGCAAGACGCCCAAGAAAGTGATTGTGGTCCCCAACCGCATCGTCAATATCGTCGCATGAGGAAAGCGGCCATCATCGCGGTGTGCGTTCTGCTCGCGGGTTGCGGTTTTCGTCCCATGTATGGCCGTTCCAACCTGGCCCCGGAAATGGCCTCCATCTTCGTCGAGCCGATTGCCGACCGTGACGGCTATGAACTGCGCAACACCCTGATCGACCTGCTCCATTCCGACGGCCAGTCGGGGGGCAAGGCTTATCGCCTCAAGATCGTGCTGAACGAAAACAGCCAGGGCATCGCGCTGCAGAACGACGCCACCATCACCCGCTACAACACCACCCTGGACGCGCGCTACACGCTCAGCGACGCGCGCGGCAACACGCTGACCACCGGCACCCAGACCGAATTGTCGGCCTATAACGTCGTCAATTCGCCCTATGCCAGCCTGGTGGCGCAGCAGGATTCCACCAAGCGCGCGGCCCAGGATATCGCCCAGCGCATCCAGCTCGACCTGGGTGTCTGGTTCCGGCACCACAAGAAATGATCGTCAAGAGTCACGAAGCCGACCGCTATGTGGCAAGCCCGCCCAAGGGCCTGACCCTCGCGCTGGTCTATGGCCCCGATGCGGGTCTGGTGCAGGAGCGCGCCGAGAAGCTGATGAAAAGCGTGGTGCCCGACCTGACCGACGCCTTCAATGTGTCGGACCTCAGCGAAAGCACCTTGCTGGCCGATCCGGCGCGGCTCGCCGACGAAGCCGCCTCCATCTCCATGATGGGCGGGCGACGCGTGGTGCGGGTGCGCGGCGCCGGCAACGACTTGGCCGATTTGCTGGAATCCTTTGCCGATGATCCCAGGGGCGATGCGCTGGTGGTGATCGAGGCAGGCGACCTGGCCAAGACCTCCGCCCTGCGCAAGATCTTCGACGCCCACAAGACCGCCGCCGCCGTGCAATGCTATCCCGATTCCGTGCGCGATCTTGGTGACGTGGTGCGCGATGCGTTGCGGGCCGGGGGCCTGTCCATTGCGCCCGATGCGCTGGAAGACGCGGTGTCGCGGCTGGGTTCGGACCGCGGCGTCACCCGCCGGGAAATCGAAAAGCTTCTGCTCTACATGCACTGCAAGAAACAGGTCACCCTGGAAGATGTGCGCGCCGTGATGGGCGACGAGGCCGAGGCGCGCAGCGAAAGCGCCTGCGATGCGGCGGCGGGCGGCGATCTGGCCAAGCTGGACCGCGAACTTGAAAGATTATGGGTGTCGGACGTCGCGCCCGCCCAGGTGTTGCGCAGCGCCATGGGCCATTTCCAGCGCCTGGTGCAGGCGCGCGAAAGCGCCAATCGCGGCGAGGCTATCGACAATGTGATGAAGCGGCTGCGCCCGCCGATACATTTTTCCCGCGCTACCGCCTTCAAGAACCAGGCGCAGCGCTGGAACACCGACAAGCTGGGCGAAGCGCTGGATATGCTGCTGGATGCGGAAAGCCTGACCCGCACCACCGGCGTTCCCGCCGAAGCGGTGACGGGCCGCGTATTGATGAACATCGCCGCCATGGCGAAGGGACGTATGTAATGTTGAAGGTTCGTGTCATCCCCTGCCTGGATGTGAAGGACGGCCGTGTCGTCAAGGGCGTCAATTTCGAAGGCCTGCGTGATGCTGGCGATCCGGTGGAGCAGGCCATCCTTTACGACAAGGAGGGCGCCGATGAACTCTGTTTCCTGGACATCACGGCCAGCCATGAAAATCGCGGCACCTTGCTGGATGTGGTCCATCGCACCGCCGAAGTCTGCTTCATGCCCCTGACGGTGGGCGGGGGGGTGCGTACCCTGGAAGATATCCGCGCGCTTTTGCTGGCCGGTGCCGACAAGGTCTCGATCAACACCGCCGCCGTGTCCCGGCCTGAATTTGTGAAGGAAGCGTCCGAGAAGTTCGGCAGCCAATGCATCGTCGCGGCGATCGACGCCAAGAAGGGCGAAAAGGGGACTTACGAGATCTTCACCCATGGCGGGCGCAAGCCCACCGGCATCGATGCGGTGGAGCATGCCAGAAAACTGGTTGGCTATGGCGCGGGCGAAATCCTGCTCACCTCCATGGACCGCGACGGGGTGAAGTCCGGCTACGACCTGGATCTGACTCGCGCCGTGTCGGATGCGGTGTCCGTGCCGGTGATCGCCTCGGGCGGGGTGGGCAATGTCCAGGACCTGGTGGATGGCGTGAAGAAAGGCCATGCCAGCGCCGTGCTGGCGGCCTCGATCTTTCATTTTGGCGAAGTGTCGATCGCCCAGGCGAAGGCCGCGCTGCGCGCAGCTGATATTCCGGTGCGACCCATCTAGCGCGCGGTTCGCCTGTTTGTTTAAGGCGCGCCTACGCGCGCGGGGCCAAAATGGCACTAAAAAACGCCGGATTGCCCATTCGGCCCATCTAGCGCGATTGCACCCCGCCGCGCGTTGCGTCTAGCGTGGCCGCCATGGACGATCCCCGCGCCACCATCCATTCCCTGGTCCGCCGCAATCTGGGGCCG
>JBBQBL010000045.1:0-13746 GCA_038317805.1 Micropepsales bacterium
CCGCTCGCTGCCCGAGATCGGGCGGCGTTTCGGAGGCCGCGACCACACCACGGTGCTGCATGCCTGCCGCCGCATCGAGGCCCTGATTGTCGAAGACGCGCTGTTCCGCCAGGAGGTCGACTTCCTGTCCCAGATGCTTCAGCGGCGTCCCGAAATCTGAGCCGAAAAACCCAGTCTTTTCAGGGTTCAAAACAGGCGGAAAACTCCGGTTTTCCGCCTGTTTTTTTTGCTTGATTCTCCCCATTTCTGCTATGGTTCGGCACTTGAGTCTTGGGGCCGTTTGCGGCCATCCCAAACACAAGAAATTTTGGCATTTCCGGGCCCCCTTTGCAGCATGGGGGCGCCGGAAAACGTGTCAGCTAACCGGGCGGTAGAACGATGAAGATCAACGTCGAACGCGGCGCATTTCTCAAAGCGCTGAACCATGTGCAAAGCGTCGTTGAACGCCGCAACACCATCCCGATCCTGTCCAACGTGCTGATCGAGGCCGCCAAGGGCGAACTCAAGCTCACTGCCACCGATCTGGATATCGAGATCGTGGAAAGCCTGCCCGCCGATGTGCTGCGCAATGGCTCGGCCACCGCACCGGCCCATATGCTCTACGACATCGTGCGCAAGCTGCCCGACGGCGCCCAGGTTCAGGTTGAACTTCTGTCCAGCGAAGGCGGACGTTTGGCGGTTTCCGCCGGTACCTCGCGTTTCGAACTGTCCTGCCTGCCGCGCGAAGATTTCCCGCAGATGGCGGCCGGCGCCCTGCCGCACAAGTTCCGCCTGGCGGCCGACGATCTCAAGCGCATCATCGCCAAGACGCGTTTCGCCATCTCGACCGAGGAAACCCGCTATTACCTCAACGGCATCTATGTCCATGCCGCCAAGGATGCCAAGCCGCCTGTGATGCGCGCCGTGGCCACCGACGGCCACCGCCTGGCACGATATGAGCTGGAACTGCCCGATGGCGCCGCCGACATTCCCGGCGTGATCATTCCGCGCAAGACGGTGGGCGAGCTGATGAAGCTGCTGGATGACGCCGACGGCGCCATCGACATCTCGCTGTCCGACACCAAGATCCAGTTCGGCTTCAATGGCGTGGAACTGACTTCCAAGCTGATCGACGGCAATTTCCCGCCCTATGAGCGCGTCATTCCGTCGGGCAACGACAAGAGCCTGGCGCTGGAAGCCAAGGAATTCGCCCAGTCGGTGGACCGCGTCTCCACCATCAGCGCCGACAAGACCCGCGCGGTGAAGCTGAACCTGTCCAAGGACAAGGTCACCCTGTCGGTGGTGAACCCCGAAAGCGGCACCGCCACCGAAGATGTGGGCGCCACCTACAGCGCCGGCGCGCTGGAGATCGGCTTCAATGCGCGCTACCTGCTGGACATCACCAGCCAGATCGAAGGCAAGGAAGTGCGCTTCCTGCTGTCGGATGCGGGCTCGCCCGCCATCATCGAGGATGCAGAGGACCCGCGTACGCTTTACGTCCTCATGCCTCTCAGGGTCTGATTTGACGGTTGCGGTCAACATGCACGCGGACGCGGCGCACCGCCGCCTCGCGGTTACGCGCCTGAAGCTGACCAACTTCCGTTCCTATGCCTGCGGCGAGATCGCGGTGTCGGGCGCGCCCGTCGTGCTGGCCGGTCCCAATGGCGCGGGCAAGACCAATGTGCTGGACGCCATCTCGCTTCTGTCGCCGGGCCGCGGCCTGCGCGGCGCCAAGCTGGCCGAACATACCCGCAAGGGCCCGGTGGCGTCGGAAGAGACGCTGTGGGCCGTGGCGGCCACCGTGGCGCGCGGACAAACCGAATATGAGATCGGCACGGGCCTGACGCAGGCGTCCGCTTCCCGGCAGGTACGCCTCAACGGCGTGGCGGCCAGCAGCAGCGCCGATCTCGGCGACATCGTGCAACTGATCTGGCTGACCCCGGCCATGGACCGGCTGTTCATCGAAAGCGCCGGTGGACGCCGCCGTTTCCTCGACCGGCTGGTGCTGGGCTTCGATGCCGGCCATGCCCGCAGCGCCACGCGGTATGAGACCGCGATGCGCGAACGCGCGCGGCTGCTGAAATATGGTCCGCGCGATCCGGCCTGGCTGGACGGGCTGGAAAATGAAATGGCCGAGGCCGGCGTGTTGATCGCCCAGGCGCGTGCCGCCACGGTGGAAAACCTGTCCCGCGCCCTGGCCGAGCGCGGTCAGGCTGGCGCGTTCCCGAACGCCGCACTCAACCTCACCGACGAACTGCATCTGTGCAGTGCCGACGATCTGCGCGCGGCGTTTGCGGCCTCGCGCATCCGCGATGCCGAAGCCGGGCGCACCCTGACCGGCCCGCACACCACCGATCTTGATGTTCGCCACACACTGAAGCGCGCCGATGCCCGCGACTGTTCCACCGGCGAGCAAAAGGCACTTCTGATCTCCATCATGCTGGCCGATGCGCGCGAGCTGAGCCGCGCCCGCGAAGGCCTGGCCCCCATCCTGCTGCTGGACGAGATCGCCGCCCACCTGGATGCCACGCGCCGCGCCGCCCTGTTCGAGGAAATCCGTGCCCTGTCCGCTCAGGCCTGGATGACCGGTACTGACCTATCCCTGTTCGACGGCGCGGCCTGCGAAATCTTCGAAGTCCGCGACGGTGTTTTTCTTCCCCAATGATTGTCTGGTGACCTGAATGTCCGAACCCAACATGAACACGTATGACGCCGACAGCATCAAGGTCCTCAAGGGCCTGGATGCGGTGCGCAAGCGCCCCGGCATGTATATCGGCGACACCGATGACGGCTCGGGCCTGCATCACATGGTGTATGAGGTGGTGGACAATGCCGTGGACGAAGCGCTGGCCGGCCATGCCAACCGCATCGAGGTGACCCTCAATCCCGACGGCTCCTGCACCGTGTATGACAATGGCCGCGGCATTCCCACCGGCATCCATGCCGAGGAAGGCGTGTCGGCGGCCGAAGTCATCATGACCCAGCTGCATGCCGGCGGTAAGTTCGACGAAAATGCCTACAAGGTCTCCGGCGGGTTGCACGGCGTGGGCGTGTCGGTGGTCAATGCCCTCTCCGAATTCCTGGACCTGCGCATCTGGCGCGAGGGCAAGGAACATTACATGCAGTTCCGCCACGGCGATCGCGTGGCGCCGCTGAAGGAAGTCGGACCATCCGACGGCAAGAAGGGCACGGAAATCACCTTCCTGCCCTCCTCCGGCACCTTCACCAAGACCGAGTTCGATTTCGCGACCCTGGAACACCGGCTGCGCGAACTGGCCTTCCTGAATTCCGGCGTCTCCATCACCCTGACCGACAAGCGCGGCGTGGAGCCCAAGGAAATCCACCTGCATTATGAAGGCGGCCTCAAGGCGTTCGTGGAATATCTGGACCGGGCCAAACAGCAGCTGATCCCCGCCCCCATGATGATCGTGTCGGAGAAGGACGGCGTCACGGTGGAAATCGCCATGACCTGGAACGACAGCTATCACGAGAGCACGCTGGCCTTCACCAACAACATTCCCCAGCGCGACGGCGGCACCCATGTTGCGGGCTTCCGCGCCGGCCTGACGCGCGTGGTGACCAAATATGCCGACGACATGCCCCAGGCGAAGAAGGACAAGACGGCGCTGACCGGCGATGATTGCCGCGAAGGCCTGACCTGCGTGTTGTCGGTGAAAGTGCCGGATCCCAAATTCTCGTCCCAGACCAAGGATAAGCTGGTTTCGTCGGAAGTGCGCCCCATCGTGGAAGGCGCCATCATCGACCAGCTGGGCGCCTGGTTCGAACAGCACCCGGCCGAGGCCAAGGCCATTGTCGGCAAGGTGGTGGAAGCCGCCGCTGCCCGCGAGGCCGCCCGCAAGGCGCGCGAACTGACCCGCCGCAAGGGCGCGCTGGATTCCAACTCCCTGCCCGGCAAGCTGGCCGACTGCCAGGAACGCGATCCTGCCAAGTGCGAAATCTTCATCGTCGAAGGCGACAGCGCCGGCGGCAGCGCCAAGCAGGGCCGCAACCGCGCCAACCAGGCGGTGCTGCCCCTGCGCGGCAAGATCCTGAACATCGAGCGCGCCCGTTTCGACAAGATGCTGTCCAGCGAAGCCATCGTGAACCTGATCACGGCGCTGGGCACCGGCATCGGCCGCGAGGAGTTCAACGCCGACAAGCTGCGCTATCACAAGATCATCATCATGACCGACGCCGACGTGGACGGCGCCCATATCCGGACCCTGCTGCTGACCTTCTTCTATCGCCAGATGCCGGAATTGATCGACCGCGGCCATATCTACATCGCCCAGCCGCCGCTCTACAAAGCCGCCCGCGGCAAGTCCGAGCTGTACCTGAAGGACGAGCCCGACCTTCAGGATCACCTGGTCGCCGAAGGCGCCAATGGCGCGGGCCTGACCCTGCATTCGGGCGAAACCATCACCGGCGCCCACCTGGACGAGCTGATCGCCCATGCCCGCACCGCCGTGGCGGCTGTCAACAATTTCCCCCGCCACTATCCGCGCTTTGTGCTGGAACAGGCCGCCATTTCCGGCGCCATGAACCCGGATGTGCTGTCCGACCCCGGCAAGGCGGCGGAAGCGGCCAAGTATATCGCCCTGCGCCTGGATACCCTGTCCGAGGAATATGAGCGCGGCTGGCACGGCGAGCCCACCGAGGATGGCGGCCTGCGCTTCTGGCGCGACGTGCGCGGGGTGCGGGAGGCCGTGGCCATCGACGGCGCCCTGATCGGCTCCGCCGACGCCCGCCGCCTGGACAAGATGGCCACCGAACTGCAGGCCACCTACCTCAAGGCCGGGACCCTGAAGCGCAAGGACGAGGTGCGGGAGATCCGCTCCCCCTCCGAACTGCTGAACGCCATCTTCGAATGGGGCCGCAAGGGCCTGACCCTGCAGCGCTACAAGGGCCTGGGCGAGATGAACCCCGAACAATTGTGGGAGACCACCCTGGACGAGAATGCCCGCTCGCTGCTGCAGGTGAAGGTCCAGCATGCGGACGAGGCCGGGGAGCTGTTCGCCAAGCTGATGGGCGATGTGGTGGAACCCCGCCGCGAGTTCATCCAGGAGAACGCCCTCTACGCCGCGGTGGACGTCTAAATGCTGAAGGGGGTGCGGTGGCAAAAGCGGATCACCATCATCCCCGGGCTGCTGCGCATCAACCTGTCCAAGAGCGGCGTCTCCGCCAGCGCCGGGCCTGAAGGCGCCGACATCAATATCGGCCGCAAGGGCGTCACAACCAGTGCGGGCATTCCCGGCACCGGTCTTTCATATCGCCAGAAAGTCGGCGGCGGCAAGGGCATGCTGGGCATCCTGCTGGTGATCGCCGGCCTTGGTTGGTGGGCCATCCAGCACTGGAGCAAGGTCGAGAAGTTCATCGGGGTGGTGCGCCCGGCCGCGACGCAGACGGCGGCACCGGCAGCCGCGTCTGCCATCAAACCGGCCCAGAATGCGCCTGTAAACACTGCGTCGTCCGCCCTGCGCTACGTCCGCCGCCAAGGTGCCATTTTGCGAGAAGAAGCAAAGCCTTCCGGCAAAGTCCTCAAGAAGAGCACGAAGGGCGATCTGGTTACTCTGATCGCCCAGAGCGATGGCTGGGCCAAGGTCACGGACGGCAATGTGACAGGGTGGATGAGAGCCAGCGTGCTGGGTACCGAGCCTCCGAAATGAAGCATCTGGCCGCCGCCCTCTTCTTGGTGGCGGCACTGCCGGCCCAGGCGCAAGACCTCGGCCCAGTCAGCCCCGATTGGCTCGGCAAAGACACCAGCCCCCGCACTCTGGCGGCGGAGCACGCCCAGGTTGCATGGGACGGCGGCGCGGCCTGAACCGCGCCACCCTGGACCTGGCGCTTACGTCGAGCTCTTCACCGCCGACACCAGCCAGCAGGCCGTGGGCGGGGCAATCTCGCCGTCCGCAGTCTTGAACTTCGCCATCGCGCCGCGCACCGCCTCCACGATTTTGGCGCGGGTGGCCTCGTCCGCTTCGCCCACCGCACGCGACAGGGGCCCGATTTGCAAGGTCTGGGCGGCGATGGTGTCGATATCGCTGCCCATGCGCATCACCCCGTCATACTTGCTCGTCCCGACATGGTGGAAACCGACATCCGTCAGGATCGACAGGATGCGCTGGGGATCGGCAAAGGCGAAGGGGCCGGGGGCGTTGGGGTCCGGCGGTGGCTGCTCCGGCAGGAAAGGCCTGGCCGCGGCCAGCGGCGTGAAGGCCCAGAGATTTTCCTGCGGGCTGCGCCAGCAGACGAAGGCCAGCCGCCCGCCCGGCTTCAGCGCCGTGTGCAGGTTGGCGAAGGCGCCGATGGGATCGTCGAAGAACATCACCCCGAAGCGCGAGAAGACAAGATCGAATTCCGGCTGGAAGGCATAAGCCGAGGCGTCGGCTTCGATGAAGCTGATGTCCAATCCAGCCTGGATGGCGCGACTGCGCGCCAGACCCAGCATGGGCTTGGAGATATCCAGGCCGGTGACCTTCGCCCCGGCGCGCCCCAGCGCCAGGCTGGTGGCGCCGGTGCCGCAGCCCACATCCAGCACCGTCTCGCCGGGTTTGGCGCCGGCAAAGGCCAGCACCGCATCGCCGATGTCCGCCAGGTTGGCGTCCATCCGTTCCTGCAGCATCACCCACTCCTGTCCCGCCTTCTCGTTCCAGAACTTGATCTGGTCTTCGTTGGCGGTCATCGGATCAGCCTTCTTTGGGGGATTTGCTCTTGCGGGAAGCCAAGGTGCGAAGCCGCAGGGCGTTCAATTTGATGAAACCCGCCGCATCCTTCTGGTCATAGGCGCCCTGGTCATCCTCGAAGGTCACCAGCTTTTCGCTGTAGAGCGAGTAGGGCGAGGAGCGGCCCACCACATCGGTGTTGCCCTTGTACAGCTTGACCCGCACCGTGCCGGTGACGAATTCCTGGGACTTGTCGATCAGCGCCTGCAGCATCTCGCGCTCCGGGCTGAACCAGAAGCCGTTATAGATCATTTCGGCATAACGCGGCATCAGATCGTCCTTCAGATGCGCCGCGCCGCGGTCCAAGGTGATGCTTTCGATGCCGCGATGCGCCGCCAGCAGGATGGTGCCGCCGGGGGTCTCGTAGACCCCGCGCGACTTCATGCCGACAAAGCGGTTTTCCACCAGGTCCAGGCGGCCGATGCCATTGGCCTTGCCCAGCGCATTCAGTTTGGCCAGCAGGCTGGCGGGCGACAGTTTCTCGCCGTCGATGCTGACGGCATCGCCCTTCTCGAAACCGATCTCGACATAGGTCGCCTTGTCCGGCGCATCCTCGGGCGCGATGGTGCGCATATAGACGATGCTTTCGGCTTCCTTGGACGGGTCTTCCAGCACCTTGCCCTCGGATGAGGAGTGCAAAAGATTGGCGTCCACCGAAAACGGCGCTTCGCCGCGCTTGTCCTTGGCGATCGGAATCTGGTTCTTTTCGGCGAACTCCAGCAGCTTGGTGCGGCTGGTCAGGTCCCATTCGCGCCAGGGCGCGATCACCTTGATGCCGGGCTGCAGCGCGTAATAGCCCAGCTCGAAGCGCACCTGGTCGTTGCCCTTGCCGGTAGCGCCATGACAGACGGCGTCGGCCCCGACCTTCTGCGCGATCTCGATCTGCTTCTTGGCGATCAGCGGCCGGGCGATGGAGGTGCCCAGCAGGTAGACGCCTTCATAGACGGCATTGGCGCGGAACATCGGGAAGACATAATCGCGGACGAATTCCTCGCGCACATCCTCGATGAAGATATTCTCGGGCTTGATGCCCAAGGTGATGGCCTTGGCCCGCGCCGGTTCGATCTCTTCGCCCTGGCCCAGATCGGCGGTAAAGGTGACGACTTCGGCGCCATATTCGGTCTGCAACCATTTGAGGATGACAGACGTGTCCAGCCCGCCCGAATAGGCGAGGACGACCTTCTTGATGTCTTTCTTGGCCACGTCAAAAAATCCCCAAAAATCGCCGGGACTATAGGCAAAAAAGCCCCGAAATCTAGTGCGGCATCCGGGCCAGCTGGCCGGATTGCACATCGGCCAGCTTTTCGGCGGCGAGCCGCGCCGAAGCGCGCTCCTTCACCGATTCCGACTTGAGCTGGCCGCACGCGGCCATGATGTCCCGGCCGCGCGGCGTTCTGACCGGCGAGGCATAGCCGGCCTTGTTGACGATCTCGGCGAACTTCTCAATCTGGCTCCAATCGGAGCATTCATAGGGCGCGCCCGGCCAGGCGTTGAACGGGATCAGGTTGATCTTGGCAGGAATGCCCGCCACCAGCTTCACCAGCGCCCGCGCATCGGCCAGGGAGTCATTCACGCCCTTCAGCATCACATATTCAAAGGTGATGCGCCGCGCGTTGGAGGCGCCGGGATAGGTGCGGCAGGCCTCCATCAGTTCGGCGATGGGGTACTTCTTGTTGATGGGCACGATCTGGTCGCGGATTTCGTCGGTCACCGCATGCAGCGAGATGGCCAGGGACGAGCCGATCTCGTTGCCGGCGCGCGGGATCATGGGGACAACGCCGACAGTGGACAGGGTGACGCGGCGCTTGGACATGGCGATGGCGTCGCCGTCCATGGCGATGGCCAGCGCGGATTTTACATGATCGAAATTGTACAGCGGCTCGCCCATCCCCATCATCACGATGTTGGTGACCTTGCGGCCCGGCGCGGTCGAGGGCCAATCCTCCAGCGTGTCCTTGGCGATCAGAATCTGGCCCAGGATTTCGTCGGGGTTCAGGTTGCGCACCAGCTTCTGGGTGCCGGTGTGGCAGAAGCGGCAGGTCAAGGTGCAACCGACCTGCGAGGACACGCACAGGGTGCCGCGGTCAGCTTCGGGAATGTAAACCGTTTCAAACTCGATGCCCGCACCGGTCTTCAGCAGCCATTTGCGGGTGCCGTCCTCGGACAGTTGCGCGGTGACGACTTCGGGCCGGCCCAGCGTAAAGTTCTGCTCCAGCAGGTTGCGGAAATCCTTGGCCAGGTTGGTCATGGCAGCGAAGTCGCGCGCGCCATGGACATAAATCCAGTTCCACACCTGGTTGGCGCGCATGGATACGGATTTTGCCGGCACGCCCGCTGCGGCCAAGGCCGTCTTCAGCGCCTCCCTGTCGAGACCAATGAGGGGGAGACGCTTTTCCATCACATGTTGCAAGCGGCGTGCACCTTGGCCATCGCGTCATTGAAGCCGGACAGGCTGTAGGTGTCGCTGGTCTTGGTGCCCTTGCTCGATACGCCGCTGGCCACCGCCGACACGCCGCCGCTCATGGCCGAGACCAGGCGCGGATTGTCGTTCAGCTGCTGCAGCCAGGCGCTGCCATCCTTGCCGTTGTTGCGGATGAAGAAGGAGAATTTCTCGCTGCCAACGCCGACGGCAGCCGCGCCGCCTTCCTTGGCTTGGTAGCCATACACGACCTGCGGTTCCGCCTTGACCTTGCGGCTGGGCCAGTCCGACACCATCAGATAGATGGAACCGCGTTTGGCGGCCTTGGGCTGGCTGGCGCGGGGCTTGGACAGGGCATAGCAGGTCAGGCTGGAACCGGTACCCGAGGAGAAGGCGGACCAATGGCCGAACACGCCCAGCAGGTTCGCCGGTTCCGCCATCGCGGGCGCAGAAGCGCCCACGCAAAGGGCGGCGGCGGTGAAAAGTCCCAAGATTCTGGTCATATCGGCTCCGGCAGGTGCATCCGGTGCGGAAAATCGCAGCGGAATCGGGCGTTTGTGTGATCGGGCGGGACGATACCGGACCCGGCCCCGCCCCCGCAAGCAGTCTTGAGGCCTTTACTCCCGCAATCCGTACCCTCGCGAGAACAGGCGCCACACCAGCCCGCCCAGGGCGGCGATCATCAGCAGGGTCAACGCGATGGAAAGACCCTGTGGCGCCTCATCGACGCCGATCATCGCGCCGCGGATTCCGTTGATGAAGTAGAAGAACGGATTGGCCCAGAGCATCCAGTGCAACCAGTCGGGCAGCATCTTCATGGTGAAGAAGCTGCCGCCCAGCATCGACAGCGGAGTCAGGAAGAAGACCACCGGCATGTTGAGCTGCTCGAAGCTCTTGGACCACAGGCCGACCAGAATTCCCGCCAGGCCGAAGATGACCGAAACCGCCACCACCCAGAACACAAAGAGCGGCCAGGATTCGATCGTCGTGGCGCCAAAGCCCAGGCCCAGGACCAGGATGCCAATGCCGGTGACAGTCGCACGCACCACAACTGTGGTCAGGCTGCCCACCACCATTTCCATGTAGGACAATGGCGCGACCAGCATCTCTTCCACAAAGCGGATGAAGCGGGAAAAATAAATCGCCGAGGAAGATTGCAGGAAGGCTGCCGTGATGATGTTCATCATCAGCACGCCCGGCATCACGAACTCGATGTATTTGTGGCCGCCGATGGTGCGCATGGTGCCGCCCAGCACATAGCCGAACACGAAGATGAACAGCAGGGCCGAACTCCAGGGCGCGATGAAGACCTGGATCGGCACGCGCAGCATGCGCTGCACATCGCGGCGCACGATGGTGCCAAGGCCAACCCAGTTGACGCCCATGGGCTTGAGATCCGGCACGCTCATCTATTGCCCCGCGACATGATCGGCCTGGGCGCCGGTGGCGACCAGATAGGCATGCTCCAAGCTGCCCGGCGTGCCCGCCATCTCGTCCTTGGTGCCCTGGCGCACGATCCTGCCCTGGGCGACGATGGCGATGTCACGGCACAACCGCTCCACCTCTTCCAGGTAATGCGAGGTCAGCAGGATGGTACGGCCGTCCTGGTTGATCTCGGTCAGATAGTTCCACAGCACCCGGCGCAGCTCCACATCGACGCCGGCCGTGGGCTCGTCCAGGATGATCAGCTTGGGGTCATGCACCAGCGCACGCGCCAGCACCACGCGGCGCTTGAGACCACCCGACAATTCGCGGAAACTTTTCTTCAGGTGCGGCGTCAGCTCGAACCGCTCCATCAGGTAATTGACGCGGGATTTGCGTTCGGCCGCGCGCATGCCGAAATAGCCGCCCGCCCAGCTCACAATATCGGCGGGCTTGGCAAAGGGATCGACGTTGAATTCCTGCGGGCACAGCCCGACAAGGCGGCGGGCTTCGCGATAATTCTTCACCGCGTCCAGGCCGAAAATCTCGATCGTGCCCGATGTGGGATTGGCGATTCCGGTGACACAGTGGATGGTGGTGGACTTGCCAGCGCCATTGGGGCCCAGGAAGCCGAAGAAATCGCCCTCTTCCACCGTCAGCGACAGGTCTTCCACCGCGACATTGCCGCGGCGATAGACCTTGCGGAGATTGGTGATTTTCAGGGCGGGGGTGGCCATGGGTCTTATATGGACTGACTCTCCCGATTTCCAAGCCTAATAATCGCGCGGCTTCGACTTTGGTGCGCCCCAGCTGTGCGCCGGTGGAATGTCCACATTTTCCCCGCCGGGCGTAATGGGCCGCCCGCCATAGCCACCCAGGCTTACAAGACGGTCATACAGCACGATGGCGCCGGCCATGCCGACATTGATGGAGAAACGCGTGGGAATCTTCACCACGAATTCGCACAGGGACAGCATCTGGGGGGACAGGGAATAACGCTCGGCCCCAAAGACATAGGCGGCGCGGCTGGGATGGCGAAAGCGCGGCAATTCCACCGCATCGTCGGTGATCTCCACACCCACCAGGCGGCAGCCCAGCGGCAGGCGGAAGTCGGAAGGATGATCGTAGGAATAGAATGGCAGCACGCCTTCGGCGTTGGATGTGTCGCTGTTGGCCTTGGCCAGGTTCAGCCGCGGCGCGACGGAGAAGAAGAAGCTGGCGTCAAAGGCATGCGCGATCCGCACCAGATTGCCCAGGTTCATGGGCTTGGACACGCCTTCCACGCCGACGGCAAAATATCCCTTCATGCCGCCTGCCTATACGATTCAGACTGGGCTTGCTACCGGCCCAGGCGGCCTGTGCCCATCGCGGCCAGGTCCGAGCGGTCCAGGAATGGCGTCTGGTACTCGATATCGCGAATGAAGCATTCGCGCTCGCTGCCGGCATTGCGCAGCAGGACCGAGTCGCCCTTGGCGACGCAGGACAGGCGCCCCACGCCACGGCCCTTGAAGCGCAACCCGAACTGGCGGTCGATGTCATAGCACTTGGCCGTGAAATTCAACCGGAAGCGCACCCGCGCCGTATCGGTGACGATCAGCGAACGTGCGCCGGGGGCATATTGAAAGTCGTAGATATTGCCCTGCTGCAGGCAGGGCCTTCCCGACGGGACCGGCGCCGCTTCGGCCCCCATCTGATTTTGGGCCATGGCCGGCGTCGCCGCACAGGCCAGCAAGGCCGTCAAAATATAACGAGTCATGCTAGTCTCCCTTTGTCCCCCTCGTGCATTCTACAACGGGGCCATCCCCGCTTCGATTCCGATTTTTATCGCCAGGGTGCCGCATGTCCAGAACCAAGCCCGGCCTGCGCACGCGGGTGCATAGCGCCCCCCTGTACAAGCAACTGGGTCCGGGCCTGATCACCGGGGCGGCCGACGACGATCCCAGCGGCATCGCCACCTATAGCCAGGCCGGCGCCCAGTTCGGTTTCCACCTGCTCTGGACCATGCTGCTGACCTTCCCGCTGATGGCGGCGATCCAGATGGTCAGCGCCCTGGTAGGCCGGGTCACGGGTCGGGGCCTGGCGTACAATATGGGACAGGTGTTGCCGCGCCCGCTTGTGCTGGGGCTGCTGACGCTGCTGTTCATCGCCAACACAATCAATGTGGGCGCCGACCTGGCAGCCATGGGAGAAGCGGCCAACCTGGTCACCGGCCTCAACCAGCACGCCCTGACCATTTTCTTCGCCCTGCTGTCGCTGAGCCTGCAGCTTTTCATTCCCTATCGCCGCTATGCGCGTTTCCTGATGGTGCTGACCTTCAGCCTGTTCGCCTATGTCGCGCTGATGTTCCTGTTGCCGCTGAACTGGAAACAGATCGGCGCCGGCATGATCGGACTGCATCCGGACCTGACCGAATCCGCCGCCACCACCATCGTCGCCATCTTCGGCACCACCATCAGCCCCTATCTCTTCTTCTGGCAGAGCGCCCAGGAGGTCGAGGAGGTGGACCAGAATGACGACGAGCATCCCCTGATAGAACGGCCACTCGAAGGCCCCGCCGCCATCTCGCGCATCCGTGTGGACACCATCGCCGGCATGCTGGCCTCCAACCTGGTGGCCCTGGCCATCATGATCGCCACCGCCGCCACCTTGCATGCCCATGGCGTTACCAACATCGAAACCGCCGCCCAGGCCGCCACCGCGCTCAAACCCATCGCGGGCAATTTTGCCTTCGCCCTGTTCGCCATCGGCATTATCGGCACGGGTCTTCTTGCAATTCCTGTTTTGGCGGGATCGACCGGCTATGCGGTGGCCGAAGCGGCCGGCTGGAAGACGGGCCTGGACAATATGCCGTGGCAGGCGCGCGGCTTTTACTGCGTGATCGGCGCGGCGGTGCTGTTGGGGCTGGGGATCGACTGGTCGCCGCTGGATCCCATCAAGGCGTTGTACTGGAGCGCGGTGCTGAACGGGGTGATTGCCGTGCCGATGATGGCGGCGCTGATGATCGTGGCCGGCAGCAAGCGCAAGATGGGGGAATTCCGTGCCGGCTGGGTGCTGGGCGGGCTGGGCTGGATATCAACGGCAGTGATGGCGGCGGCGGCAATCACCATGATATATGTCAGTCTGAAATAGCGAGGGTCGCGATGTTCATTCTGGGCTGGATTTTCTTTGGCGCCTTTATCGGCTGGCTCTCAACCCTGGTGATGG
>JBBQBL010000046.1:0-13635 GCA_038317805.1 Micropepsales bacterium
GGAAGCCCTGAACCAGTTGTTGCATCCCACCCTGGACCCGGATGCGCCGCGCGAGCAGATCGCGGTGGGCCTGGGCGCCTCGCCGGGGGCCGCCACGGGCGAAGTCGCCTTTACCGCGGAGGAGGCCGAGAAACTGGCTGCTGACAATCGCGACGTCATTCTGGTGCGCACCGAAACCAGCCCGGAAGACATTCACGGTATGCATGCGGCGCGCGGGATTCTCACCGCGCGCGGCGGCATGACCAGCCACGCCGCCGTGGTGGCGCGCGGCATGGGGCGGCCCTGTGTCTCCGGCGCGGGCATGCTGAAGATCGACGCGGTGCGCGGTGAGATGGTGGCGGGCAATGTCACCATCACGCGCGGCGACATCATCACCATCGACGGCGCAGCGGGCCTGGTGTTCAAGGGCAAGGTCGGCCTGCGCCAGCCGGAAATGACCGGCGATTTCGGCACATTGATGGGCTGGGCCGATGAAGTGCGCGTTCTGAAAGTTCGTACCAATGCCGACACGCCGGGGGATGCCGCCACCGCGCGCAAGTTCGGCGCCGAAGGCATCGGCCTGTGCCGCACCGAGCACATGTTCTTTGAAGCCGACCGCATCATCGCTGTGCGTCAGATGATCCTGGCCGACGCCGAAGATGAGCGCAAAGCCGCGCTGGCAAAATTGCTACCTATGCAGCGGGCCGATTTCGAAGGCATCTTCACGGAGATGGCCGGCCTGCCGGTCACCATCCGCCTGCTCGATCCGCCGCTGCACGAATTCTTGCCGCACAAGGAAGAAGAGTTCGAGGAAGTCGCCGCCGCCGCCGGCACCAACGTCAAGAAGCTGCGCGCCCGCGCCATCGCGCTGCATGAAGCCAATCCGATGCTGGGCCATCGCGGCTGCCGGCTGGGCATTACCTATCCGGAAATCTACGAGATGCAGGCCCGCGCCATCCTGGAAGCGGCGCTGGCGGTGGAAGAAAAGGGCGGGGCTGCGGTGCAGCTGGAAATCATGATCCCGCTGGTGGCGTTCAAGGCGGAATTGGACATCCTGGCGGCGCGCATCGCCGGCGTGGCGGCTGCGGTGAAGGCGGAACGCGGAAAAGTACCCAATTACCTGATCGGAACGATGATCGAACTGCCGCGCGCCGCATTGAAGGCGGGTGAGATTGCGCAGACCGCGCAGTTCTTCTCCTTCGGCACCAACGATCTGACGCAGACAACACTGGGCGTTTCGCGCGACGATGCCGGCATGTTCCTCAGCGATTATCTGACCAAGGGTGTGATCGCGCGCGATCCATTTGTTTCACTGGATGTCGATGGCGTCGGTGAACTGATCCAGATTGCGGCGGAAAGGGGGCGCAAGACCCGCGAAAAACTCAAGCTTGGTATCTGCGGAGAGCATGGCGGCGACCCCGATTCCATCCGCTTCTGTCACGACTCAGGATTGGATTATGTGTCCTGTTCACCATTCCGGGTTCCAATTGCGCGTCTCGCGGCGGCGCAGGCGGCCTTGAAAAAGAGTCGCAGCGACGTTTGATCCGTATACGGACAGCACAGGAAAACCCTGTGTTTTTCGGCCGTTTATGACGGTCTGTCACGTTAATGAAATTTTTTGTTTGACGATTCGTTTTTTGGGGGGCACAAGCCGCCCACAGGTGCTGGGAACCATTCGGAACTTTTGAGGATTACGCGCAATCGAAACAGCCTGATTGAAATAGCCACTGCACATTGAACGCCGAAGGGGCGCGATACGAGCAAGAGCGAAATAGACCAAGCCGCAAGACCAAGCGATATCAACGAGCCGAAAAGAGTACCAATCCTTATGTCCAAGAAAACCCATGACGCGATTTCGCGTTCCGACCGCGTGCTTGTGGCCGCGATGGCGATCATTCTCGCCACCGCCAGCGCCGCAATCGGCGCCTCCATGACCTATCATCCGTCCACGGATAAAGCTGTGGCGCTGAAGCCCGTTGTCGCTGTGGCCGAAGCGCCCAAGCCTGTCGCCGACACGGTGATGACCCAGCTTCTGGCCGAGCACAAATGTCTCGCGGAAGTGCTGTATTACGAAGCCCGCGGCGAAGGCGCCGGCGGCCAGAAGGCCATTGCCGAGGTGGTGTTCCACCGCATGAACCATGGCGATTACGGCCATTCGATCTGCGCCGTGGTCTATGAAGGTTCCAACCGCTCGGGCTGCCAGTTTTCGTTTACCTGCAACGGCGACATGAAGCGCGCCAAGCAGCCCGGCGCCTGGCGCCAGGCCGAAGCCCTGGCGGCATCGATCCTCACCGGCCAGGTGCCGCTGCGGAACGCCACCGGCGGCGCCCTGAACTTCCATGCCGCGTCTGTCTCGCCCGATTGGGCCGACACGATGGACAAGACGACCCAGATCGGGAACCACGTCTTCTATCGCAACGCGCCACGCACCCGCGACAGCTAGGAGCGTCGGCGAGAGCCGGAGCGACCCAACTTAAAAGTCCAGACCGATATCCAGGTTCGGCGCGGAATGCGTGATCGCGCCTGAGCTGATGTAATCCACGCCGGTCTCGGCAATGGCGCGCACCGTCGCAAGCGTGACGTTGCCCGATGCTTCCAGCACGGCCTTGCCTTTGGACAGCGCCACGGCGCGGCGCAAGTCGTCCGGAGACATATTATCCAGCAGGATGCGGTCGACGCCGAGGCTCAGGGCTTCTTCCAGCTGCTCCAGCCGGTCCACTTCCACCTCGATCCGCACCATATGGCCCAGGCCTTCGCGCAATGAGCGTATGGCGGGGCCGATGCCACCGGCGGCCTGAACATGGTTGTCCTTGACCATGGCGGCGTCATCCAGCCCGAAGCGGTGATTGAAGCCGCCGCCGCAGCGCACGGCATATTTCTGCAAGGCGCGCAGGCCGGGCAGGGTCTTGCGGGTGCATACGATGCGCGCGTTTGTGCCTTCGACCGCCTTCACCAGCGCTGCCGTTGCGGTGGCGGTGCCCGACAAGGGCCCCAGGAAATTCAGCGCCACCCGTTCGGCGGTCAGGATGCTGCGGGCGGGACCGGAAACGGTTGCCAGCACTGCACCAGCCGCGGCGTCCGAGCCATCGGGCAGCGACACCTCAAACTTTACAGACGGGTCCACCAGACGAAACGCCGCCTCGGCACAGATCAGGCCGGCGATGCGTCCCGGCTTGCGGGCGACAAATTTCGCGGTGGCCTGTTTGTCGGCCGGAATCGTGAGCTGGCTGGTGATGTCGCCGGCGCGGCCCAGATCCTCTTCCAGCGCGGCGCGAACCACAGGCTCGAACAGCAGCGCCGAAGGCGGCCGCGTGAAGTCCAATGACAAGGTCATTTGCGGGCGCGGGTGGCGGGCGCGGCCGCGCCACCGGCGGCGATCCTGTCCGCGTCCGCCAGGGTCATGAAGGTGCGGGTGGCGGTTTTGGAGACGAGCGGGAAATCGCTGCGCCAATGGCCGCCGCGCGACTCCTGGCGCACCAGCGCCGCCGCCGTCACCAGCTTGGCCGCCGCCGTCATGTTGAGCAGGGCCGGTTCGCTGCTGGTGGTTTCCAGCCGGGTGATGACATCCAGCGCGGCGCGCATGCCGGTGACATCGCGTTCCACGCCGACGCCGCTGGTCATCGCGTTGCGCAGCACATGCGGCGGGGCGGGGGAGGCAAAGCGCTGCGGCGCGGGTGGGGCGCCGCGAAGCGCGCCGGCGGCGAGCTGCCCACGCACATCGTCGGCAACGCGGGCGCCGAACACTAGGCCTTCCAGCAAGGAATTTGACGCCAGGCGGTTGGCGCCGTGCAGGCCGGTGGCGGCGCATTCGCCCACCACCCACAGACCGGGCAGGGAGGAGCGGCCATTTTCGTCCGAGGCGATGCCGCCCATGTGGTAATGCGCCGCCGGCGCCACCGGGATCATTGCGGTGACCGGATCGATCCCCGCCGACATGCAGGCGGCATACACGGTGGGAAAGTGACGCGGGAAGTCGGCGCCGATCGCCTGCCGGCAATCCAGATAGACTTTGGAACCCGATGTGATCTGGCGATGGATGGCGCGGGCCACGATGTCGCGGGGCGCCAGCTCGGCATCGTTGTGGATCGCGGTCATGAAGCGTTCGCCGCGATCATTGACCAGCACCGCGCCTTCGCCGCGCAGCGCTTCTGTCGCCAGCGGCGCCGGATCGCGGCCCACCGCAATGGCGGTGGGATGGAATTGCACGAATTCGGGATCGGAAATCAGCGCGCCGGCGCGCGCCGCCATGCCCAGGCCTTCGCCGCGCGATTCCAGCGGATTGGTGGTGACGGCATACAGCGCGCCCAGCCCGCCGGTCGCCAGGATCACGGCGCGGGCGCGGAACAGGATCAACCTTGCGCCCGAACCGATGCCCGAGCGGGCGAAGATGCCGGTGACGCGGCCATTCTCCATCGCCAGTTCTACGGCATGGAAGCCTTCCAGCAGCGTGATGTTGTTCGCTTCATTGGCGCGCGCGGCCAGGGTGGCGGAGATTGCCGCGCCGGCGCCGTCGCCCTTCACATGCACGATGCGGGGCATCGAATGGGCAGCCTCGCGGCCGACCGCCAGGCTGCCGTCACCGTTGCGGTCGAACGGCGCGCCGAAGCCCACCAGGTCCTCGATGCGGGCAGGGGCTTCCTGCGCCACCAGGTCCACGATATGCGGATCGCAAAGACCCGCGCCCGCCACCATCGTGTCGTGGGCGTGAGACTGCCAGCTATCGCCTTCGCCCACCGAGGCGGCGATGCCGCCCTGCGCCCAGGCGCTGGAGCCGGACAGGCCGGGGCGGGTGCCCGCCAGCACGATGCTGGGCATGGGCGACAGCTTCAGGGCGGTGAACAGCCCGGCGATGCCGGCGCCCAAAATGAGCGCGCCATCGGTCTCGACGATGTTGTCGATGCGGGTCATGTCAGAGCTTCACCGCCAGCATGCGGTCGATCGGGGCTTTCGCCCGCGCCGCGATCTCGGCCGGCACGGTCACCTCAAAGGTCATGGTCTGCAAGCTGTGCAGGATGCCGTTCAGGGTGATGCGCTTCATGTGCGGGCACAGGTTGCAGGGCCGCACGAATTCGACCTGCGGATACTCCACCGCGACATTGTCGCTCATCGAGCATTCGGTCACCATCACCACGCGCCGGGGCTTGTGGGCGCCGACATAGTTGATCATGGCGGCGGTCGAGCCGGCGAAATCGGCCTCGGCCACCACTTCGGGCGGGCATTCGGGATGGGCCAGCACCACGATGCCGGGATGGGCGGTGCGATAGTCGCGGATTTCCTGCGCCGTGAAGCGCTCATGCACTTCGCAGGCGCCTTCCCAGGTGATGACTTTCACGCCGGTCTGGGCCGCGACATTGCGGGCCAGATACTTGTCCGGGATCATGATGACGGTATCGACGCCGAACTCGCGTGCGATGGCTTCCACCACCTTCACGGCATTGCCGGAGGTGCAGCAGATATCGCTTTCCGCCTTCACGTCGGCGGAGGTGTTCACATAGGTCACCACCGGCAGGCCGGGATATTTCTGCTTGAGCAGGCGCACGTCCGCGCCGGTGATCGAGGCGGCGAGGGAGCAGCCGGCCTCCATGCTGGGGATCAGCACGGTCTTTTCCGGCGACAGGATCTTGGACGTCTCGGCCATGAAGTGGACGCCGGCTTGGACGATGATCTTGGCATCGGTGCGCGCCGCCTCGCGGGCGAGGGCCAAAGAGTCGCCCACGAAATCGCCCACGCAGTGGAAGATTTCCGGCGTCATGTAATTGTGCGCCAGGATGACGGCGTCTTTCTGCCGCTTCAGCCGGTTGATCTCGGCGATCACGGGAGCATAGGCGGGCCATTCGATCTTCGGGATCACGCCCGAGACCTTGGCGTAGAGAGCTTCGGTGGCGCGTGCCACGTCGTCGCTATAGGCCAGTTCCAGTCCCATTCTGTCCTCCGACCGCATAATACTCATTTCGAGTATATATGTGGTGCAAAAAACCCGGCCTTCAAGGAGCCGGTTCGGACTTTATGCTACACACGAGCATTAAGGGGTCAAGAGTCGGAAACGTCACAACCACGCATATGTTGCACTTTTATGTGGTCGCTCTCGCTCTCGCGAACGCTCCTATGACGATTTGCTGCGCCGCACACCCAGTCGAACGCCGGGCGCGGGGCGCTCGCGCAGCACCACCCGGCGGAAACGGAACAGTTCGGCCGGCCGCCCGCGCACGGGCGCATTGAACTTGCCGGTGCCTTCCACCAGGCCCTGTTCGGCCACCAGGCGGCGGAAATTCTGCTTGTGCAGGCGAAGCCCAGCAAGCGCTTCCACCGCTCGCTGCAGTTCCAGCAGGGTGAAGGTGGGCGCCATCAGCTCGAACACCACCGGACGGTATTTCAGCTTGCCGCGCAGCCGCGCAATGGCGGTGGCCAGGATGCGGCGATGGTCGAAAAGCATGGACGTTCCGAGGCTGGGGCCCTTGTTGGCCTTACCGCTGTCGCGCCAGAATTCCTCCACCAGCCCGGCTTCATACAGAAGCTCGTAGCGTTCCAGCACGCGTTCTTCGTCCCAGCCTTCGCCGAAGCAGACATTCACCCGCTCGCGGCGCAGTTCGGCGGTCTCGGCATTGGGCGCGTCTTTCACGAATTTCTTCAGCGCCGGAAGAATGGTGCTGTCGATCATGGCCGGCTTGGAGTCGCGCCAGTCTTCCCAGGGGAAATAGTGATACCAGCCGCGCCATTCGGTTTCCGGCGCTTCCTTGCCCTGGCGGGTCAGCGCCAGATAGCCCACCGACACCACGCGTGTGCCGGCGGCGGATTCATGACGGCCCTTGTCGCCAAAGGTATAGAGCTGCTCGGTATAGCCCAGGTCGAAGCGGGTCTGTTCGCCCACCCATTTGCGCAGGCCTGATTCCAGAGTGCGTTGCTGTGCCGGATCGAAGGGGCCGAACGGCAATGCGTCGGCGACACCCTCATGCGCCACCACCAGCACGGACGGGCTTTCGCCTTCCACCGCGACGATGGCGGCCGACAGGCCGATGGAAACCGACCCTTTGCTCATAGGCCCACCAGCGGGAAGGTCGTGGTGATGCCTTCTTCCACGACCAGTGGCGGGCCCATGCTGTTCAGTGCCGCGATCATCTTGCCTTTGCGTCCCAGCGCATCGTCGGCATGTTGCACCAGCAGGCGGTTGGGCTGGGCATGCGGCGCGCGCTGGCGCATGGCGCGGGCGATCTCGATTTCGCGGTCCGGCCCCAGCCGGTCGCACAGGATGGTGAAAGCCGATGCCATGGAGCGCGAGATTCCCGCCCAGCAGTGAATCAGCAGCGGCTGGCTGGTGTCCCAGCCGCGCGAAAATGCGAGCAGCTCATCGATGTGCCTGCGTGCGGGCGGCGCAGTGCCGGCGGTGGGATCGATGATGTCGTTGACGCCAAGGCGCAAATGCATGGCGGCGGGAAAACCCGCTGGGGTGTCGATCATGTGCTCGGGCGACAGCAGGCTGACCAGGTGCGAGGGCGCATGGGCGGCGAGGGCGTCAGGCAGGCTCGAGAGGGGGGCGACCAGCAGGCGGGGCATGGGGGCCCTTTTAACAGCTAATGAGCATAAAGCCGCTGGAATCTCCCCAGGAACAGCTCCTGGGCGTCCGCCGTGCTCAGGGGGGCCAGCCGGGGCGTTTTAAGGGCCTTGGGCGGGGCGCCGAACAGGCGGCGGGCTTCCGGCTCCTGGAACCCGGCCAGCTGGGTGGCCTCGTAATAGGCCGACAGATGGTCGGCCCGCTTGAACAGGGTTTTGAGAGTTGCCGGGACTTGGGCCGGCAGGCCGAACCGCAGATGAATTGCCGCCTGAAGTCTTTCCTCCAACGCCTTGTAATTGATGCCGACCGCCGCCTTGAAGGGGCTGATGAGATCGCCGACAACATACTCCGGGCTGTCGTGCAACAGGGCCATCAGCCGGGCCTCCCGCGACAGGCGCGGCGACAGCTCCACCACCAGCCGTTCCACCAGCACGCTATGCTGGGCCACCGAGAAGGCATGCGCCCCCTTGGTCTGGCCGTTCCAGCGAGCGACCCGCGCCAGGCCATGGGCGATGTCGCCTATCTCGATGTCCAGGGGGCTGGGCTCCAGCAGGTCCAGGCGCCGGCCGCTCAGCATCCGCTGCCAGGCGCGTGGAGGAAGACCGCTGCGATCAGGCACTGAGAAGCCGGATGGCGACGACGGTAAGGGTTACGGCCAGCAAAATGCGCAGCACCCGGTCGGGCAGGCGCGGCGCAAACATGCTGGCCAGCATGATGCCGGGCAGCGAACCGCACAGCAGTGAAACCAGAACACCTGAGTCTATGCCGCCAGTCGCCAGGTGCCCCATGCCCGCCACCAGGGTCAGCGGCACCGCATGAGCGATATCGGAGCCGGCAATCTTGACGACTGGCAGTTCGGGATAGAGCAGCAGCAGGGCGGTGACCCCAAGCGCGCCGGCGCCCACTGAGGAAATCGTCACCAGCACGCCCAGCATCACGCCGGTCAAGATGGTGAAAGTGCGGGTCTGGCTCTCGGTAAGAACGCCCACACGCTGTGAATAGCTCGCCAGCAAGCGGCGGCGGAACAGCAGCGCTCCGGCGGTCAGGAGCAGCGCGACACCCAGGACCTTGGTAACCAGCGCGCTGTACGCAGCCTGGTCCACATCCAGCAGGTATAGCATGCCCAAAGTGAGAAGCGCTGCGGGCAGGCTTCCCGAGGCCAGCCGCCGCACGATGCGCCAGTCGATGGTCTTGTTGAAACCGTGAACGAAGCTGCCGCCGGTCTTGGTGACACTGGCATAGATCAGGTCGGTACCCACCGCCGTGACGGGATTAACGTGAAACAGCAGGATCAGCAGCGGTGTCATCAGGGAGCCGCCGCCCACGCCGGTCATTCCCACCAGGAATCCGACGCCGAATCCGGAAAGCACGAAAAGGGGATGGATGGTCGCGAACAGGGCCATTTTTTGTTTGTTGAAAAATATTTTGGTGAGCGCGCAATCAAACACAAAGTCCGCTACGGAACAATCTCCCGGGCAGAATGCGCGTTTGCTGTGCATTTGGGGCTTCGTAAAGCCCCAAAGTCCCGCGAATTTAACGGCATTTCCACCAAGGTTGACAGTGTCTGAAGAAAGCCTCTGGCCGCAGGCCGCGGCGGCCGACCTAACCTCAATTGGACATTCATATATTCTCTGTATCACGGGGGGGCAAAACCACGCCCCGATTTCACAATGCCGCCCTTTATCGATCCTATGGAACATGGGGACCGCAGCCGCTCGCCCGGCTTTGCGATGGCGCTTGCCGTCTTCGTTTCCGGCCTTGTGGTCGGCCTGGGTTTTTCCGCCAAACTGGGACCCCAGTATGTCGCGGGCCTGGTGATCGTGGCGGCGTTGAGCTTTGCGCTTTCGTTGCTGCAGCGTGTGGCGGCAGATACGCGCAAGCGCATCACTGCCGGCGAAGCCAGTTACCGCGCCTTCTTTGATCATGCGGTGGAAGGAATTTTCCGCACCACCGCCGAAGGCCATTACCTGGCGGTCAACCAGGCGCTGGCGGATATCTATGGCTACACCACTCCCGAAGCCCTGATCACCGGCCTGACCGACATCAGCGCCCAGCTGTATGTGGACCAGCGGCGGCGCGACGAATTCCGCGCCCTGATGCAGGCCCATGACCTGGTGACCAATTTCGTGTCGGAAATCTATCACCGCTCGGGGCGCCGCATCTGGATTTCGGAAAATGCCCGCGCCGTACGCGACTGGTCGGGCGAAATCCTTTGCTATGAAGGCACGGTCGATGACGTCACCGAGAAATTCGAGCAGGAGCGAGCCTTGCGCGTGGCGCTGCGCCAGGCCGAGATTGCCAACAAGATGAAGGCCGCCTTCCTGGCCGCCATGAGCCATGAACTCAAGACTCCGTTGAACGCCGTGCTGGGTTTTTCCGAGATCATTCGCGACGAGCTTCTGGGCCCGGTGGGACATGAAGGCTATCGCGACTATGCCGGCGACATTCACAAGAGCGGTACGCGGCTTCTGTCGGTGATCAACGATGTGCTGGATGTGTCGCGCCTGGAAGGCGGGCTTCTCACCATCGATGCGCGGCCCGAAAGCGTGCAGGATGTGGCGGATGCCGCCATTGTCCTGGCGCGCGGCATCGCCCATGACGAGCGCCCCATCCAGCTGGACGTGCCGTCCGACATGCCGATCCTGCATGTCGATCCGCGCCGCCTGTCCCAGGCGCTGGGCAATCTGCTTGCCAATGCGCTGAAGTTCACGCCGGAAAATGGCGAGGTGCGTTTGATTGCCCGCATGCAGCCGGATGGCAGCGTGCACCTGCTGGTGCAGGACACCGGTATCGGCATGGCTGAGGAAACCATTGCCGCGGCGCTGGAGCCGTTCCGCCAGCTGGACGGCAGCCTGGCGCGGCGCTTCGAAGGCGCCGGCCTGGGACTTTCCATCTCCAAGGCGCTGGCCGAACTGCATGGCGGCGCGCTAAGCCTTGCCAGCGCGGTGGGCGAGGGCACCACCGTGACCATCCAGCTGCCCGCCAGCCGCGTGGGTTCGCGGGTCGCCAAGGTCGCCTGATTTATTTGTTTCGCGGTGGGCGCCTGACGCGCTAAACCCCCGCCATGAGCTCTTCTGCATTGGTGCTGTTTTCCGGCGGCCAGGATTCCACCGTGTGTCTGGCCTGGGCGCTGGCGCGCTTTGACCGGGTGGAGACGGTGGGCTTCGACTATGGCCAGCGTCACGCCGTCGAACTGAAGGCGCGGCCTGTCATTCTGGAAAAGTTGCGCGCCGCTTTTCCGCAATGGGCCGCCAGGCTGGGCGCCGATCATCTCTTGCCTCTGGATACGCTGAAGGCGATCGGGGGCAGCGCCCTGACGGATGCCATGACAATCGAAATGGGCGAAAACGGCTTGCCCACCACCTTCGTGCCCGGGCGCAATGTGATGTTTCTGACGGCTGCCGCGGCGTTGGGCTATCGGCGCGGCATTTTCGATCTGGTCGGCGGCATGTGCGAAACCGATTTTTCCGGCTATCCCGACTGCCGCGGTGAAACCGTGCAGGCCACGGCACGGGCGCTCAGCTTGGGCCTGGCGCGCGATGTCAAAGTCCACACGCCCCTGATGTGGATCGACAAGGCCGCGACCTGGCAACTGGCACAAGAGCTGGGCGGGGCAAAGCTGGTGGACCTGATCGTGGCCGAAACGGTCACCTGCTATGAAGGCGATCCCACCCCGCATGACTGGGGTCATGGCTGCGGCAAGTGCCCATCCTGCGAATTGCGCGCCAGTGGATACAAGAAGTACCGCGCCGCATGACCTATTCGGTGAAGGAAATCTATTACACCCTGCAGGGCGAGGGCGCCCATACCGGCCGTGCTGCCGTGTTCCTGCGCTTTGCCGGCTGCAATCTGTGGAGCGGCGTGGAAAAGGATCGCGCGGAAGCGGTATGCCGCTTTTGCGACACCGATTTTGTCGGCACCGATGGTCCGGGTGGCGGCAAGTTCGCGGACGCTGCCGCGCTGGCGCGGGCGGTGTTTGCGCAATGGCCCACTTCGGCCAAGGGCAAACCTTACGTCGTCTGCACCGGCGGCGAACCCCTGCTGCAGCTGGACCGCGAGGCGATCGACGCGCTGCACGAAAAAGGCTTCGAGATCGGCATCGAAACCAACGGCACGTTATTGCCGCCGTCCGGCATCGACTGGATCTGTGTCAGCCCCAAGGCCGATGCCGAGCAGAAGCTGATGCGCGGCAACGAGCTGAAACTGATCTATCCGCAGGACGGTGCGCCGCCGGAACGCTTCGCGGGCCAGGATTTTCAGAATTTCTTCCTCCAGCCGATGGACAATGCCGACCGCGCCGCCAATACCGAAGCGGCGACGCAGTATTGCCTGGAACATCCACAATGGCGTCTCAGTCTTCAGACCCACAAGCTGATCGGTATCCGCTGACCGGCCCTGCGTCCCGCGCAGGTTGAACCGGCACCCAAACAGGCCATCTCAGGACCCTGTTCGGAGGGTTCCATGGATTCCTGGCCTGTTGTCCTGTCCGCCGCGGCGGTTGCCGCCGCCGTTTTCGCCTATGGCTTCCTGATCGCGGCCTAGAAAGTCGTGACAATCTTGTCCATGTCGGGACGCGGACGCTCCTCGAGCTCATCCTTGGCAGTGCCGATGTAAATGAAGCCGGCGACCCGCTCGCCGGGTTTCAGACCCAGCCGCTCCTTCACCACCGGATGAAAGGCGTACCATTCGGTCAGCCAGTTGCCGACAAAGCCCAGCGCGGTGGCCGCGATCAGGATGTTCTGGCACACCGCGCCCGCCGACAACTCCTGTTCCCATACCGGAATTTTGTGCGACTCCCGCGCCGCGGAAATCACCCCGATCACCACGGGCGCGCGCAGGAAACGCCCACGCTCTTCTTCCACCTGCTTGGCGCGTTCGCCTTCGGCTTCCAGCACCTCCGCGAAGATGTCGCCGGCGCGTTCACGGCCCTTGCCCTCGAACAGGATGAAGCGCCAGGGAAACAGCTTGCCGTGATCGGGCGCCCGCGCGCCGGCCTGCAGGATCTGCGCGAGCTGGTGTTCGTCCGGGCCTGGCTCTTGCATCGCCTTGGCCGAGCCGGAACGGCGGGTGAGCAGCAGGTCGATGGCCGCCGGGGCGGGGTGATTGAACAGGGGTGGTTTGGACATGAGGACCTTAAAAAGCGGAGAAAGCCTGCCCATCTTAACGATTGCCCCGGAGAAAAGCCGGGTTTTGGGCGTTTTGAAATTGTACAAAGTTTCGTGGTAAAAGCACGGCCCTTAAGGACACAGCATGCAGAACCCGCGCGAAAAAGTATCTTCCGTCGATCCGATCTGGACGGCCCTGCGCCAGCAGGCCGAAGCCATGGCCGGACGCGAACCCACGCTGGCGGGCTTTGTCCATGCCACCATCCTGCAGCATGACCGGCTGGAGCAGGCGCTGTCCTATCACCTGGCGCGCAAGCTGGGCGGCGAGGATCTCTCGCCTCTGGCCATCCGCGAAATGTTCGACCATGCGGCGAGCGAAGACGGTTTCGGACAGGCGCTGCGTGCCGACCTGTCGGCGGTGTTCGAGCGCGATCCGGCCTGCCATTCCTATGTCGATGCCTTCCTGTTCTACAAAGGCTTCCATGCGCTGGAGAGTTACCGCGTCGCCCACTGGCTGTGGGGCCAGGGCCGCAAGGCGATGGCGCTGTTCCTGCAGAGTCGCATCTCCCAGCTGTTCGCGGTGGACGTGCATCCGGCGGCCAGGATCGGCCGCGGCATCATGTTCGACCATGCCACCGGCATCGTGATCGGCGAAACCGCCGTGGTGGAGGACGATGTCTCCATCATGCAGGACGTGACCCTGGGCGGTACCGGCAAGGAAAGTGGAGATCGCCATCCCAAGATTCGCCGCGGCGTGCTGTTGTCGCTGGGCGCCAAGATCCTGGGCAATATCGAGGTGGGCGAATACAGCCGCATCGGCGCCGGCTCGGTCGTGCTGAAAGCGGTTCCCGCCCACTGCACCGCGGTGGGTGTGCCCGCCAAGCTGATCAATTGCGATTGCGGGGAAAACCCCTCGCAGCAGATGAACCATTTCATCGAGGAACTGCCTGACAACACAGGGTGAGGAGCGACCCGCGAAGCGGGTGAGCAGGTCCAATGGAC
>JBBQBL010000047.1:0-13546 GCA_038317805.1 Micropepsales bacterium
AACACATCTCGCATCATCTTGGGCGTTGCCGCCGCTTGCGGGCTGGCCCTGCCCGCCATCAGCCAGACGGGGGGCGTGGACCAGATCGAGCTGAAGCAGATCATGGCCCAGCATCCGGACTGGGCGAAGTGGCTAACCGACCCCAAGTTGGCCGCGCTGACCCTGGCCGGTCCCCAGATGCCCAATTCCCAGTGGCGGGCCGATGACATCCGCCGCCCCCAGCCGCCCAAGGTGGAGACCGGTACCGCCTGCTCCACCGCCGTCCCCGGCGACGCCGACGTGCTGTTCGACGGCAAGGACCTGTCCAAATGGACGGGCGATCATTTCGAGGAATGGACCTTGAAGGACGGCGTCGTGACCACCGGGGCGCGGGTCTACAACTTCCTCAAGACCAAACAGTCCTATGGCGACTCCCAGATCCATGTCGAATTCCGTGAACCGGCCCAGCCCAACCCGCCGCTCAATCCGCAGTATCACGGCAACAGCGGCGTCTTCCCCATGGACCTGTATGAAGTGCAGATCCTGGACACCACCAACAACCAGACCTATCCCGACGGCATGGTGGGCGCGATCTATACCCAGAGCCCGCCGCTGGTGAATGCCGGACGGCCGCAGGGCGTTTGGCAGTGCTATGACATCGTGTTCCATGCGCCGCGTTTTTCCGGCAACACGGTGACCGAGCCGGCGCGCATGACGGTGATGCTGAACGGCGTTCTGGTACAGGACAACACGGTGCTGATCGGGGCCACGGTGCATGGCAAGGTGGCGAGCTATACGCCGCACGCCGCCGAACTGCCGCTGGCGCTGCAGGATCATGGCAATCCCGACAGCCATGTCTCGTTCCGCAATATCTGGATTCGCCGCCTTAAATCTTGACGGGCTTCAGCCCCAGCTTGGTCAGCGCAGCGTTGAGATGCGCCAGCGCTTCCGGCGTCGGTCCCGGATACATGCCGGGCACCGGATTGTTGCCCTTGTAGCCGATGTCGGCGATGCCTTCGGGCTGGGAATAGAACCCACCCAGCATCAGGGCACGCAGGCGGACGAAGAATTGCGCCGGACGCCGGTAGTCCGGCGTCACCCTGGCCCGGAACGCGACCAGATCGAAGATTTCGCGCCTTTGGGCATCGCTGGCCTGGGCGAAGTTCACATGGAAACGCTGGTTGCTCTCGGCATCCATCCAGGCCAGGCCTGACAGGATCAGGCGCCGGTCGGCCTGTTGCAGTGGATAAGGCGCGCTGACCCATTCATCCAGGAAGGCATCTAGGTGCAGCGCCGCGCCGGACGGCGAATGGGCATCGGCCGGCAGCATAAGGTCGGCGGCGATGCGCAAGGTTTCGCGCTGCTGCGGCTCCAGTGTCAGCGGCCAGGGAATGACCGGCTTGTTGAGATCGGGATCATAGCCATAGCCGGGCACGGTGACCGGCGCCGGCGTCAGCTCTTTCCAAAGCGAAGCGGGCGTGGCGGGCGGCGGCGGTGCCGGCGGCATGGGTGCGGGCGCGGCGCAGCCTTCCAGCACCAGCGGACCGGTGGAGGCGGCGGCGAACCAAGCCAGGGTCACGCGGCGGGAAATCTCGCTCATATTTCCCCCTTCTTCATCCGCTGCGCCAGATGGGCGCTGCTGCGCATCGCCAGCGCCAGAATGGTCAAGGTCGGGTTCTTGTGCGCGTTCGAGGTGAACACACTGCCGTCCGTGATCACCAGATTTTCGATGTCCCAGCTTTTGCCGAAACTGTCGGTGACCGAATTGGAGGCCTTGTCGCCCATGCGTGTGGTGCCAAGCTCATGGATGATGAAGCCGCCATCGGCAATGGCTTTCTCCGGCGGCAGGTCGGGCGTCGTGACGGTGCCGCCCAGCCGGTGGATCATCTCTTTCGCAGTCTTGATGCCGTGGGCGATCTGGCGAATTTCGTGCTGCGACCATTTCCAGTGGAAGCGCAGCACGGGCATGCCGTACTTGTCCTTCACCACCGGGTCTAGCTCGCAGTAGCTGTCCTTGTTGGGGATCATCTCGCCGCGCACGGTGTAGGAGAGCTGGGCGCCGTAATAGCGCCGCGCGTCTTCTTTCAGCGACAGGCCATAGCCGTCTTCCATCCCGCCCAATGGCAGTCCAGCGCCGGGCATGCCGAAACGGCCGCCGATCTCGTAGTGATAGCCGCGCGGGAAATCGAGTTTGCCGGCTGCTTGTTCCTTGTAGAGCCAGAACGGAATGTAGAGATGCGCCACATCCATGCCGTCTTCATTGTAACGCGGCCGCCCCTCCAGCGCGGGAATATGGCCGGCGACATTGGTGCCGGTGGTGTCGAGCAAATTCTTGCCCACCTCGCCGCTGGAATTTGCCAGCCCGCCATCTTTGGAATTGAGCAGTATCTTGGCTGTGTCGCAGGCGCTCGCCGCCAGAACCACCACACGGGCTTTCACAAAATGTGATTTTCCGTCCTTGTCGAAATATTCGACGCCCTTTGCCCTGCCCCGTTCGTCGGTCAGAACCCGGCTGACAGTGGCGTTGGTGGTGATGCGCAGCTTGCCTGTCCCCATCGCCATGGGCAGCAGCGAGGTCGTGGTCTGGAATGCCGCGCCGATACCGCAGCCGCGGCCGCAAGGGCTGGCATTGAAACAGGCTTCGCGCGGCGCATGCGGGTGATCGATCGCTCGCGACAGCACGGCATAGCGGGACGGCACGCAGGGAATGCCCAGGTCGTTGGCGGCTGCCTGGATCATCAGTTCGGTGGCGCGGGGCTTGGGCGAGGGCAGCAGCACGCCGGGCGAGGAATCGGGATGGTTCTCCAGCCCCATATTGGTGCCGATCACACCGATCAGTTTTTCGGTGCGGTCATACCAGGGCGCAACCTCGGCATAGGAGATCGGCCAGTCCATGCCAAGCCCGTCCCGGCTGAAAGGTTTGAAGTCATAAGGACCAAAGCGCGGCGAATGGCGGCCCCAATGATTGGTGCGCCCGCCCAGCATGCGCGAACGCCACCAGCGGAAGGTCGAGCCGGGCGCGCTGGTATAGGGTTCGCCCGGTACGCTCCAGCCGCCATTTACGGTGGCGTCGTAATAGCCGAAATCCTTTTCTGGCGTCGGCGCGGCGCGCAGCGGCGCTTCATGGTTCCATTTCAGCATGGCGCTGTCGGAAACCGGGTCGTAATCGCGCCCTGCTTCCAGAACGAGCGTCTTGATGCCGGCACGCGTCAGGACATAAGCGGCCATGCCGCCGCCGGCGCCCGATCCCACGATCACAACGTCCGGCTCAAACTCCCGATGCGGGCGCGCCGCCATCTATTTCGGCGCGTCCGGCAGAGCGAAGACATAGACCGCCTGGCCGTAGAGCGGGCGATGCACTTCGGTCAGCATGGTGGAGGGCTTCGCTTCCGGGCTGCCGCCGCCAAGGCCCGTGGTCACGGCGATATACTGCTTGCCGTCAACGCTGTAGCTGACCGGATAGCCCTTCACCGTGGTTCCCAGGCGTGAGGTCCACAGGGTCTTGCCGGTCTTGACATCCACCGCGCGGAACACGCGGTCAAAGTCGCCGACAAAGGCAACGCCGCCCGCGGTGGACAGCACGGCGGTCAGGAACGGGGCACGCTGCTGGAACGACCAGAGCGGCTTCATATCGGCGGTGCGATAGGCCGACAGCCGGCCCATGTTGCCGTCACTGCCGGGCATTTCGAAGTAAGCCTGGCTGCCGTTGCCCAGCATCATCACGCAGCTTTGCGACAGCGGCAGAATGATGATGTCGTTGGCTTTGTTGTAGCTGGTGGCTTGCCAGTCATGGCCGCCTTCCGGGCCGGGGCAGGATGACAGCCACTGATCCACCTTCTGGTCGATAATGTCCTTGCGGTAGGTCGGTTTGCCGTTCTTGTCGATGCTGGTGAAGACGTTCTGAAACACAGTCTCCTTGGCGGCGATGAACTTGCCGGTGACGCGGTCCAGCTTCCACAGGATGCCGGCCTTGCCGATGGTCATCAGCGTCTTCTGGTCGCCATGATCGATCAGCACGCGCTCGAACACTTCGTCCAGGTCGAGCGATTCACCCGGCGCATGGTTGAACCACCATTTCAGCTTGCCGGTGTCCGGATCCAGCGCAACCGTCGAGTTGGCATAATCGGTGGCGCCCGCGCCGGAGCCGCGCAGGTCGCGCCGCCACGGCTTGGCCTGGGCCGTGCCCCAATAAGTCGTGTTCAATTCGGGATCGTAAGTGCCGGCGATCCAGGTATCGGCGCCCTGGCGTTCATTGTCGGAAAGCTTGCCCCAACTGTCACCGCTGGGCTGGCCTTTCAGCGCCGTGGTCAGGAAGCGCCACACCACCTTGCCGGTCTGGGCGTCCAACGCCGTGACCTGGCAATGATCGGGGCCACCGGCGCTGCCGCAATGATTGAGCCCGGTAAGGATCTTGCCCTTGATGGCCATCACGCCGCCGGTGTTGTTGCCCTTCACCGCCGGATTGTCGACCTGATTGGTCTTCCACACCGTCTTGCCGGTGCGCGCATCCAGCGCGTAGATCACCGCCTGGGGCGTGGCGACATAGACGTTGTTGCCATACAGCGCCAGGCTGCGCGTCTCCACCGTGGAGTCGCCGGGACCGTGATGGGTCACAGCCGGGCCCAGACGGTTTTCCCAGAGCATCTCTCCGGTCTTGGCGTTCAGCGCCTGGACGGTGTTGCTGCTGCCCGAGATATACATGACGCCATTGTGAACAATGGGCGTGATTTCGGTGGTGCCGCCTTCGGGCAGCATCCAGGTCCATTTCAGCTGCAGGTTCGACACGTTCGCCGTGTCGATCTGCTTGAGCGGCGTGTCGCTCCAACCCTGGTAATTGCGGCGGAACATCAGCCAGTCGCTTTCCGGCGGGCTGCGCAGCATCGCATCCGTTACGGGCTCAAAATTCTCAATATTGCCTGCCAGAATCTGGCCAAGCTTGATCGGTGCCACGGTGGCGACAGGGGCGCGGCCCGCAGCGCCCCGCGCCACGTCCGGCGGCACAAGGCCGGTGGCGAAGCTGGCGATATTGACAGCAGTGGTGGGCGTGAGAACAGCGCTGCCGGGATTGGCGCCGTTGCCGTGCAGGATATAGGCGGTAATGTCGGTATACTGCTTTTCGCTCAGGCTGCCGCCGCGGCCCAGCGGCATGGAAGTATGTATCTTGTTATAGAGATCGGCGGTGGTGCGCTTGCTCCAGGCGCCCATAAAGGCCTTGCCGGCCAGCGGCAACGCATCATTGCCGCCGCTCATATTGGCCTGGTGGCACATGGCGCAATTGGCGCCATAGGCGGTGCGGCCGTCATTCATCTGCGCCGCTGTGAAAGGACCGATGCGGCCTTGCTGTCCCAATGCCACGGGGCCAAACACCGTGACAGCGCCAAGGCTCAAAGCAGCCGCGCCCAAAAGAGTGCCGATCTTCTTCATTGCAAGTCTTTCTGCTTAGCGCGACGGCGTATCGAGTTGGGGAATGAACCAGTGGTCCTGCTGCGGCACGTTCTGACCGACCGTTTCATGGGCGGGGAAAATCCAGCCCCACAAAGTGCCCTTGGGACCCCATTCATAGGTGGTCGGAGCCTTCTCGCTGTTGATCTGGATATAGAGCTTGCCGGTGCGCAGCGCGGTCGCCTGCGCGCTGGTCAATGCCGTGCTGGCCGAGATGGTGCCGCTGGTGGATTTGGTTACCTCCAGGTCCAGCACCTGCTTGCCTGGAACGCCGGTGGCCGGGCTGAGGAACAGGTGCGCCTCGGTGGCGTTGGACGGCAGGCCGCGGAAGCTGCCCTTCAGGGTCAGGGTCTTGCCGTCATAGCTTGCAGTGGCCTCACCCCTGCCCGCAATGACCGCCTTGGTTTCATCGTCGAGCGGCATGGGGCCCAGGTTCGCCTGGTAGTCGGCAGCCCGAACCGGCATGGCCATCAAGGCCGGTGCGGCGATGACCAGCAGGGCGAGCGAAAACGATAAAGCCGGTTTGAGCATGCGGGCGCGTCCCTGTACGATGGAGTGCCGCGCTCCCCTGCGACCGCAGCAAAGCTATTTATAGGGTCACGGAAAGCTTTGTAAATCTGGCGCTTATATTGCGGCGCACACAAAATATCTTCGGTACTTTTCAAGCAAGACGATTCGTTTTTGGTATATTTTGATGCGCTGCAAAAGCACTGAATACAGTGCGCCGTCACACAAGCGCCATTTTTTGGGTAAAATATCCACTAATCATTCTGTTCCTGGCTCGCCGCCTTTTCGCGGTGGGCCTCGCGTTCGTGGGTTTTCCCCTAACGAACGCGTTAACTGGCCGCCCGGACGAAAGTGCGGGCGGCCGTTTTTTTGATTACGAAGATTTTAGCGCCGCGGCCTGTCCTGATAGTCGCTTGTCGCGGTCGGCGGCAAAGCGCTGGATGCCGGCGAAGATTGCCTCCGGATCCAGGTGGGCCTCGGCGATCACTTCGCCCTCGAGCCCGCCTGTCAGCCATTGATTGTCCCAGTCCGAGGTCAGCGAATATTCGTCGGTCAAAGGCCCAAGATTCTTCACCGGCATCACTCGGCGCGTTCCGGTGCTGACGACCATCGCGTCATACAGGTCCGCCTGCGACAGCACCGCGTCGCGATAAGCCTGGGGCTGGCGGTCGAACAATTCCTCGCTGACGGTGGAGATGATCTTCACATTGATGCCGGCTGCTTCCAGACGGGGCAAAATCTTCACCAGATTGACGGTCGAGGATGCGCCCTGCGCGATCACCGTGCCGTGGCGCGGTTTTCCGGGGGCGAAGTCGCGGATCAGGTAAAAACCCTTGGCCGCTGCCCTGATGTCCCTGTCGGCGAATGCCTCGCGGTCGGCCACCGGATTGTCGGGCCGCGCCACCTCGATGACGATGATTCCGACCCTGGGGTCGCGCGCCGCGATTTCGGCGGCGGCGAAATAGCCCGGGGCCACGTCGTTGTAATCCCAGAAATTGAGATGGATCACCTGCCCGCGCGGGAACAGGCGCCACACCTGCGTGGCGAAGATGCCGAAATGGGTGCGCCCATCGGCGGCGGTCTCCGGTCCCGAATGGCCGGCCAGGATGTGCAGCACCCCCATGCGGAAGCGGCTGTCCTGGTTCTGCTGGCTCCACACCCGCGCCGGTGTGTACATCAGGGGCGTGAAGGCGCCATAGGTACCCGACAGCGCCCAGACGCCGGCGAATTTGTCCGGATCGACACTGGCGCTCTGGCTGACCAGGCCGATGGCCGTGGCGACATTGCCCGCTTCCTGGATCGCCGCCTTGACGCGGGTGCCGGACGGATTGGTCACCGGATCATAATGGCCCCACAGGCTGCCATGCTCGACATTGATGGACTCCGACAAATCCGCCGCCAGGGTGATGAAGCGGTTGCCGGTGACGTAATTGGTCCACTTGATGATCTCGGATATGGCGCGCCGCGCGCCCAGGCTTTCACCCGGCTTGCGGAACAGCGCTACTGAGACTTCTTTCTCAGCGCCTGAGCTCGGATTCTTCGCCGTCAGCTTCTGCGGCTCCAGCGGCAGGTTCGCCACCCGCAGCCGTTCGTCCTGGAAAGGATCGGCTTTGTTGTCGATAGCGATCTTGCGATCGTCCCGGATGGTATCGCCGATTTCCACCAGCCGGTCGGCCAACCAGTCGCCCAGCCCGTTCCGGTCCAGCACCGACATCACCTTGTCGATATTGGTCTTGAACTGGACCAGCCGCTCCCTGGGGTCCGTGACCGCACCGTTGCGGATGCCTTCGAAGGTGACGCCGTAGCGCTGCTCGAAGGATTCCGCCATCGCCACAAAGTATTCGGAGTTCATCTTGTGGCCATAGGGGTGGCTGGCATAGCTGACGATTTGCTTCACGCTGCCCAGCTGGCCGCCCGCCGCCGCGGGCCAATAGCCCTTGGTGGTCTTGGCGATCACGATCATCGGCCGTTTGTCGCTGGGGTCGGATTTTTCCATCGCCGACAGAGTCGAAACGATCTGGTCGTAATCGCTGCCGTCGTCGGTGGTCAGGACATTCCAGCCATAGGAGGTCCATTGCTCATGCAGCTTGTAGCCGGTGAATTCTTTCGGCACGACGCCGCCCAGCAGCACATCGTCGATACCGGCATTGTTGTCCGACAAGATGACGCGCAGCCGCTTGCCGACTTTCAAAGCCAAGGCTTGCGTCTTCAATTCCTGGGCATGGCCTTCGGTCATGGCGAATTCGCCTTCCAGGGCGATGACTTTGGGGCCACTATCCTTACTTGAAATATCTGCCGCGCCGACCATGTCCCAGAACGCCGCTTTGCCCGCCGCGGTGGCGACGCCGACGCCGGAAGGACCGCCATTCACGTCATTGGTGACATCGATGCTTTCGGCATGGCCCGAAAGCGCCTTGATGCCGCGCGCCTTGGCCTGGGCGAACAGGGGATTGTCCGATAGCCCCTGCTCCGACAACAATGTCTTGAGCGCGCCCGCGCCGCGCCGGAAGCCCAGCGCATCGATCGGCAATAGCGCCACATCGGGATCGACCGCATAACGCTTGTCCCCGGTCAGCTTGAAGCGCCGTTCCATCGCCTGGCCCAGGATCATGTAAAGCGCATAGCAGGTCGGCACGCTGTGGCCCGCCGCCATCATGAACTTGTCGCCGAAGGGGTGCTTGGGACGGCGATAATCGTAACGCAGCCCGCCCCGCTCCGGCCCGATCAGATGGGCGGCGACATTGAACGGCGTATAGGCCAGCGGTCCGCCGAAATGGCCGGTCTGTGCATAGTTGCCCAGCATGACCAGGGTCATGCAAGTCATGAAGCCGACATCTTCCAGCCGGCCGCGTTCGTCCTTGTGCAATGTCATGGCGTGCGCTTCGTCCCCTGAGCGACCGTTATTCACGGCTCATTTTGCAGCGATGGTAGGAGGAATCGGGACGAAAGCAAGCCGCGGAAAACTCAGGATTTTGCAGGAACCGTCTTGCGCCGCTTGGCGTGGCTCAGCCCGCCATCCACCGCGCGCAGCATGGCCTTGGCCGCCATATGCGGATCGCGTTGCTCGATGGCATCGGCCACCCGCACATGCATCTCAATGGCTTCGGATTGCTGGCGGCTGTTGTCGGTCAGGGCGTTGACCGACAACAGCGCAAACAGCGCCGTCTCGATGGTGGCGGCGAAAGACTGGAAGAAGGGATTCCTGGACGCGGTGCTGACCGCCAGATGAAAGCGCAAATCGGCCTCGGCGAACTGACGCCGGTTGTTGCCGGCGCTGGACATGGCGGCGATCGCCTCGCGCAGCCTTGCGGTATCGGCGCGCGTGCCATAGAGCGCGGCCAGCGCCGCGGCCGTTGGCTCGACCGCGCGGCGCACATCGGTGATGTGGGCGAGGAAGTCCATGTCCATGCCCATATTGGCGCGCCAAGACAGGACGTCGGAGTCCAGCCAGTTCCAGTGGGTGGGATCCAGCACGATGGTGCCCACCTTCATCTTGGATGCGACCAGTCCTTTGGCCGCCAATGTCTTGATCACTTCGCGCGTCACCACGCGGGAGACGCCGAACATCTTGTGCATGTCGGCGTCGCTGGGCATGCGCTCGCCAGGCTTGCGCGCGCCCGACAGAATTTCCTCGCCCAGCGCGGCGGCGATATTGTCCTGTCCGGTCCGGCGCGAGCCGGGACGAAGCTGGCTGATTTTCCTGGCTGAAGCGGTCATGATGCTACTGTCATCGCCCCGCGGAACTTCGTCAATCCGGCGAAAAGTCTAGTCGTACCAGCCGGGCGCTTTCACCGCATCGCGGTACCAGTCGATGCTGTGGCCGATCCAGAGCTTGGAATGGCTGCGCGTCAGGAAATCGTCAATCTTCTTGCGGGATTGCGGCGTACCGCTGGCATATTCGCGGGCCGGCATTTTGCCCTGCACCCGCTCGGCCGGGTAATGATACAGGTCGCCCGATATCACCACGCCGCCGGTGTTTGTAAGTTTTACGTAAAGAGACTGGTGGCCCGGCGTATGGCCCGGCGTGGACAGCAACACCACGCTGCCATCGCCGAACACGTCATGGTCGCCCTCGACATACTGGATCTTCGCATGGGCCAAGGCGGCATAATTGTTTTTCGCCGCGGCGTTGGCGCCGGGTCCAAACATCGCCTCATATTCGGCCTTGCGCGCCAGCCAGGTCGAGCCGGCATAGGCGTTGGCATTACCGACATGGTCCCAATGGGAATGGGAAATCGCCAGATAGGTGATCATGGCTTGTGTGAGGCCGATATTGGCCAGCTCGCCTTTCAGGGTGGTGGTTTTCAGCAGGCCTTCATAGCCGTTCTTGTTCTCGTAGATCGGCCGCCCCACCTGAGCGTCGGTCAGGCCGGTATCGAACAGCAGCACACCCCTGGGATGCATCACCAGGAAACAGGGATCGGAGAAATCCGGATCGGACACGTCTTCCCGGCGCAGGCCGAACCGCTCGGGCTCATGAGAAATGATGGTGCCGCAATCCAGCACATAGAGGCGCGGGCTCGTCAGCTTGGGCAGCGGCGGCAGGCCGGGTGAAGTTGCCGGCTGGGCGGACGCCGTTACGCACAGGGCCATCACGAAGGCGGCTAACAGGCGCATGGCAGTCCCCCGGTAGAACCGCCCGGATCAGTGGTCGTGATCGCTCACGATGTTGTGATCTTTCAGCAGCTGGATGTAGAAGATGCGAATATCCTGCTGGCCGCCGCGGTTGATGAAATCGCCGGGCGTGTCGCCCTTGTCGTTCTTCTCATCCAGCTTGGCGCCCTTGTCGGCCAGATATTGCAGCACCGGGATCGCCAGGTCGGGATTCTTGTTGGCGATGGCGAAGTGCATGATGCTGCGATGGTTGGGGCCGATATAGTCCAGTTTCGGATCCAGCTGCAGCGCATACTTCACAGCATCCAGGTTACCGCTGCCGGCCGCGGCCAGCGCCACGGTGGTGCCGTCCGGCGCCGCAATGCTGGCCTTGGCGCCGGCTTCGACCAGCGCCTTCATGGCAGGCGCGCTGCCGGCTTCGGCCGCGATGATCAAAGGCGTGCGGGGCTGGGCGGGCGGCGGCGGCGGGCGGGTGCCGTCGGCGCGGGCCAGTTTCTGGCCACCACTTGCGGAAGCAACCTGTTCCGGCGGAGGCGGCGCGGGCGGAGGCGGCACGCTCATGGCGTTGGCGTCTACGCCCTTGGACAGCACCATCTTCACCAGTTCGGCATTGCCGCTGGCGGCCGCGACATGGATCAGCTGACGGCCCTGGCTGTCACGTTGATCAAGGTCGGTGCCGCGCGACACCGCGGTGACGGCGAAAGGCACATTGTTGTTGGCGACAGCGGCGGCGACGACAGACGTGCCATCCGGCAAGGTCGCCTTGCTGTTGGCGCCGGCATCCAGAAGTGTCATCGGCGCCGACGGCTCCTTGCTGCGCAGGGCGAAGAACAGCGGCGTGAAGCCCTTGACCGAAGCCGCGTTGGCGTTGGCGCCGTGCGCCAGCAGGAACTTGATATTGTCGGTACGGCCCTTGAACGATGCTGCCATCAGGGCGGTCTGGCCTTGCGGATTGGTGGCCTCGACCTTGGCGCCTTTGGCGATCAGCGCGTCCAGCGCCGCAGGCGTGGAGCTTCCCGCGCACAGCGCCAGCGCCGCGATGCCGTCAGCCCGCGCCGCATTGGCGTTGCCGCCGGACTTGAGAAGGCTGGTGACGATCTCAGTATTGCCCAGCTCGCACGCCAGGGTGATAGGAGACGCGCCTTCCACATCGATGATATTGGGCTTGGCGCCCGCCGCCAGCAGCATGTGCACCGCTTCGACATCCTGGCGGTCCACCGCCCAAGACAGGACCGTGGACTTGTCGGGCAGCGGGGCATTCACATTCACATGCGCGGCCAGCAGCCGCCTGAGAGCGGCGCGATCGCCGCCTTTTACCGCTTGCACCAGCCGGCTGTCCGCACCGCTGCTGGCATAAGCCGGCAGAGCGCCCAGCAGGCACATACCCAGTCCCAATACCTTTTTCATCGTCCCGCCGATTACGCCGAGAAGGTCGAAAGACGGCCGCTGGAATCGCCGATGCTGTGACAGTCCACGCCCAGCGTGTCCATCATCGACAGCATCAGGTTGGCCATGGGCGTGTCCTTGGCGGCGATGACATGGCGATTGCCCTTCATCAGGCCACCGGCAACGATTACCGGCAGGTCGCGATGGTCGTGGTTGTTGGGGTCGGCCAGGCTGGCGCCCGCCATCACCAGGGTGGTGTCGAGCAGGTTGCCTTCGCCTTCCTTGGTCTCGCTCATGCGCTTCAGGTAATAGGCCACCTGTTCCATGTGCAGGACGTTGATCTTGGTCAGCTTGGCGATCTTTTCCGGATCATGGCCGTGGTGGCTGAGCGGATGGTGCGCGTCCGGCACGCCGATTTCCGGATAGGACCGGCCCGACACTTCGCGGCCGATCATGAAGCTGGAGACGCGGGTGATGTCCGCCTGCATGGCAAGCACCTGCAGGTCGATCATCATGTGCGAATAGTCTTCGAACTTGTCCGGCACGCCCGAGGGACGGGCATAGGCGGGAAGCGCAGTGGCTTCGGCGCCGCCCTGCTCCACCTTCTGGATGCGCTTTTCGATATCGCGAACGCTGGTCAGATACTCATCCAGCTTGTGCTTGTCGCTGGCGCCCATCTTGCTGGACAGGCGCTTGGCGTCCTGCGCCACGAAATCCAGGATCGAGGCCTGGCGGCGCAGCTGCGCCAGCCGGCTCTTGGCATCCAGGCTGTCGCCATCGCCGAACAGGCGTTCGAACACTTCGCGCGGGTTGATGGTGACCGGCAGCGGCGTCGAGGCATTCGCCCAGGACAGGGTGTTGGTATAGGCGCAGCTGTAACCGCTGTCGCAGCTGCCCACCAGCGAGGGCGGCTCCAGGCCCACTTCGATGGACGGGATCTGGGTCTTGTCGCCGAACTGCTTGGCCACGACTTGGTCCATCGACACGCCGGCGGTGATGTCGGCGCCTTCGGTCTTTTTGACATGGGTCGCGGTCAGGTACCCGCCGCAGCAGCGGCCATGGTCGCCCGCGCCATCGCCCAGGGCTTCGGCCTGGACGTGGCTCAGGTTGGAGAAGACGGTGAACTTGTTGCGATAGGGTTCCAAGGGCTTGAGGATCGGCGACAGCTCATAGCCCTCGCCCGCCGTCTTGGGCGTCCAGTTTTCCATCATCATGCCGTTGGGCGTGTAGATGACCTGCAGGCGCTTGCGGGACGCAGCCGCCACGTCCGCCGCGCTGGCGCTGGAGCTCATCGCTTCCAGCAGCGGCAGCGCCATCACGGTGCCCATGCCGCGCAACATGGTACGGCGGCCCATAGCCTTCTTGGTGATCATCATGTTGTGGGAGTCCTTCTCATCTGGAAAGGCACACTTTGAACAATGCCCAGAATAATCGTCTGCATGCGGTAATTGTCTTTCGCAGCCTGGTAGCGAACCGCGCGCACCGCCGGCATGTCGTAGGATTCCAGGCCCCGCGCCAGGGCGTAGGTCATCAGCCGCTCGGTCAACGCTTCAACGAACTGGTCCTTGCGCGACAGCAGGATGCCCTGCAATCCCTTGGGGCCATCGAATTTCGTTCC
>JBBQBL010000048.1:0-13172 GCA_038317805.1 Micropepsales bacterium
GTACCGGGTGAAGGACCTGAAGCCGGTCTGGACATTCCAGCAACGTGCGCCCTTCCTCACCAGTTCGATGACCACGGCAGGCGGCGTCGGTTTTGTCGGTGACTGGGACCGCACCTTCCGGGCCTTCGACGTCAAGAGCGGCAAGACCTTGTGGAAGACAAGGCTCGGTACAACGGCGCAAGGCTTTCCGACAACCTTCAGCGTCAATGGTGAGCAGTTTGTCGCGGTTCCCACCGGCTATAACGGCGGTAGCCCGCAGCTGCGGCCCAGCAGCATGTTCGCCTTTGAGCGCAATCGCCCACTTGTCGGTCACGCTGTCTATGTCTTCGCCCTGCCCAAGGCGAAGTGAGGGCAAGAATCCTGCAATGCGCGTGCCTGATCGGCGAAGCGCCGATCAGGCTTTCGCCACCGCCTGCGCCACCAGATCGCCCACCAGATGGGTGGGATGGGGACGCACCGCCGCCTCGTACAGCGAGGTGAGCACCACACAGATGGTGCCGGTGTCCGGATCGGCCCAGCTGTAAGTGCCGGTCGAACCATTATGGCCGAAGGTGCGCGGGCCGCAGGCCGGCGCCCCGACGCTGGGCGGCAGGTCGAAGCCCAAGCCGCTGGCCTTCACGCCGGGCGGGCTCTGATTGGTGATCATCAGGCTTTCCGTCGCCGGCTTCAGGATTCGGCCGCGCTGATTCAGGAATTCGACATAGAAGCGCACGATGTCGGCGGCGCTGCCCAGCGCCCCGCCCCAGGGCGCACCCAGGTTGCGCCAATATTCACTGTTCCAGTTCCAGCTGCTCCAGCTTTTCTTGCCGGCCTCGGTCATGGCGGGTGCCGCCTGGCTGGGCACTGTCATGCGGTTCGCGCGTCCGCGCAGACCATAGCCGGTGTGGTGCATGCCCAGCGGCTTGAAAACGCGATCTTCGACAATGTCGGGAAAAGGCTTGCCGGTGATCTTCTGGGCGATCTCCGCCGACAGAAGAATGCCCATGCTGGAATAGGAATATTTGCTGCCCGGCGCGAATTTCAGCGGCGCCTTGATCGCCCCTTCGCGATAATCCGCCAGGGCTGCATGCTTTTCGCGCAGCATCTCGTCATCACCCAGCATGTCGGGCAGTCCGCCGGTATGGGTCAGGCAATGGCGCACCGTGATGGTCTCGCGCCCCTCGCCGGTGAAGGCGGGGAAGAACTTCACCACCTTGTCATCCAGCGAAAGCTGGCCCGCATCGACCAGGGTCATGACCGCCGCCGCCGTTATCGGCTTGGTGATCGAGGCCAGCAGGAATACCGGCTCCGCCCCCTTGGCGGTGCCAAAATTGCGGGCGTATTTGCGGGGGCCTTGCGTCACCAGGATGGAGGCGCCCTGGACCCGGCCGTCCGCGATCCAGCCGTCCATCACCTTGGCGGCGTCGTCCAGCTTGGCGCTGTCCCATCTGCCGGTGGCCATGGCCGGTGTTGCGATCATCGCGGCTGCCCCTGTCAGCATGTCCCTGCGGTTCATTCCCGTCCCCTTTTTACCCTTGCCCGTTCCTAACACGCCCATCCAAAAACCGCATCGGTTCATAGCCAGTTTGGGGTTGGCCGCGAGGAACAGGACCGCTAAAACCCGCAACCATCACCGCATTGCACCCAACATCGCATAAGGGACAGAAATCATGAGCAACATGTCGCCCACCGAAATGGCGCAGACCCTGGCCAAGGGCCTTCTGTCCTTCCCCGTCACCCATTTCGACAAGGACTTCCAGTTCCAGGAGGGCCCCTACCGTGAACATTGCGCCTGGCTGCTGAGCTTCAAGCGCCTGACCGGCCTGTTCGCCGCCGGCGGCACCGGCGAGGTCTTTTCCCTGACCCCGTCGGAAGTGGAAACCGTGGTCACCGCCGCGGTGAAGGAAACCAAGGGGCAGACACCGGTGATCGCAGGGTGCGGCTATGGCACCGCCATTGCGGTGGAACTGGCCAAGTCGGCCGAGAAGGCCGGTGCCGATGGGTTGTTGCTGCTGCCGCCTTACCTGATGGTGCCGAACCAGGAAGGCCTGATGGCCCATGTCGAGGCGGTGTGCAAAGCCGTGAAGATCGGCATCGTTGTCTACAACCGCGACAATGCCGTCCTGACCGAAGACAGCCTTGCCAAATTGTGCGACCGCAATCCCAACCTGGTCGGCTTCAAGGATGGCGTCGGCGACATCGAGCTGATGATGCGCGTCTATGCCAAGATGGGCGACCGCCTGACCTATGTCGGCGGCTTGCCGACGGCGGAAACCTTTGCCCTGCCCTATCTGGAAATGGGCGTGACCACCTATTCCTCGGCCATCTACAATTTCATGCCGGAATGGGCGCTGTCCTTCTATGACGCGGTGCGCGCCAAGGACCAGGCCAAGGTGATCAAGGGCCTGAAGGAATTCGTGCTGCCCTATATCGCCATCCGCAACGAGAACAGGGGCTATGCCGTATCCATCGTGAAGGCCGGCATGACCGCCATCGGCCGCCCCGCCGGCCCGGTGCGCGCGCCCCTGACCGATCTGAATGCGGACCAGTTCGCCCGCCTGAAAAAGCTGATCGAAGCCGCCAAGCCGGTTTGAGCCCCAAGGTTTGAGTCAGGCGCCTTTGCCGCTATAGGGTTGGGCCATGGCAGGCCCATCCTTCTGGTCCCAGTTCGAACTGCGCCAGCTTCGCTGTTTTGTCGCCGCCGCCGAGGAACTGCATTTCGGCCGCGCCGCCGCGCGCATGAACATGACCCAGCCGCCCTTGTCGCGGCAGATCCAGCTTCTGGAACATGTGCTGGGAGTACGCCTGCTGGACCGCACCAGCCGCGCGGTGAAGCTGACCCCGGCGGGCCGCGTGTTCCTGCTGGAAGCGCGCCGCATCCTGCGCCTGACCGAAAGCGCCGCCCTGGCCACCCGCCGCATCGCCTCCGGCGAAGCTGGCACCATCACATTGGGCTTCACTGCCGCCAGCGGTTACAGCTTTTTGCCGCGTCTTTTGCTGCAACGCGCCAGCCATGCCCCCAACATCGACGTGGCGCTGAAGGAGATGGTGTCGTCCGAACAGGTGGAAAGCCTGGTCACCGGGCGCATCGATGTCGGCCTGCTGCGCCCGCCCATCGCCCGCAGCGAATTCACTACTTTGAAAGTGGCCGAAGAACATCTGGTGGCGGCGCTGCCGATGGGCGATGCGCGCCTGTCCGAAGCGACCCTGACCCTGAAGCATTTCGACCGCCAGCCGCTGATCATGTATGCGGCCGACGGGGCGCGCTATTTTCACGACATGTTGGCCGGCCTGTTCGAGGCCGCTGGCGTGGCACCCGTCACCATCCAGTCCCTGGCCCAGATCCATTCCATGCTGGCCCTGGTGCGCGCCGGTATCGGCGCCGCGCTGGTGCCGGAAGCGGCCATGTCATTGCATTTCGATGACGTGCAATTTCGCCCGGTGGAGACCAACCCGCCTGCGCCGGTGGAGCTGTATGCCGCCTGGCGCAGCGACAATGACAATCCGGCGCTTTCGTCCTTCCTGGACCTGCTGCGGACCGAGCCCGACCCCGGAACACTCGACGCACTCGCAGCACAAGAATAGGGCGGCCGGATCAATGCAAAGCCCGCATTGATCGCTTGAACCTTTGGCTTGGACGGGCCAAGCTTCCATCACTAGATTTTACGAGCCTTTTCAAGGCCAAGGACCCGCGAGCGGTCCATCTAGCCAGAGGGTGAAGCTGCCATGACGCCGATCATCGAAACACGCAACAGTCATGTCCGTTTCTGGATCATCGCGGTCCTGTTCATGATCTCGTCCATCGCCTATGCCAGCCGCGCCACCTTGCAGATGGCGGGCAAGCCGCTGGCGGCCGAATTCCATCTGGACCCGGTGCAACTGGGCTATCTCTTCTCAGCCTTCGCCTGGTCCTATGCCATCGCGCAGATTCCCGGCGGCGCGCTGCTGGACAAGTATGGCTCGCGCCCGGTCTATCTCTGGGCGATCGGACTTTGGGCAGTCTTCACCGGGCTGCAGGCTTTTGTGTCCTACCTGTCCTTCGTGCCGGTGATGATCAGCCTGTTCATCCTGCGCCTGGCACTGGGCTTTGCCGAAGCGCCGAGCTTTCCCGCCAATGCCCGCATCGTGGCCAACTGGTTTCCCAAATCGGAGCGCGGCACCGCCAGCGCCATCTTCAACGCCTCGCAGTATTTCTCGGTTGTCGCCTTCAATCCGCTGATGGGCTGGCTGGCGCAGTATCATGGCTGGGAATCGGTGTTCTTCTGGATGGGCGTAATCGGATTTGCCGGCGCGGTGATATTTGCCCTGGTGGTACATGCCCCTGCGCGCCACAAGCACATCTCCAAGCGCGAGTATGCTTTTATCGAAGAAGGCGGCGCGCTGGTGAACCTGGACAAGCCGGCCACGGCGACGCAGCCGGTCCGCTGGGCCATTCTCAGCCAGCTTCTGGCCAACCGCATGCTGCTCGGCATCTATCTCTCGCAATACTGCATCACCGCCCTGACCTATTTCTATTCCACCTGGTTCGCCATCTACCTGATGGAGGCCCGGCACATGGGCGTGGCCAAGGCGGGTCTGATGTCGGCCGGTCCCGCCATCGCCGGTTTCGTCGGCGGCGTGTTGGGGGGCGTCCTGTCGGACTTGCTGCTGAAACGCGGCATGGGGTTGTCGCCGGCGCGCAAGATCCCCATCCTGATCGGACTGGTCATCTCCTGCGCCATCCTGGCCTGCAACTATACCGACACGCAGGCCATGATCATGCTGTTCATGTCCATCGCCTTCTTCGGCAAGGGCGTGGCGGCCCTGGGCTGGGCGGTAATGAGCGATGTGGCGCCGCGCGAAGCCACCGGCCTGGCCGGCAGCGTCTTCAACCTGTTCGGCAATGCGGCGGGCATCTTCACGCCCATCGTGATCGGCTACATCCTGAAAGCCACCGGCAATGACTGGAACCTGGCGCTGGTGTTCCTGTTCGCCCATTCCATTGTCGCCATGATCGGCTATGGCGTGATCGCCGGCGAGCTGAAGCGTGTAGTTCTGAAAACAGCCTGAGGACGAGTTTATGAGTAAGGACAAGACCGGCGCGCCGCGCGTGACGGAGATGAAGGTTGTTCCGGTGGCGGGACAGGACAGTATGCTGCTGAACCTGTCGGGCGCGCATGGACCCTTCTTCACCCGCAACCTGGTGATCCTGACCGACAGTGCCGGCAACACCGGCGTGGGCGAAGTGCCTGGCGGCGAGAAGATCCGCCAGACCCTGGAAGAAACCCGTGACCTGGTGGTTGGCCAGGGGCTGGGCCATTGGAAGAACATTCTCAGCACCGTGGGCCAGCGTTTTGCCGACCGCGATTCCGGCGGCCGCGGCCTGCAGACCTTCGACCTGCGCGTTACCGTGCATGTCCAGGCGGCGCTGGAATGCGCCCTGCTCGATCTGCTGGGCCAGCACCTGGACGTACCGGTGGCGGCGTTGCTGGGCGATGGGCAGCAACGCGAGGCGGTGGAGATGCTGGGCTATCTCTTCTTCATCGGCGACAGAAAGAAGACCAACCTGCCCTATCGCCATGATCAAAAAGGCGATGACTGGATTAAGGTGCGGGACGAAGAAGCCCTGACACCCGCGGCCATCGTAGCGACGGCCGAAGCCGCCTATGCGCGTTACGGCTTCAATGACTTCAAGCTCAAGGGCGGCGTGCTGTCCGGCGCTGAGGAAATGAAAGCCATCGAAGCGCTGGCCAAGCGCTTTCCCAAGGCGCGCATCACGCTCGATCCCAACGGCGCCTGGTCGCTGAAGGAAGCCATCAGCCTGTGCAAGGGCCGCGGCGACATCCTGGCCTATGCCGAAGACCCCTGCGGCGCCGAAGGCGGCTATTCGGGGCGCGAGATCATGGCGGAGTTTCGCCGCGCCACCGGCCTTCCCACCGCTACCAACATGATCGCCACCGATTTCCGCCAGATGGTGCATGCGATGGACCTGGGCTCGGTGGACATTCCCTTGGCCGATCCGCATTTCTGGACCATGGCCGGCAGCGTGCGCGTGGCCCAGATGTGCGCCGATCGCGACCTGCGCTGGGGCAGCCACTCCAACAACCATTTCGATGTTTCGCTGGCCATGTTCACCCATGTCGCCGCCGCGGCGCCGGGCAATGTCACCGCCATCGACACCCACTGGATATGGCAGGACGGCCAGCGCCTCACCAAGGAGCCGTTCCAGATCAAGGGCGGGCTGGTCCAGGTGCCGAAACGCGGCGGTCTGGGCGTGGAACTCGACATGGCTGAAGTCGAAAAAGCCCATGCCGCCTACAAAAGCCTGGGCGACGGGGCCCGCGACGATGCCGCGGCCATGCAGTTCCTGATCCCGGGCTGGAAATTCGATCCCAAGAAGCCGTGTCTGGTTCGCTAAGGCTGCTATAATCCACTCATGAACGTCCAAGCCAAGCCGCCGCATGAAGAGCCGCGCCGCATCCAGGTGGCGCCCGGCGACAATGTCGCCATCATCGTCAACGGGTTGGGCCTGCCCGCCGGCAGCACTTTTTCTGACGGGCTGGTGCTGAACCATTTCGTGCCCCAGGGCCATAAGGTGGCGCTGGCCGATATCGCCGATGGCGGCAATATCATCCGCTACAGCGAAGTGATCGGCACCGCCAAGGGCGCAATCAAGCGCGGCGACTGGGTGAACGAAGACAATGTGGTGATGGGCACAGCCCCGCCGCTGGACCAGCTGGAGATGGCGACCCGCCCGCCGCCCAAGCCGGAGCCGCTGACCGGCCATACGTTCGAAGGCTATCGCAACGCCGACGGCACGGTGGGGACCAAGAACATTCTTGCGGTGTCCACCAGCGTGCAATGCGTGTCCGGCACCATGGAATTTGCCCTCAAGCGCATCAAGGCCGAGCTGCTGCCCAAGTATCCCAATGTCGATGACGTGGTGGTGCTGACCCATGCCTATGGCTGCGGCGTCGCCATCAATGCCCCGGCCGCCATTGTGCCGATCCGCACCCTGCAAAACCTGGCGGCCAATCCCAACTTCGGCGGCGAAGTTCTGGTGGTGGGGCTGGGATGCGAAAAGCTGGTACCCGAACGGTTGCTTCCCTCTAAAGCTGTAGAGGGGGGCCAGGAGACCCGCACCCTGCGGCTGCAGGACGAAGCCTATGTCGGCTTTGGCGCCATGATCGACGGCATCATGGAACGGGTCGAGGAGCGGCTGAAAATACTGGACAAGCGCAGGCGTGAGACCGTGCCGGCCGCCGAACTGATCGTGGGCATGCAGTGCGGCGGCAGCGATGCCTTTTCGGGCCTGACCGCCAATCCGGCGCTGGGCTATTGCGCCGATCTTCTGGTGCGGGCCGGGGCCACGGTGATGTTCTCGGAAGTGACCGAGGTGCGCGATGCCATCCATCTGCTGACACCGCGTGCCGCAACCAAAGACGTTGCCGACGCGCTGGTGCGCGAGATGCGCTGGTATGACGATTACCTGGCCAAGGGCGAGGTGGACCGCGGCGCCAACACCACGTCGGGCAACAAGAAGGGCGGACTATCCAACATCATCGAGAAGTCGCTGGGTTCGGTCGCCAAATCCGGCACCAGCGCCATCAATGCCGTGCTGGCGCCGGGCGAAAAGGTCCGCAGCCGCGGCCTGGTGTTTGCCGCCACCCCGGCCAGCGATTTTGTCTGCGGCACCTTGCAGATGGCCTCGGGCATGAATCTGCATGTCTTCACCACCGGGCGCGGCACGCCCTATGGCCTGGCCGCCGTGCCGGTCATCAAGGTCTCGACCCGCAGCGAGCTTGCCAAGCGCTGGAACGACTTGATCGACCTGGATGCCGGCCCCATCGCCACCGGCGAAAAGACCATCGAACAGGTGGGCTGGGAACTGTTCCAGCTGATGCTGGACGTGGCCAGTGGCAGGAAACAGGTCTGGGCCGACAAGTGGGGCCTGCACAACGACCTGACGCTGTTTAATCCTGCACCGGTAACGTAAGCGTCTCTCCCGGCCGCTCGCCTTGGCTCGCGGCGTTCGTTGCTCGAATTGGTCCACTGGACCATTTCGTTCGCCTTTGGCGAACCGCTCCTCACCCCGCGCCCGTTACTTAAGCGCGTCTTCCAGCACCATCTCGCTGCCCTTGGCCGCGATCATGATGGTGGGGGTGTTGGTGTTGCCCGACGTAATCGTCGGCATCACCGACGCATCGATCACCCGCAAGCCATCCAGGCCGCGCACCCGCAACCGTTCATCCACCACCGCCAGTGGATCGGTGCCCAAGCCCATTTTCGCCGTGCCGACAGGATGGAAGATGGTGGTGCCGATATCGCCGGCGGCGTGGATAAGGTCGGCATCACTGTCTGATACCGCGGGACCGGGACGAAACTCTTCCGGATGGTACTGCGCCAGGGCGGGTTGGCGCATCAAGGTGCGGGTCAGGCGCAGCGCCTGGGCAGCGATGCGGCGGTCCTCGTCGGTGGACAGATAATTGGGCGCGATGCTGGGCCTGGCGTCCAGCGCCGTGGAGGTGATCCGCACTTCGCCGCGCGAACTGGGGCGCAGGTTGCAGGGACTGACGGTGACAGCGGGGAACCGGTGCAGCGGGGTGCCGAAGCGGTCCAGCGACAAGGGTTGGACGTGGAACTGGATATTGGCGCGTTCCTGTGACGGGTCGGACCTGGTGATGACGCAAAGCTGCGATGCCGCCATGGTCATGGGCCCGCGCCGCAGCAGCGCATATTGCAGGCCCATCAGCGGGCGCCCCAGCATCGAATAGTAGATCTCGTTCAGGGTCTTCACGCCCTGGACCTTGTACATAGCGCGCAACTGCAGGTGATCCTGCAGGTTGCGGCCTACCCCCTCCGCCGCGTGCACCACCGGCACACCAACTTCGCCCAGCCATTGTGACGGTCCCACGCCTGAACGCTGCAGGATCTGCACCGAGCCGATGGCGCCGGCGCAGAGGATCACCTCGCCCTTGGCGCGCGCCTCCACCCATTCATTGCCGCGCTTGAACCGTACCCCGGTGGCGCGTTTGCCCTCGAACAGCACCTTCTCGACCGCGACATCGGTTTCCAGCCGCAGATTGGGACGGCCCAGCGCCGGCCGCAGGAAGCCCCGCGCCGCCGACCAGCGCCGGCCGCGCTTCTGGTTGACATGGAAATAATAGCTGCCTTCGTTGTCGCCGGTGTTGGGATCGGCGCTGCGCGGAATGCCGGTTTCTTCGGCGGCATCGATGATGCGGTCCAGGATTTCCCAGCGCACCCGCGGCCGATCCACCGCCAACTCACCACCGGCGCGGTGATGTTCGGTATCGCCCAGGAAATGCCGGTCCAGGTGACGGAACACCGGCTTCACATCGTCCCAGCCCCAACCGCCAAGACCCAGCTGACACCAATGGTCGTAGTCGCCGGCCTGGCCGCGCATGGACAGCATGGCATTGATGCTGGACGAACCGCCCAGCGCCTTGCCACGCGGATAATTGAGCTTGCGCCCGTTCAGACCGGGATCCGCCTCGGTCTCAAACATCCAGTCGCTGCGCGGATTGCCGATCAGGTAGAGATAGCCGACCGGGATATGAAACCAGATCCAGTCATCCTGGCCGCCCGCTTCCAGCAGCAGCACGCGTTTCTTGGGATCGGCTGAGAGGCGGTTGGCGACGACACAGCCGGCGGAACCCGCCCCCACCACGATGTAATCGTAATCGCCGTCCAGCATCTGCGGTTACCAAACCTAGCGGGGATAAGGACGGTGGAGCTTGACCTCGCGGTTCAGCTCCGCCCCGAAGCCCGGCTTGTCCAGTTCCGACAGCTTGATACGGCCATTCTTGGGCACCGGTTCGCCCAGGAGCTGTGGCGCGAACATCGGCACCACCTTGTCCGCCTTGGGCGCCATCATCAGGAATTCCGCAAACGGGCTGTTATGGCGGGTGATGACGAAGTGATAGGAATAAACCGATGAGCCATGCGGCACCATCAGCTTGCCATGGCTTTCGGCCAGGTTGGCGATCTTGATCAGTTCGGTGACGCCGCCGCACCAGCCGACATCGGGCTGGATAATGTCGCAGCAATCCATTTCCAGCAGCATGCGAAAGCCCCAGCGGGTGGCGTCATGCTCGCCCGTGGTCACCAGCATGCCGGGCGGCACTGCCTTCTTCAGGTCGCGGTAGCCCCAGTAATCGTCGGGGCTCAGCGCCCCCTCGATCCATTTCAGGCCCGACTGCTCCCAGGCCGCCGTCGCCAGCCTGGTGGCGTAATTCAGGTCCAGCGCCATCCAGCAATCCAGCATCAGCCAGAAATCCGGGCCGACGCGCTCACGCATGGTGGCGATCTCCGCCAGGGCCTTTTTCATGCCCTCCTCGCCCTCGGCCGGGCCGTGGTGCAATGGCATCTTGCCGCCGATGAAGCCCATCTCCTTGGCCAGGTCGGGCCGCGCCCCAGTGGCGTAGAAGGTTAGTTCATCGCGCACCGCGCCACCCAGCAGTTGATGCACCGGCTCATCGCGCAGCTTGCCCAGCAGGTCCCACAGCGCCAGGTCCACGCCCGAGATGGCGTTGATCACCAGACCCTTGCGTCCGTAATATTGGGTGGAGAAATACATCTGGTCCCAGATCTTCTCGGTCTGGGCCGGATCGCGCCCTTCCAGGAAGCGCGCCAGGTGTTTTTCCACGATGAAGCAGGCGGGCTCACCGCCGGTAGTCACGGCAAAGCCGGTGACGCCGTTCTCCGCCTCGATTTCCACCACCAAGGTGCCCAGCACATTGATGCCGAAACTCTGGCGGCTCTGGCGGTATTCGGGATAGCGCGACATGGGCGTGGCGATGTGGTCGTCGATCCAGTGGCCGCCGCCCTGGTCGTGGTAATCGGCACCGCCGCCGCGCACCACAAAGGCGCGGACATGCTTGATCTTCGGAAAAGCCACGGGGAAGCTCCCACTACGTCTTCTGTTCTTTGGCACAACGTATCGCCAGAAGAACAGGGTGGAAAGCTAAACCAGCCCATCCCCGGAGATTTTCAGCGCGACACCAAATTCGTGCGACGCGCCGGGCGGGATAACGACATGCAGGCCCGCGCCATCTTGGGTAAAGGCCAGCGGCGCGTTGCTGCCGACCACCTCCACCCGCTTTACCGATCCGTTATTGGCGAGCGATGCCACGGTCACGGCGCCTGAAGGCCTGCCCAGGGTCATGGCGTACAGCACCGGTCCCTTGGTGGTGAAGCGGAGGTCGGCCGCTTCGAACGGCTTCATCTTGCCTTCGCCGAACTGGCCCGAGGCGATCTGGGTTGGACCTTCGCCGGATTTCTTCCAGGGGCGTGAAGCGAAGATCGCCTCACCATACAGGCTTGTCCAGGTCGCGACCTGTTCGACAATCCTGCGCTCCTCACTGTCGATGGTGCCATCGCCGCGCACCGGCACCGACAGCAGCAGGCAGCCATTCTTGGCGACCACGTCGCACAGGCGGTAAACCACCGAGGCGGCGCTGGTATAGGATTTTTCGATATAGCGCTCACGGTTGTAGTGCCAATCGCCCAGGCACGTGTCGGTCTGCCAGGGATGGGGCACAATATCGGCGCGGAAGCCGCGCTCCACATCCTCCACCACAGCGGCCCGGCGATTTTCCGGCAACGCCTTGCAATTGACCACCGCCTGCAGGGAGCCGTGCCAGGCGATCGAGCTGTTGTAATAATGCGCCGTAATGTCCAGGCCCGCCTGCCCCAGCGGCAGGTCGAAATTGTCGAAATACACCATGTCAGGGCGATAGGAATCGATCAGGTCCTTGCAGCGCAGGTACCATTGGCGGACGAAAGCGGGATTGGCCAGCGGCGGCGTCTCGTTCCACACCCGGTCATGGGCTTCGTGAAAGGCGTTGGCGTCCTTGATGGACGTAATGCCGTCGGGCATGGGCATCACCGCACCAGCATAAAGCTCCTGCGGATCCAGCCCCTCCCACCATTTTCCCTTGCCGTCATATTTGGTGAGCTTGGAGGCGTCATAGCGCTGGCCGGCACGCGGCCCTTCCGGATCGTAGCCGTAAGCGGTCTGGAACCAGTGCCAGCTATACGCCGAATGGTTCGACACACCGAACTTCAGGCCCCGAGCCCGCGCCTCTTTCGCCCAGGTGCCGATAATGTCGCGCTTGGGGCCGACGCGCGTGCTGTTCCAGTCGTGGAAACGCGAATTGTAGTTGTCAAAGTTGTCGTGGTGGTTGGCCAGCGACATGAAATAGCGCGCGCCCGCCTTCTTGTAGAGGTCGAGCAGTTCTCCGGGATTCCAGTTTTCGGCCTTCCAGCGATTGTCCATTTCCATGAAACCATTGTCGGCCGGATGGCCATAGGTCTTCAGGTGATGGTCATATTGTTTGTGGCCCTGGATATACATCTGGCGCGCATACCAGTCGCCCGCCTCGGGCACGCATTGGGCGCTCCAATGCGCCCAGATGCCGAACTTGGCGTCGCGGAACCAGTCCGGCGCCTTATAGCCCGCCGTCAGCGAATCCCAGTCCGGCTTGAACGGCCCAGGCGTGATGTCGCCAAAGCTCGCGCCTTGCGCCAACTGGGGCATCGCCGATGCCAAGCCGGCGGCCGCGCCCTTGAACAGATCGCGTTTGGAGAACATCGGGGCTCCCTAGTGGAGTTTCACACCGTCATCGGGACGGGGCTTGGGGCGCGGCCAGCTGGTCCAGCGCTTGTCCTGGGAAATGTCGCCCTCCGGCGCCGTCCAGGGCAAGGATTCCATGCCGTTCAGGTCATAGACGATCTTGCCGTCCTTGATGGTCAGCTCGTCCACCAGCTTCTGGTTGCCGTCCAGCCGCGTGTTGACCATGTCCATGAAACCGAACTTGCCCTTTTCCAGGCGCAGAACGGCAACGTCCGCCACCGAACCCACCGACAGGTTGCCCAGATCCTCGCGGCGGATTTCCTTCGCCGGGTTGGCGGTCATCTCGGCCACCACTTCGGACAAGGACAATCCCATCGCCATGAACTTGCTGGCGACGTTGAGCATGTCCTTGGTCGTGCTGTTCATGCTGTCGACATGCAGGTCGGTGGAGAGCGAGTCCGGCTTGAAGCCCTGCTGGATGAAGGGCACGGCCAGCGACCATTTGAAACTGCCGCCGCCGGTGCCGGCGTCGAAATAGACGCCCCGCGCCCGGCCTTCGATCATGCCCTTTTGCGGGCCTTTGGTGACGGGGTCCTGCTCGTGGCGCAGGCCCGAATAC
>JBBQBL010000049.1:0-13151 GCA_038317805.1 Micropepsales bacterium
GGCAACATCGCTTTCGTGGGCGGCATCAATATCGGATCGGAAAATTATGCGCGGACGCCGGTCCGGCGCCGTGTCCAGGACGTGCATTTCCGCGTCATGGGCCCCGCGGTACAGATCGTGATGGACGCCTTCGCCCGCGACTGGGCTTTCACCACCGACGAAGAACTGGATGACGATGGCTGGTGGCCCGAACTTTCCGCAAAAGGCAGCGTCTTTACGCGCGGGCTGCGCTCGGGCCCCGATGGCGACCTTTACCGGCTGGAGTCGCTGCTAGGCGCGGCGCTGAACATGGCGCAGAAGCGGGTGCGCATCGTCACACCATATTTCCTGCCCGATGCGCGCCTGCAATTTGCCATTCAACAGGCGGGCTTGCGCGGCGTAACGGTGGAAATCGTGCTGCCCTGCCGCAGCGACCAGCGGGTGATGGATTGGGCGATGCGCGGGCATCTGCGCTTTTTCCGTCATGTGCGCGCCAGCTTTAGCGGCACAGCACCACCCTTCGACCACAGCAAGCTGTGCACGGTGGACGGGGAATGGGCGCTGATCGGCAGCTCCAACTGGGACGCGCGCAGCTTTCGGCTGAATTTCGAGTTCGACCTGGAGATCATCGACCGCGACCTGACGGCGCGGATCGATGCGTTGATCGATGAACGCATCGGGCGCGGCACGGCACTCACGCCGGACATGCTGGCGGCCGAGCCGGTATGGAAACGCCTGCGCAATGCCGCCGCAAGGCTGGCGATGCCTTATCTCTGAGGCTTGATCTTTAACGCCACTGCCCAGATGGCAAGCCCCGCCAATGCCAGTCCGGCACCGACGATGCCGGTCGAGGCCAGGCCAAAGCCATGCGCGATGGCAATACCGCCCAGCAAAGGTCCCAGCGCATTGGCGAAATTGAAGGCGGAATGATTGAGCGCCGCCGCCAAGGTCTGCGCATTGCCCGCCACATCCATCAGCCGCGTCTGCAGGATCGGACCCAGCGCGCCGCCCAGCCCGATCAGGAAAACGCTCAGGGTGATCGTCCAGGCATTGGCGGTCAGGAAGGAATACAGCGCCATGGTGGCGGCAAACCATAACAGACAGCCGCCCGCGATCCGCATCACGCGGCCATTGGCAAAGCGCGGCACCACCAACAGGCCCGTCATCATGCCGGCGCCGAAGATGGCGAATACCAATGGCGTCATGCTTTCGGGCATGTGCGTGACCGTCAAAAGCGTGTCGGCCAGATAGGTGTAGATGGCGAAGAAGCCGCCGAACCCGATGGCGCCGATCGCCAGGGTCAGAAGCACATCGCGATTGCCCAGCGCCGCCAGCTCGGTCATGGCGCTGGCGCCGGCCTCGGGTGGCTGGCGCGGCGCGAACAGCGCCACCAGAGTGGCCGTCAACAGCGCCAGCACGGCCACGACAGCAAAGCCCCAGCGCCAGCCGATCGCCTGCCCCAGCCAGTTGGCGCAGGGCACGCCGATGATGGTGGCCACCGTCAATCCCATCAGCACCCGCGCCGACGCCTGGGCGCGGCGCTCGTGCGGCACCAGCGAGGCCGCCACCTGCATGGCGACGCCGAAATAGGCGCCGTGCGGCAACCCGCTGAGAAAGCGGAACAGCATCATGCTGCCGTAGGTTGGCGCCAGGCCCGTCAGGCCATTGCCCAGGGCAAAGACCAGCATCAGCCCAATGAGCAAGGTACGGCGGGACAGCCGGGCCGCCAGCACCGCGATCAAGGGGGCGCCCAGCACCACGCCCAGGGCATAAGCACTGATGACGTGGCCGGCCACCGGCGCGCTGATGCCCAGATCGCGCGCGAAATAGGGAAGCAGGCTCATGGTGGCGAATTCGGTGGTGCCGATGGCAAAACCGCCCACCGCCAGCGCGAAGTGAACCAGGTCGGGATGCGGCGTGCGCGACAAGCAAATATCCGATTGTGACGGTTGTTTTGGCCTTTTCGTACATGCCGCAATGCGGCAACACAACCGCGCAAAATGATGGCGCGGTTTGACGCGCGGCGGGCCGCCGCCTTGAGCGCTACCGCCAGAGCGCCTAGGGTTGTCTCGACAAGGAGCAAGACGGATGTTTCCCGTCATTCTGCGCCGCGAGATCATCATCGCCCTGGCTGCCAAAGCGGTCCTGCTGGCGATTCTGTACGCGCTGTTCTTCTCGCCGTCCCATCGCGCGCCCACGACCGACATAAAGAATCACATATTGGAAGCGCGCTGATGGATATCGTCGAACTCTCGCGTCTCCAGTTTGCCGTGACCGCGCTGTACCATTTCATCTTCGTGCCGCTGACCATCGGCCTGTCGGTGCTGCTGGGCATCATGGAGACCGTCTATGTGATGACGGGCCGCGAGGCCTGGCGTGACATGGTAAAGTTCTGGGGCGTGCTGTTCGGCATCAATTTCGCCATGGGGGTGGCCACCGGCATCACCATGGAATTCCAGTTCGGCACCAACTGGGCCTACTACTCGCACTATGTGGGCGATGTCTTCGGCGCACCGCTGGCGATCGAAGGCCTGATGGCCTTCTTTCTGGAAGCTACCTTTGTCGGCCTGTTCTTCTTCGCCTGGGACCGGCTGTCGAAGATCCAGCATCTGGTCGCCACATGGCTCCTGGCGCTGGGCACGAATTTCTCGGCGCTGTGGATCCTGATCGCCAATGGCTGGATGCAATATCCGGTGGGGGCGCATTTCAACGCCCAGACCATGCGCATGGAAGTCACCGACTTCATGGCGGTGCTGTTCAATCCCGTGGCGCAGGCCAAGTTCGTACACACCGTCAGCGCCGGCTATGTCACCGGCTCGGTGTTCGTGCTCTCGGTCAGCGCCTGGTACCTGCTGCGCGGCCGCCATGTGGAGTTCGCCCGGCGTTCCATGACGGTTGCCGCCAGCTTCGGCCTGGCATCAGCGCTGTCCGTGGTCGTGCTGGGTGACGAGAGCGGCTATAGCGCCGGCCAGAACCAGAAGATGAAGATCGCTGCCATCGAGGCGATGTGGGACACCGAACCGGCGCCGGCGTCCTTCACCATCGTCGGCCTGCCCGACATGGCCAGCAAGACCACGCATTACTCTGTGCAAATTCCCTGGGTGATGGGCCTGATCGCCACCCGCAGCGCCGACAAGCCGGTGCCGGGCATTTCCGAACTGGTAGCGGGCGCGCGCAAGGATATCGAAGATGGGTTGATCGCCTATCGCGCCCTGGCGGCGCTGAAGCAGCAACCCAATGACCCCAGCCTGCAACAGGCGCTCGACGCGCATGTCGCGAATCTGGGCTATGCGCTTTTGCTGAAGGCCATCCGCCCCGACATTGAGAACGCCACACCGCAGCAGATCGCCGCCGCTGCCGACAGCACCATCCCCAATGTGCCGGTGCTGTTCTGGTCGTTCCGCATCATGGTGGGGCTGGGACTGTGGTTCATCGCCCTGTTCGCCGCCAGCTTCTGGTTGTCGGCCAAACGGCAGCTGGATCGCTATCGGCTTTATCTGTGGGCGGCGCTGCTGACATTGCCGCTGCCCTGGGTGGCGGCCGAACTGGGATGGATCGTGGCCGAATATGGCCGCCAGCCCTGGGTGATCGTGGGCGTGCTGCCGACCGCGCTGGGCGTATCGTCGACCTCCGGCGGCAATGTACTGTTTTCGCTGCTGGGGTTTGCGCTGTTCTATTCTGCCTTGCTGGTGGCAGACTTCTATCTGCTGCTCAAATATGTGCGCCTGGGCCCCGATGCGCCCAGTCCGGAACTGGCGGCCTGACCATGTTCGATTATGAAACTTTGCGACTGATCTGGTGGGCGCTTCTGGGCATCCTGCTGATCGGCTTTGCTGTGATGGATGGTTTTGACCTGGGCACCGCCGCACTGCTGCCCTTTGTCGGCAAGACCGATATGGAACGACGCATCGTCATCAATACGGTGGGGCCGGTGTGGGAAGGCAATCAGGTCTGGTTCATCCTGGGCGGGGGATCGATCTTCGCGGCCTGGCCGGCGCTGTATGGCGCCAGTTTCTCCGGCTTTTACCTCGCCATGTTCCTGGTGCTGGCGACGTTGATCCTGCGGCCCGTGGGATTCAAATTTCGCAGCAAGGTGGAAGCGCCCTACTGGCGCCGCTTCTGGGATTGGGCATTGTTCGCCGGTGGCGTGGTGCCTGCGACCGTGTTCGGCGTGGCCTTTGGCAACCTGTTCCTGGGCGTGCCGTTCACCTTTGACGGCGACCTGCGCTTTCATTCGGAGATCACCCTATGGTCGCTGCTCAATCCCTTCGGCCTGCTGGTCGGGCTGGTGAGCCTGTCCATGATCGTGATGCATGGCGCGGCCTGGCTGAACCTCAAGACAGAAGACGCCATCCAGGCGCGCGCGCGCGCCATCCTGCCCTTTGCCGCGCTGACCTTCCTATTGCTGTTTGTGATCGCGGGCTTCTGGCTGTCTGGGTTGGATGGCTATCGCATTATCGGCGAAATCGCGCATGACGGCCCCTCCAACCCGATGCTGAAAAGCGTCGCACGCATCCCCGGCGGCTGGCTGGCCGGCGGCGCGCAATGGCCGGCCATTGCGATTGCCCTGGCGGGCGTGGCCGGCGCGGTGGTGCTGCGAGCGCGGCCGCTCGCAGCCTTCCTGTGTTCGATGCTGGTGCCGGCCGGCACCATCGCCACGGCGGGACTGGCGCTGTTTCCCTTCCTGCTGCCATCATCTTCCCAGCCCGGCGCAAGCCTGACGGTGTGGGACGCGTCCTCCAGCAAGCTCACCCTGGCGGTGATGCTGTGTGCGACGGCGCTGTTCCTGCCAATCATCATCGCCTATACCGGCTGGGCTTACCGCGTCATGCGCGGCCCGGTGCGCGCCAAAGATGTCAGCGAAAGCAAGTCAGCCTATTAGGACAACGCCATGTGGTATTTTTCCTGGATCCTGGGACTTGGATTTGCCGCCACCCTGGCGGTGCTGAACGCCATGTGGCTGGAGAGCCGCCTGAGCCGGGACAAGAAGCCCTAGCCCTTCCCGCTTTCAGGGGCTGCCGGACATGCTAGCGTCGCGCCCAGAGAGTCGGGGCGGGCATGATCAGAAAAATTTTTTTGGCCGGCTGCGCCGCGGCCGTTATGGGCGCTGCCAACGCCCAGCCCGCGCCCGATCCCGACAAACAGGCCGCCGCGCTGGTTCGCCAGATGACGCCGCAGGAGCGAAACATCCTGCTGCATGGCTTCTTCTCCCGTCCCAATCCCGTCAACAAACTGCCGCAGATCGGCGCGCCCTTCGCTGCGGGCTACACACCGGGCATTGCGCGACTGGGCATTCCGCAACTGGCAGAAAGCGATGCCAGCCTGGGCGTGGCCTGGATCAACGGCAAGCGCGCCCGCAATGCCCCCCCCTACCCTCCAGCATGGCGCTGGCCGCCACCTGGGATGTGAAGATCGCCTATGCCGGCACCGCCGCGATTGCGCAGGACGCGCGCGCAAGTGGGCTGAATGTTCTGCTGGCGGGCGGCGTTAACCTGACGCGCGAACCGCGCAACGGCCGCAATTTCGAATATCTGGGCGAGGACCCGCTGCTGGCCGGGACCCTGGCGGGCGAGACCATCCGCGCCATCCAGGATCAGCATGTGATGTCCACCATCAAGCACTACGCCCTGAACGCACAGCAAACCCAGCAGAGCGCCATCGCGGTGGACATTTCCGAGGACGCGGCGCGCGAAAGCGATCTGCTGGCCTTCGGACTGGCGATCGAGCGCGGCAATCCCGGCGCGGTGATGTGCGCCTATAATCATTTCAACGGGCCCTTTTCCTGCGGCAGCGACTTCCTGCTGAACAAGGTGCTGAAACAGGACTGGCAATATCCCGGCTTCGTGATGTCGGACTGGGGCGCCAACCATGACACCGCCGATGCGCTGGCGGGGCTGGACCGCGAGTCAGGCGAGGAATTCGACAGTCAGGTCTTCTTCGGAGCACCGCTGGCCGCGCTGGACGGCAAGGATGCCGCCTATACAAACCGCATCACTGACATGAATCGCCGCATCCTGCGCTCCATGATCGCCACGCACCTGTTCGACGATCCGCCCAAGATCGCCACACCCGATATCGCGCGCGGCGAAGCGGCGGCACGGGCACAGGCCGCGGCCGGCACGGTGCTGCTCAAGAACAACGGCGTCCTGCCGCTGCTGAAGACTGCCAGGCGCATCGTGGTGATCGGCGGTTATGCCAATGTCGGGGTGATGTCGGGCGGCGGCTCGTCCCAGGTCGCGCCGCAATCGGGGCCGGCGCTGTCCATTCCCACCACCGTGGCCGGCGATGACTGGCAGGCGATGGCTCTGCATCCCGGCGCACCGGTGAAGGCGATCATGGCGCGCGCACCGAACGCCCGCGTGACATTCGACACCGGCGCCTATCCGGCCTTCGCCGCGGCCCGGGCGAAAGACGCCGATGTCGTCATCATCTTCGCCACCCAATGGACCACCGAAGGGCTGGATGTTCCCGATCTCAACCTGCCCGGCGGACAGAATGAATTGATCGCGGCGGTGGCGGCGGCGAACCCCAAGACCATCGTGGTGCTGGAAACCGGTGGCCCGGTGGTGATGCCCTGGCTGGACAGATGCGCGGCCGTGCTGGAGGCCTGGTATCCGGGTATCCGCGGCGCCGATGCCATCGCCGACATATTGTTCGGCGACGTCAACCCGTCCGGGCGGCTGCCGATCACCTTCCCTGCCGCGCTGGAGCAGACGCCGCACCCGGTGCTGGACGGCCTGTTCGGCTTCGACGGCCGGCAGCATGTGAATTACGACGTCGAAGGCTCGGATGTCGGTTATCGCTGGTATGACCGCAAGGGCCTGACGCCGCTGTTCCCCTTCGGCTTCGGTCTTTCCTATACCAGCTTCCGCTATGACGACCTGAAACTGCGCAGCGAAGGCAACACCCTCCATGCCAGCTTCACCGTCACCAACACCGGCAACCGTGCGGGCCGCGACACGCCGCAGGTCTATGTGACGGCGCGCGGCAATATGAAGGGCCAGCGCCTGATCGGCTGGAGCAATGTCGATCTGGCGCCCGGGGCCACCATCCGCGTCACGGTGGATGCCGATCCACGCCTGCTGGCCGACTGGTCCACCCAAAAGCAGCGCTGGGCCGTGCCGGCGGGACGTTATGACGTGACGGTGAACAGTTCGGCGGGCAGCCCGGTTTTGAATGCCGCGACCGGACTGGAAGCGCGTCTGCTGTCGCCATGAGCGAATTTAACTTTTGCTAACCATGCTTTCCCTGCCGAGCATCATGTTGGCAGGCGCCACGCTTTAAGGCTCCTCTCACCTTTGCGGCGGTAAACTTGGCGTCCAGTCCGGGGCGTCCAGTGCAGCAATCCTTGTCCAAGACCTTGACCTTCATCACCGGCCTCCTGGTGGTGGTTCTGGTATCGGTTTTCGCGGTGTTGGCCACCAGTGCCTTCGAGCGCCAGCGTGACGCCGATCGCATCCTCGCCATCGTTACCGTAAAGCGGGACATGCAGTCATCGCAGCAGGCCTTGCGCACCGAGGCCGCCATGCTGGACGTGGCGATGGAGGTTGAAAAACCCTCCACACCGGCGATGCGCAACTGGATCATAACTTTGCATGCACACACCCAGGGAACATTTGCGCGCCTGTCGCGCCATGCTGCCAGCCCGTACGCAAAAGGATATGACCGCATCCTGGCCATGAAGGAAAAATGGGACCGGCAATTTCCCGGGTACCTGGCGCAAACAGCACGGCCGGCCGCGCAGCGCTCTCCGGATTTGGTCGTCAACAGCATGGACCAAGTGAGAGATCTTATCTTTGAGGTCAATGACAAGTCCAGGACACTGTCGCGCAGCATTGCCTCGGAAGATCCCTTCATCAATGAATTGCTGCGGGTCAACGACTTGAGCCTGCGCCTGCGCGGCGATGTCGGTATGGAACGCCAGATCGTCATGCGCGCCATTCTGGCGGGTGGCCGCCTCACGCCCGAAACCTTGCAGAAGATCGCCGAGCTCAAGGGGCAGACCGCCGCTGCCTGGACGCTGATTCAGGATGATTCCCGGTTGCCGGAATTTCCGCCGGTGCTGAAGGAAGCAATAGCCCGCACGCACTGGGCCTATTTCACCGACCTGGCGAACCAGCGCAACCAGCTGGTTGAATCACTGTTGATGAACAAGCCCGCAACAATGGATGCCGAGGCATGGGTTCGCCTGTCCAACAAGGGCGCGGGCGCGGTAATGGCCATATCCAGCACGGCCCTGGATATCACCGAACAATATGCCACCGATCAGGCTGGGACCGCCCGGCGTCATTTCTTTATCGCCATAATCCTGATGCTGGCCTCCATCGCACTGGCCGGTTTCGCGGCCGTTTACCTGATCTGGGGTGTGATCCGTCCCCTCCGCGCCATGACCAAGAGCATGCAGGCCATCGCGGCTGGCAAGTTCAAGGCGGAAATCCCGTTCGGAGACCGCCAGGACGAGATCGGCCAGTTCGCTGCCGCCCTGAAGATGTTTCGCGACAGTTCGGCCCTGCGCGCCAAGCTGGAAAAGGAACTGATGGAAAGCCGCGTCGCCCAGGAAACCGCCGAGACTTCCAACCGGATCAAGTCGGAGTTCCTGGCCAATATGAGCCACGAACTGCGCACGCCACTGAACGCCATCATCGGATTTTCCGACATGATGCAGCATCGCATCTTCGGGCCCATGCACAAGGGCTATGAGGAATATGCCGGGCTGATCAACGAGTCCGGCAACCACCTGCTCAACCTGGTGTCCGATCTTCTGGATCTGGCCAAGATCGAGGCCGGCAAGTTCGCCATTGACCTGCACGAAGTGAACCTGGCGGAGACGGTGGATTACAGCCTGCGCCTCACGCGCCGCCGTGCGGAAAGCAATGGCATCACGCTGGTGACGACCATGCCCGATGGTCCGATGCTGCTGACCGCTGACCCCCGTGCCTGCAAACAGATCCTGCTGAACCTGCTTTCCAACGCGGTAAAGTTCACGCGCAAGGGCGGCACGGTGGAAGTCATTGCCGCGATGGAAGGCGGCAAGGCGGTGCTGAAGGTTCGCGACACCGGCATCGGCATCCCCGCCAGCGTCCTGTCGCGCATTGGCGAGGCGTTCGAACAGGCCAACAACGATCCCATGCTGGCGCGCGAAGGCACCGGGCTTGGCCTGGCGCTGGTGAAGGCGCTGGTGGCGCAGCATGGCGGCACACTGCGCATCGAGAGCCAGGAAAAGATCGGCACCACGGTGACGGTGGAACTTCCGCGAACGCAATCAGGCAGAATTGCGGCGTAACTTTTGGAACCTTGCTGTCCTGAATGGTCAGGACATCTCGACCAACGGCGGGGGCCAGTTCCCAGAATACGCGCCCTTCGGGTTCGACGGCCGCTTCATCTATGGCCGCCCGAGCTACAAGGTGTAAGGCGGGCAATCGCTGCAAAAGCAAAGGCCGCGGGGTTTTCGCCCCCCGGACATTTTCTTTTGCGTGTACCGCGCGCTTAAGGAACGGCGATGCCGTCGCGCGCCAGAGACAGCTTCACGCATTCATGCTGCAGTTCCATGTAGCGCTGATAGTTCCTGGGCCCGACCACGAAGGGGTTTGTCTGGCCGGGCTCCCGGTACTTGAGAATCTCCAGCCGCGCCGGGCCATTGAAGTGCAGCGGATGATTGCCGATCTGGGCGTCCACATGCGCCGCCCTGGTCACGTCCATCCAGTGCGCCATGGAGGCCAGCTGGAGCCGCTTGTTCTCTTCGGTGCGCGGCATGCCGATACCGCCATACATGCCCGCTGTGTAGGGCTTGCCGTTGTCTGTGACCTTGAAATATAGCGACAGGGTGCCCGGCGTATGGGCCGGGGTCAGGGCGAAATGAATGTCGGTGCCGCCCAAGCTGTACACTCCGCCGTCCTTGACGGTGACGTCGCCGGGCCCGCGCTTGGGCGCCGGATCGAACTGGGCGAAGCCGCCGGGACCCGTCATCTTTTCCATCACGCCCCAGTCGATATCCGAAGCCAGCAGCTTGGCGCCATAGGTGTCGCGGAAATATTGCGCCCCGCCATAATGGTCGCCATGCGCATGGGTGATGATCACCATCTTCACGTCCTTGGGGTCCAGCCCCAGGCTCACCATCTCCGGCACCATGATGTTCTTCGCTTCATCGGCATTGTTCAGGGCATCGATCAGGATGATGCCGGCCGGCGTTTTGATCGCCCAGGCCGACACCATCATCTGGCCGATATGGTACAGGTTGTCGAAGACCTTCTGCGGCGGGATGGTGCCCAGATATTGCGCGCCATTGGTGCGCTGCTTGTAGAGCTGGTCCTGGATGCAGAGCGTGTCGAAAAACGGATAAAGGTCCTCGCCCGCGATCTTGCGCGCGCGGTTGAAATGCAGCGCTACGGCTGCCGTATCGGCCTTCGGATAGTCCACGGGCTTGCCGAATTCCGATGCGGGCGTGCGGATATTTCTGGCTTGCTGCGCGACGGCCGGCGGTAGCGCCAGGCCGAGCGCGCCGTGGCCATCAGTATCTTGGCGCAGTAACGCAAGGACATGTGAATCTCCGTTGTGAAAGTCAGTCGAGATAGCGGCTGGCGAAGGCCAGGAATGTCGGCCAGTTGGGCGCGGGTGTGTGGCCCTGGTCATGCTGGCGAAAACCGATATCGCCCGAAACCGTCGCGGTCAGCATGGGCGGCTGCTGATCGCTCCCCAACCCCGTCTTGCCCAAGAGACGATAAACCGGAGTGGCGCCCGCCGCCGACAGCCACATGCCGCGTGCATCCACCCAGGCATCACCCTGCGAGGAAGCGCCGGCGCCGATGAACAGCGGCCGCGGCGCGCAAAGCGCCGCCAGTGCATCCATGTCCACCGGAAGATCCTTCACGCTCAAGGGATCGGCGGCGTATTTCAGGAAGTTGCCGGCCATCCAGTGGAATTCATTGGCGGCGGCGACATTCTCGAGCGTTTCACCGAAATAATGGTGGAACAGCTTCACCCCGCCCGCCCCCGACGAGCTGATGAAACCGATGGCGATGCGCGGATCGTAGGCCATGGCGACGATCGCCGCCTTGCCGTAACGCGAATGACCCTGGATACCGATCTTGTCGCCGGCGACATGGGGATCGCTGCGCAGATAATCCACCGCACGGCTGGCGCCCCAGGCCCAGGCGCGCAACGCGCCCCAGTCGTCCATCCTGCGCGGCTGGCCCTTGTTGACCAGTCCGATGATGCCGGCCGTCAGACCGGCGCCAGTGTCGGCCTGCACGCTGGTGGGATCGAGCACGGCATAGCCCCAGCCCTTGGCCAGAATCTGCGTCTTCCAGTCAGGGCCGGGCGGCGGTGACGGTGCGCCGGGAAAAGGCCGCGGGTTGACCGCGCCCAACTGAATGATCACCGGCACCTTGCCCTTCACATTCATGGGCAAGGTGACCGCCATATCGATATCAACCTTGATGGCGGGATCGCCGGAATTGTCCACCTTGCCGTCCAGGCGACGGGTAACGGCAGCGATCCCACCGACGCTGTCATTCTTTGTCTCAGTCACGGTCCAGACGACCTTGGGCGTCACCTTGGGCGCGCGGCCGAAGATTTCGCGGTCAAATGCTTCAACGATCTGGGGACGGCGCTGCTTCCACCATTGGACCGCGCTGGCGGTCTGCTTGCCATTGTCCAGCCGCAGCACATCGGAGGTATAGGGATAAGGCGCGGACGCGGCCTCGTCATAGTTGGGGACATTGGGCGCATCCACCGGGCTGTGGGAGTCCGGAACCTCCCGCAGCTTGCCGATCTTCAGGACCGCCTGTTCGCGCAGATATTCCTTCTGGGTGGCGTCCATGATCGCCTGGCGCTCCGGCGTCATGGGGATCACCGTGCGTGGCCCAAGATACGGCACGTCGGAATTCTTGTAGGTAGCCGGCGCCGCGAAGACGGGTGCCGCCAGCATCATCGTTGCAAAAAGACTGCTGCAAATCTTGCTGTTCATCCCGCACCCCTGGTTCCGTGGGCGAACGCTACCACCAAGTCGCAAAGGGCGAACAGGCATGGCGTGGCGCGTGAGAAAACCTGCCTGCGAAAGCAGACGGGGGTTTCCATCGTGCCGAAAGCGAAAACCCTTGCCGGACCTCCGATCTGGAAGCGGCTTCCGCCTGGTCGAGACCGGGAAACCGCCAACGGCGGTGGTGTAAAGCCCTTTTCGGGGGAGACACGCCTGAGGCGATTGCAAAAGCATGGATAGGGAAGGCCAACATCGACACCGTCAGCGCCGCTGGAAGGCCATCGCGTTATGCGATGCCCACGCCCCTGGCGCACGCGGCAGAGGCGGATGGCATGCCGGGTAAACAGGCTGTGGCGAGTGGTAGCATATTATGCCTCAGCTATCAAAAATGATCTTTTATATATGCTATTACGTTTATGGTACACTATAATGAGTATAATAACACCAGAAGGTTAGGTACCATGCTTACATCTGCGCAAATGCGTGCGGCGCGTGCCCTGGCAGGTGTCGATCAACGTGAACTTGCGAAAAGGTCAGGTCTTTCGGTGCCCACTATCCAACGCATGGAAGGCAGCGACGACATGATCAGGGGCAATGTGGATTCGCTGATGAAACTGATCTCGGCATTCGATTCATTGGGCATTGAGTTGATCAGCGAAGGCGCCGTCAGTTCCGCGGGTGGGCGTGGAGTTCGATTAAAGCCCTGACCCACCGGGCCGCGGCAAACGCATTCAAGCACGAGCATTCATTCGGACTGCGAAATGATTACCCTTGATACAGTTGAATCAAAGTTTGGCACGATCACTGTCTCCAAAAAGAAATCCACCAGCACGATCACGTATGAACAAGGTGGCTATTGTCAGAGTGAAGCCGACGCCAACGGCGTCAGCTTGGCCGCCTATATTCACGCCATCTTTGGGCTTATCCGCCAGACAAAGGCCCGCAAGATTCTGATCATAGGATGTGCGGGCGGCACCTTGGCCACAATGCTTGCAAGAGCGGGCTGCGAGGTGACCCTGGTGGACGTGGAACCGCATTCGTTCGCGCTGGCCAGGCGCCATTTTGCATTGCCCGACAGCGTTGAATGCAGGGTGGCGGACGGAAAGTCCTTCTTCTACTCCGACACGGATCGCTATGACGCGATCGTGCTGGATGCGTTTGAAGGAGATCACATTCCGGCGCACCTCAGGTCCCT
>JBBQBL010000050.1:0-13103 GCA_038317805.1 Micropepsales bacterium
ATTACGGCTGGCCCTTTATCAGCCACGGGATCGATTATCGCGGTGCGCCCATCGGCGATGGCGAAGTGGCCAAAGCCGGGATGGAGCAGCCGGTTTATTACTGGTCGCCGTCCACCGCGCCCGGTGGATTGGCCTTCTATACCGGCAAGTCGAAAGCCTGGGCCGGCAGTGCGTTCGTCGGCATGTTGAATGGCCGCCAGCTGGATCGCATCAAGCTGGTGAACGGCAAGGTGGTGGAAGAAGAGACACTGCTGGGCGACCGCAAGGCGCGCATCCGCGATGTGCGGATGGGATCGGACGGCGCGATCTATGTCCTCACCGACAGCGGCGGCACCTCCATCACCGAAACCACGCCAGCCACGGGCGAGCTGCTGAAGCTGGTGCCGGCGAAGTAGCGGGCGTTTCGGGTGGCGGCTTCGGGCCGCTCTCAGCCAGGCAGCCTGAAGGCGATGAATTCGCTGGTGAAGCCGCGTCCGCCAATTGCCAGCAAGATGTACTGCTTGCCCTTGAACATATAGGTCATGGGCGAGCCGGATTGTTCGGCCGGCAGGAACACCGCGCCTTTTTCCTCGCCGTTGGTCTTGTCATAGGCGCGCAGCCGGGCGCCCTTGCGCCCGGTCTCGTCGGTATAGGTCTGGGGATCGCCGCAGATCACCAGGCTTTTGGTGGTGAGCGGTGCGATCTTGCCGATCATGCCGGTGCGCGGAATCTTCAGGCCCTTCAGCGCCGGATGATTGCGGATATAGTCCGGCGTCTCGCCATGGGCGACCTGCCAGCTCTGGGTGCCGCTGGCCAGGTTGGTGGCGGTGATGCGGCCGTATGGCGGCTTGATCAGCGGCAGGCCGTCCACGGTCAGATCGCCCACCTTGACGCCGTTCTGCGGCGGCAGGTTGGCATGGACGTAATCGAAAGCGCCCTTGGTGTGATCCGGATTGGGGATGATGCCGCCGATGGTCAGCGGATTGGTCTGGGAATAGGTATAGACCGTGTGCGTCTCCGGATCGTAGGAGCCGCCCGGCCAGTTGATGCCGCCGATATAGCCCGGCAGGTTGATGACCCCGAACGGGCCTTCCGGCTTTTCCATGATCGGGGCGGTATACATCGGGCCCAGCTTGTAATGGCTGGCCACCGCCAGCGCCTTCTGCTTCAGCTCGGGCGTGAAATCGATCAGGTCGCCGGTGGTGACGCCCTGGCGGTCGAAGGCCGGTGGCTTGGTGGGGAAGGGCTGGGTCTTGGAATACCACTCGCCGGGCACGTCGCCCGGAATGACTTTGCGCTCGACGATCGGCCAGATCGGTTCGCCGGTCTCGCGGTTCAGCACATAGAGGAAGCTCTGCTTGGTGGGCTGGGCCAGCGCCTTCACGATCTTCCCGTTATGCGGGATGTCGCACAGGATGGCGGCGGCGCAGATGTCATAGTCCCACAGGCCGTGATGGATCAGCTGGTAATGCCATTTGCGCTTGCCGGTGAGGATGTCCACCGCCACCACGCTTTCGCTGAACAGGCTGTTGCCGGGATGGTAGAAGCCCATCTGGTCGCCGGTGGGCAGCTCGATGCCCAGATAGGCAAGCCCCAGCTCCTCGTCGGCGGAGATCTGCGCCCAGTCGCCGGCATTGCCAGCGGCCTCGGCGCTGCCGGGCTTCAGCCAAGTCTCATAACCGAACTCGCCCTTCATCGGGATATTGTGGAAGATCCACAACCGCTTGCCGGTCTTCACATTGAAGCCGCGGACATAGCCCTTCACATTGTTTTTCACCTGGGGTGTGTTGCCGGCGGTGTGGGCGGCGCCGATGATCACCACGCCCTTGGCGATGGTGGGCGCGCTGTGCAGTCCGATATCGGCGCGGTCCAGGTCCAGCTCCTGGTCGTCATTAAGCTTGAGATCGACAATACCGTTCACGCCGAAGTTCGGATCGGGGATACCGGTCTTCGCGTCCAGCGATATCAGCTGATAGCCGATGGTGACGTAAAGGATGCGTTCCTGGTCGCCCTCGCTCCAATAACCGACGCCGCGGCCCGACAATTGGCGCGGCGCATTGGTGGCGCGCAGGCCTTCGTCCGGCGAGCGATGCATCCAGAGTTGCTCGCCGCTGGCGGGATCCAGGCAGATGACATCGCGCCGCGAACCGGCAGTGGCGAAAAGGCGGCCTTTCACCAGCAGCGGCGTGCATTGCAGGATGAATTCGGGGCGGCTGCCCAGGTTCTCGGTCTTGAACTGCCAGGCGACCTGCAGCTGGTTGAAGTTGGACGCGTTGATCTGGTCCAGCGCCTTGTAGCGCCAATAGGCAAGGTTGCCGCCATAGGTCGGCCAGTCGGTATCAGGCGGAACCGGCGTCTGCGCCGCGACGGGCAGGGCGGCCAGTGCGGTCGCCGCCGCTGTGGTGGAAAGCATCAAACGTCTGGTCAACGCGCGCATGTCTCAAATCCCGCAAAAAGCGGCGGGACACTAGCCGAGGGCGCGAACTTCACAAAGCGGCCCAAGCAGGGTCAGGCGCGGCCTTACGATCCGCTTACGGACTGGTCGCCGGCATCACCGGCGGCGGCGTGGCGATGGGCGCATAAGCGGCCGGCGGCGCCGGCGTTTGCTGCTGTGGCTTGGGCAATAGGTTGCTCAAACCCTGGAGCGGATTGATCACGGGAAACGGCGTCGCCGGCTTGCCGTTGCAGGTCTGGCCGTAAGGACAGAAGGCCGTCTGCGCCAGGACAGGCGAGGCGGTGGCAATCAGCACAGCAAGGACGGGAAGCGCTTTCATATCGTCAAAACGCCTGTGCAGCTTTCTGGGTTCAACGCTCAGTGAAGTGGAACTGCACCCCGGACCGGATGCCGGCCGGCCAGCGCGAGGTTACCGTCTTCAGCCTTGTATAGAAGTGTACGCCTTCGGGGCCATAGACGCCATGCGACCCCAGCAGCGAGGACTTCCAGCCGCCGAAGGAATGATAGCCCACCGGCACGGGGATGGGGACATTGATGCCCACCATGCCGACCTGGATTCGCTCGGCGAAATCGCGGGCGGCATCGCCGTCGCGGGTGAACAAGGCGGTGCCGTTGGCGAAGGGGTTGGCGTTGATCAGTTCCACCGCCTGGTCGTAACCGGCCGCGCGCACCACCGACAGCACCGGTCCGAAGATCTCGTCCTTGTAGACGCTCATGTCCGGGGTGACACGATCCAGCAAGGTGCCGCCCAGCCAGAAACCCTTTTCATAGCCTTGCAGCTTCAGCCCGCGGCCATCCACCACCACGTCCGCGCCCGCTGCGGCGCCGGCGTCTATATAAGAAGAAACCTTGTCGCGATGCGCGGCAGTGACCAGCGGTCCCATCTCGGCGCTGGCATCATTGGCCGGGCCGATCTTCAAGGCGGCGACGCGCGGCTTCAGTTTGGCGATCAGCGCATCGGCGGTTTTCTCGCCCACCGGCACCGCCACCGAAACCGCCATGCAGCGCTCGCCCGCCGAACCATAGCCGGCGCCCATCAGCGCATCGGCCACCTGGTCCAGGTCGGCATCGGGCATCACCACCAAATGGTTCTTGGCGCCGCCCAGCGCCTGCACGCGTTTACCGCCGGCGCAGCCGCGGGTGTAGACGTGGCTTGCGATGGGCGTGGAGCCGACAAAGCTGACCGCGGCGATGCCCGGATGATCCAGAATGGCGTCCACCGCTTCCTTGCCGCCATGCACGATATTGAGCACGCCTTCGGGCAATCCCGCCTCGCGCCACAATTCATACAGCAGGTTGGGCGCGGAAGGGTCGCGCTCCGACGGCTTGAGGATGAAACTGTTCCCGCAAGCCAGTGCCATGGGCATCATCCACAGCGGCACCATGACGGGGAAGTTGAACGGCGTGATTCCGGCGACCACGCCCAGCGGCTGGCGTTCGTCATAGGTGTCGACGCCGCTGGAGACATTCTTGCTGAAGCTGCCTTTCAGCAGGTGCGGGATGCCGCACGCGAACTCCACCACTTCCTGGCCGCGCGCCACTTCGCCCAGCGCATCGGTGTGGGTTTTGCCATGCTCGGCGCTGATGGCGCGGGCCAGCAGGTCCTTCTTGGCTTCCAGCAGGCGGCGCATCTCGTACATGACCTTGGCGCGTTTGGCCGGCGGGGTGGCAGACCAGGCAGGAAAAGCCGCTCGGGCTGCCGCGACGGCGGAATCGATTTCCACCGCACCGCCTGACGCCACCCGGCCGGTCTGTTCGCCCGTGGCGGGATTGAAAACCGGGGTGCCGCCGGTGCCGGGTACGCTTGTGCCCGCAATAAGGTGTGCGATAGTCTTCATGCCGCGTCTTTATCATGGGGCCAGTGCGCTGTCCTTCAATTTGGCGGCCAACCGCTTGCAGGTGGACCAGAATTTGGACAATCTGCTCACAGAATAGGCAAAATCTGGCGAACGGATTTGCATAAAAATGGGGCAGGAAACCGTGATAAACGCCGCTGATACCGCTTGGATTCTGACCGCCACGGCGCTGGTGCTGCTGATGACCCTGCCGGCCCTGGCGCTGTTCTATGGCGGGCTGGTCCAGGCCAAGAACATCCTGTCGGTGCTGGTGCAATGCGCTGCAGTGGCCGCTATCTGCTCGGTGCTATGGTTCGCGGTCGGTTATTCGCTGGCCTATAGCGGTGATGGCGACTGGCTGGGCGATCATGCGGCCTTCTTCCTGAATGGCATGGCGCGCGATTCTGTGCGGGCCGGGACCCATCTTCCCGAAAGCGTCTTCGTGATGTTCCAGATGACCTTCGCGGTCATCACGCCGGCGCTGATCATCGGCGCCTATGTCGAACGTATCCGCTTCGCTGCCGTGCTGCTGATTTCGGCGCTGTGGATGCTGATCGTCTATGCGCCGGTGGCGCATTGGGTGTGGGGCGGCGGCTGGCTGGCCAAGATGGGCGTGATGGATTTCGCCGGCGGCATCGTGGTGCATGTCACCGCCGGCGTGTCGGCGCTGGTCATCGCCTGGATGATCCAGCCGCGCCATGAATTTCCCCACGGCATCCGCCCGCCGCACGCGCCCTGGATGGTGATGGTGGGTGCTTCGTTGTTGTGGGTGGGCTGGTTCGGATTCAATGCCGGCAGCGCGCTGTCGTCGGGCGCCGATGCCGGCATGGCGATGCTGGCGACGCATCTGTCGGCCGCCAGCGCCACTCTGGTGTGGATGGCGATTGAATGGATCAAGTTCGGCAAGCCCAGTCTGGTCGGCGCGGTCACCGGCACCATCGCCGGGCTTGCCACCATCACGCCCGCCGCCGGTGTGGCGGGCCCGCTGGGCGCGGTTCTGCTGGGCGCCGCCGCGTCCTGCGTTTGCTATCTGGCGGTTTGGCTGGTCAAGCGCGTGATGGGTGTGGACGATGCGCTGGACGTGCTGGGCGTGCATGGCGTTGGCGGGGCACTGGGCACATTGGCTCTGCCGTTTGTGGCGCTGATCGGCAGCGGCACCGGCCACCTCAATCATGTGCCGCTGCAGCAATTCAGCGTGCAGGCGATCGGCGTGGTGGCTGTGGCGCTGTTTTCGGCGATCGCCACCTATCTCATCACCAAGCTGGCGGATATGCTGGTGGGGCTGCGGGTCGATCTTGAGCATGAAACACTGGGCCTGGATTTCGCCACCCATGGCGAGTCCGGCTATCACATGAACCGCTAGGAGCTCGATTATGAAACTCGTCACCGCCATCATCCAGCCGCACCGGCTCGACAACGTGCGCCAGGCCCTGACGGCTCTTGGCATTGACGGCATGACCGTGACCGAAGTGCGTGGGTATGGCCGCCAGCGCGGCCATACCGAGATTTATCGCGGCGCTGAATACACCATCTCCTTCACGCCCAAGCTGAAGGTGGAAGTGGCGCTGCCCGATGGCCGGGTTGACGATGCCATCGCCGCCATCACCCAGGCGGCGCGCACCGGCAAGATCGGCGACGGCAAGATTTTCACCATGGACCTGCAATCGGCCCTGCGCGTGCGTACAGGTGAAACCGGCGACGACGCGCTTTAAACGCCGCCGGGTCAGTCCAGGTAGACTTCCCGGCTGCGCTGGTGGACGGCATGGGCCACATGCGACATCACGATCTTGGCGCTGAAGGGTTTTGCGATGATGCTGGCTGCACCCGCGGCCACGGCCATTGCCACCATGTCGTTTGAGGGCAGTGTGTCGAGCACGATCACGGCGGGGGTCCAGCCCGCCCGGCGCCAGCACAGGCGGCGCAGACCGTCCAGGTCCGGCGATGGCCAGTCCCAAAGGATCACCTCGGCACCGAGATTTCCAGGATCAAGCGCTATGCTCTCCGGCGCGTCGGTCTCGCGGATCGACCGCACGCCAAATCCGTGCAGCAGTTCCAGCAGCAACCGGCGCTGGAAGCGGTTTTGCGAGATAACCAGATACTCCAGCTTCTGCAGGCGCAGCAGGAGTTTGTGCGCGGGGGTACCGGCCAATTGCGGCCGGGTTCGCATCTGCGAATTCATGTATTGGTCTGCCGCCCGTTGCGCCAGGCCAGACGCAGATCGTCTTCGCTCATCACTTGGGCACCGTTGTGCTCCAGCGAGAATGTCGTGACGCCGGAAGCCAGTGCCAGCAGTTCTGAGTGGCAAAGTGCTGCGGCCTGTGTGGGATAATCCACCGACAAAACGAAGGATCCGCGCCTGTATTTGAATGTGTAAGTCACGGCCCGCACGCTGATGTACAATTGGTAATATTCAGACTGATTCGTTTCGAGCGGCTGCTCAGAAATCGCAAGCTTGCTCCGAAACCGCAACGCCGCCACCGGCGGCAGCGCGGCGAATTTTCAGGCGACTTATTTGATGGGACTGGTATGCGCAGAGCGGATTTTGCAAAGCCTCTGGATATCTTTCCCGCCATTCGCTCCTCCGATACGGCGCAGATCGAACACCTGCTCTCCGCGACTTACGGCGCGCGTCGCTTTACTCTGCGTGGGGGCCGGGACGATCTCCAGGTTCGCGCCAATCACTGGCAGTCCGATTTTCTGGCGCTCTCCTATTGCGAATACGGCGCCGACGTTGATGTGGAATTTCCGGAGGCGGGATTCTTTCGCCAGCAATTCGCACTGAAGGGGGCGGCGGACATCCGCATTGGTGGGGCGCGGCGCGAAATCGGTGCCGGCAATTTTTGCGTGGTGCCCGCGGACGCCAGCTTGCGCATCGGCTTCCGCCCGGGCTTCGAGCAGCTTGTGCTGAGGGTGGATGAGGGTTTTCTGAATTCCAAACTTGCCGCGCTCACCGGCCATCACCGCCCCGTGCGCTTCGAGCCTCGCAATCATCCCGGTGGCCCTGCCATGGACCGGTTGCGCCGCCTGCTGGGCCATTTCATCTCGGAACTGGAACGCAAGGACCCGCTCACCGCCATCGAGCTCGCGGAATTTGAGCAGATGGTTGCCGTCTCCTTTCTCTGCGCCAACCCGCGGGAAATCGAAGATTTTGGCGATCCGCTCGCAGTGGGGCAGGAACGTCTCCGCCGCGTCGAAGACTATATCCAGGCGCATTGGAACGAGCCGCTCTCACTGGAGGCGCTCAGCGCCGCGACCGACATCAGCGCGCGCAGCATCCTGCATCACTTTCGCAAGTGGCGCGGCAAAACCCCCATGAACTATATCAAGGAAGTCCGCCTCCGACAGGCGCGCAAGCTGTTGCTGGAATCGCCACATTTGAAGGTGACGGATATTGCGCTTGCCTGCGGCTTCGGAAATCTGGGTCATTTCGCCGTGGACTATCGCCGATATTGGGGCGAAAGGCCTTCGCAGACCGGGCGCCGCGCCAGGAGCCACTAGGGCGGTTGCGTGCCCTTTGTGCCGGGCTGTAGAAGGTGTCGGCCATGACGAACCTGCATAAGACGGTGCTGGACGCGTTGGCCGCCAAGGGGCGGTTGCGCTCGCTCAATCCCGCGCGCGGACTGGACTTTACCTCCAACGATTTTCTGGCTCTGGCGGAAAGCCGCAGCCTGCGCGATGCCGCGTCCGCGGCGCTGGCACGCGGCGTGCCCATTGGCGCGGGCGGCTCGCGGCTCTTGCGCGGCAATCATCCCGAGCATGAGGCGCTGGAAGAAGAAGCCGCCAGTTTCTTTGGCAGCGAGACAGCGCTGTATTTCCCCACCGGCTTTGCCGCCAACGCAGCGCTGGCGGCCACTTTGCCGCGGCCCGGCGACCTGATTGTCCATGACGCACTGATCCATGCCAGCTTCCGCGACGGGCTGGATCCGGCGCGTATCCAGGCGATGTCCGCGCCGCACAATGACGTGGACGCGATGGATGCCATCGTCAGGGGCTGGCGTGCCGGCGGTGGGGCTGGCCGTGTGTGGATTGCGGTGGAGACGCTTTACTCGATGGACGGCGACTGCGCGCCGCTGCCGGAACTGGTCGCGCTGGCGGCGCGACATGACGCGATGATGCTGCTGGACGAAGCCCATGCCACCGGCGTGCACGGCGATCAGGGCAGGGGACTAGGCGCGCGCTACGAAGGCGCCCCCAACATCATCTCGCTGCACACATGTGGAAAAGGATTGGGCGCGGCGGGCGCGCTGGTCTGCCTGCCGCGTCTGTATCGCGACTTCCTGGTCAATCGCGGCCGCGCCTTCATCTATTCCACCGCGCCGTCGCCGCTGATGGCGGCGGTGGTGCGCGCCAGTTTGAAGATCTGCGCCGGCGCCGAGCAGGAACGCGCCCAGCTGGCCGCCCTGGTGCGCCATGCCGGCGAAGGTCTGCGCAAGCTGGGCATCACCCCCTCGGGTACGCAGATCCAGCCGGTGATCGTGGGCGAAGACAGCCGCGCCGTGGCGCTGGCGGAGGCGCTGCAGGCAAAGGGCCACGACATCCGCGCCATCCGCCCGCCGACGGTGGCCGAAGGTACCGCCCGGCTGCGCATCGCCCTGACCCTGCATGTAGCGCCGGATGACGTGGACCGGATGCTGGCTGACCTCGCCGCCGAGATGGCGCGCCTATGAGGTTTCCAGAATGAGATTTGTGGTCAGCGGCACCGACACCAATATCGGCAAGACCGTGTTCTGTGCCGGCCTGTGCGGCCTGCTGGGCGCGCGTTACTGGAAACCGGTGCAGGCAGGTCTGCCTGGCGATAGCGCTGTGGTGACCGCGTTTTCCGGAGTGGAGATCGTGCCGGAAACATATGTCCTGAAGCTGCCGGCCTCGCCGCACCAGGCAGCGGCGGAAGAGGGCGTTGCCATCGATCCGGATTCTCTGGTCCCGCCCGAAGGTCCGGTGGTAATCGAAGGCGCGGGCGGGTTGATGGTGCCGCTGACCCGCGAAGTTCTCTACATCGATGTTTTCGCGCGCTGGAAGCTGCCTCTCATTTTGTGTGCCCGCACCAAGCTGGGCACAATCAATCATACCCTGCTGTCGATTGAAGCGGTCCGCCGGCGCGGCATTCCCCTGCACGGCGTGGCTTTCATCGGCGAGGCCAATGAGGAAAGCGAAAAGATCATCACGGAAATCGGACAGGTAAAGCGGCTGGGCCGTTTGCCGGTGATCGAACCTTTGACAGCGGGACGGTTGGCCGGCGTGTTCGCCAAGACCTTCGACCGGGCGGATTTCGCATGAGCTCCCCTGTCTGGCACCCCTTTACCCAGCATGCGCTGACGCCGGAATTTCCGGTCGTGTCGCGCGGCGAGGGCGTGTGGCTGGAGACCGACAAGGGCAGGCTGCTCGACGCCATCTCGTCCTGGTGGGTGATTACCCATGGCCATCGCCATCCGAAGATCGTCGCGGCAATCAAGGCGCAGGCCGACCAGCTGGACCAGGTGATCTTCGCCAATTTCACGCATCAGCCAGCCGAGGATGTGGCGCGTGGCCTGATTGAAATTGCGCCTCGCGGGCTCTCCCACGTGTTCTATTCCGACAGCGGGTCCACCGCGGTTGAAGTGGCGCTGAAGATGGCGCTGGGTTTCTGGAAGAATCAAAGCCAGCCGCGTACCCGCATCATCGCACTGGAGCACGCCTATCACGGCGACACGGTGGGCACCATGTCGGCGGGCGCGCGCGGCGTGTTCACCACCCCCTATGCGCCGCTGTTGTTCGATGTGGTGCGCTTGCCGTTTCCACGCGCCGGCCGGGAACAGGAAGCGCTCGACATGCTGAAGGAGGCGGCCAGGGACGCCGCCGCCCTGATCGTCGAGCCGCTCGTCCTTGGCGCGGGCGGCATGCTGATGTATTCGCCGGAAGTCTTGAGGGCGCTGGCCATTATCTGTCGCCGCAACGGCACTTTGTTCATTGCCGATGAAGTGATGACGGGCTTTGGCCGCACCGGCACCCCGTTTGCCTGCAAGCAGGCCGGCGTCTCGCCCGACATTCTGTGCCTGGCCAAGGGCCTCACCGGCGGCAGCCTGCCGCTGGCGGCGACCATGTGCACGCCGGAGATTTTCGAAGCGCATTATTCGCAGGACCGCAGCCGGACATTTTTCCACTCCAGTTCTTTCACCGCCAATCCCATCGCCTGCGCCGCCGCCCGCGCCAATCTGGAAATCTGGCGCGATGAACCGGTGATGGAACGCATCGCCGCCCTAGGCGCGATGCAGGAAGAACGGCTGGAAAAGTTCCGCGGCGATTCCCGCTTCAGCAACGTCCGGCGGCAGGGCACCATCGCCGCCCTGGACCTGACGGTGGCCGATCCGGGATACCTGGCGGGCATCGGGCCCCGGCTGACCGCATTTTTCCTGGACCGGGGGATATTGCTGCGCCCGCTGGGCAACACCATTTACGTCATGCCGCCTTACGCTATTGCGGCGGCGGAACTCGATCTGGTGTATGATGCGATCGCGGCGGCGGCTGCGGAATTTGTGTAACCGTCCGGTGATCCGCGCGAACTGACTTGCGTAAAGGTTTTTGGCGTAGAAGCTTCAGGACCAAGCCATGTCGATCAAGCCCCTCTATCTGGTAATGGCCGCCGCTGCGGCGGTGTTCATCGCCCCGCAGCTGGTGTCGCGCACCTATGCCGGCGACCTGAACAAGGAAATTCCCGCCGCGATTTCCGATCCGGCCAATACCGGCCTGACCGAAGTGGCGGTGCTGGCCGGGGGCTGCTTCTGGGGCCAGCAGGGCGTGTTTGCCCACGTCAACGGCGTCATCAAGGTCGTGTCGGGCTATTCCGGCGGCGGCAAGCAGACCGCGAACTATGACCAGGTTTCCACCGGCGCCACCGGTCATGCCGAATCGGTCGAGATCACCTTTGACCCCCGCAAGGTCACCTTCGCCCAATTGCTGCGCATCTATTTCTCTGTGGCGCATGATCCCACCGAGGTGGACCGCCAGGGTCCGGACCAGGGCACCCAGTACCGCTCCGAGATTTTCGCCGTCACGCCGGAGCAGGAAGCCACCGCCCGCGCCTATATCGCCCAGCTGGATGCGGCCCATATCTTTGCCGGCCCCATCGCCACAAAGATCGAGCCCCTGAAGGCCTTTTATCCGGCCGAGGACTATCACCAGGACTATCTGTTCGAGAACCCGACCGCGACCTATATCCGGGTCAACGACCTGCCCAAGATCGCCGCCCTCAAGCGCGTCTGGCCTGATTATTACCGGGAAAAACCTGTCCTTGTGGCCCAGAAGTAGCCATTAAAGCCCCGTCACATTCACCAAAACCGCTTAAGGCACGGGCAGGGGCGTTTCCTTTGCCGTTCTGATCTGGTAGTTCGTCCCCCGGCTTGGGCTCACGGGCCGCCAACCGGCGGATTTTGCGGGCAAAACCGAAGAAATTAAAGCGAAACCAAACCATGAAAACTGAACGTCTGATTGTGGGCGGTGTTGCGCTGCTGGTCGGCCTTTTGCTGGGCTGGATGGTGCGCGGTGTGTCCACCTACAATGTCCACTCCGCCGCGGTCGCCTCCTATGAGGACTGGCGCGTGGCTTGCCCCGCCGCCGAGACCAAGGAAGGCGCCTGCGAACTCAGCACCGACATCATGGATCGCACGCAGCCCCAGCCCACCCCGATCGCCCGCGCCACCATCACCACCGACAAGGATGGCAAGAAGATCATGGGCTTCATCCTGCCCTATGGCGTGGCGCTGGAAGCCGGCATGGGCCTGCGCATCGGCAAGGATCCGGTGAAGGTCATTCAGTACCGCACCTGCAACACCGTGGGCTGCATCGCCCAGACCCCGTTCGACGACGCCCTGGCTTCCAGCCTGAAGAGCGCCGATGACGTGGCGGTGATGTTCGCCGGCCTGGACGGCAAGCCGGTGACCTATCCGCTGTCGTTCAAGGGCTATCCGAAGTCCTACAGCTCCTGGAAGTCCGACGACGCCCGCCGCAAGTCCTGGTTCTGGAGGCTCTTCTCATGATGAAGACCGTCCTTGCGGGCGCCTTCATGGGCCTGATGACCAGTGCCGCGCTGGCGCAGACACCTGCCGACGCTCCTGTCGCGCCGGCGTCCAACAAGCCTGAGGTGAAAACGGTTCAGGACTGGGCCGTGCGCTGCTTCCCGATCGCCAGCCCCAGCCCCTGCGACATGTTCCAGCAACTGGACAATCAGCGGACCGGCCAACGGGTGGTCTCGTTGTCGTTCGCCTTCTATCCTGCCCTCAATCGCCATGCCCTGGTGATCGCGGTGCCGCTGGAAGTGTCGATCCCCAAGGGCCTGAAGCTGCAGACGTCCACCTATACTTCGCCCACGCTCAAGTTTCGCCGCTGCGACCGCAACGGCTGCTATGTCGAAATGGCAGTGGAAAATGGCGTGATCGAGGCGCTGGCCAAATCCAGCGGTGACGCCGGCAAGATCGCCATCGCGGCGGACAACGGCAAGGTCTACAACCTGAACTTCTCGCTCAAAGGCTTTGCCGCCGCGCATGACGACATGGTGAGCCAGGCACGCGCCAAGGCCAAGACGCCCGCCGCGCCCGCGCCCGCAGCCAATCCCTGATTGAGGTTGTGATGACAAAGCATATCCTGATTGGCGCCATTGCCGGCCTGATGCTCGCCTGTGGCGTGGCCCAGGCCCAGGAGGCGGCCGCTCCGGCGCCCGCCGCCGCCGGCCAGCCCGAACTCAAGCGGATCGACGACTGGCTGGTGCGCTGCTTCCCGGTTGCCAGCCCCAGCCCCTGCGACATGCTTCAGGAACTGGACGACCAGCGCACCCGGCAGCGGGTGGTGGCGCTGTCCATCGC
>JBBQBL010000051.1:0-13101 GCA_038317805.1 Micropepsales bacterium
AACGCATACCCCACCCCCATGACGATACGGGCACCATCGTATCGGGCAGGGGGCTGTGTGCAAGGGTGAAAGGAGGTGCGTTAGAGCGCGACCCGAATTAGATCGAGCTTTCGATCCATTCCTTGATCTTCGACTTGGGCAGCGCGCCGACCTTGGTCGCGGCCACCTGGCCCTGATGGAAGATCATCATGGTGGGAATGCCGCGCACGCCATACTTGGTCGGCACATGCGGATTCTCGTCGATGTTCAATTTGGCGATGGTGACCTTGTCGCCCAGCTCGGCCGACAATTCGTCCAGCGCCGGCGCAATCATGCGGCAGGGCCCGCACCATTCGGCCCAGAAATCCACCAGGACGGGCTTCTTCGCATCCAGAACATCGGTCTGGAACGAGGCGTCGGACACTTTAAGGGGCATGATTTTGATTCCTGAACAATCGCGACACCATATCTAGGAACGCACCATCCCCGGGTCAAGGCGGGCGGAAATTCCGGCCATTTGGGCGTCCAGAACCACATCGGAAAGCTGTAAAAGACGGGGGCCGTCGGTGAAAACCAGCCCGCAAACAATGCGCCGCCCGGGAAAAATCTTCGCTGCACCTGCGCGGTACAGCGCCATCTGGGCGAGATAGACCGCGGGAACCTCCGCCTCGCTGGCAGGCGGCGGGCGGTTGGTCTTGAAGTCCAGAATCAGCACTTGGCTGTCGCTCACCGCCAGCCGGTCGATGCGGCCATTGACCCGTGCGCCTTTTCCGAACTCCGGCAACTCGGCGAGCAGGCCGGCTTCGGCCTGGCTGCCAGGCGCGAAGGCGGCTGCGAATTGCGGATCGTCCAAAACAGCCAACACTTCATCCGCCAGCGCATCGGCGCCCTTCAATCCGCTGGCCTGCATGAATTTCAAGGCGACGGCACGGCGCTTGTCCGGCGCAATGTCCGGCAGCCGCGCCAGCAGCGCATGCACCGCATTGCCGCGGCGGAAGCGCTGCGCGCCGGCGCCCAATGGCGAGAAAGTCGGCGGCGGAACACCGACCGCTTCCGACGGACGGATCAGGCGCGGCAGCGCCGGTTCGGCGGGCGCGTCGGCGGTGACCCAGCCGGGCAGGGATGCGGCCTTGGCGGTCTCTTTGGCCGCTTCACCCTTTTCGTCCTCCAGCGTGCCGAAAGTCGTGATCTCGCCATCACCGCGCGTCACCTGGGTGCCCAGGCTCATCGCTGCTGCTTGTGCCAGCTGGTACCAGGAACCGTCCTTGACGCCCTTTTTGCTTTCGAAGCCGCAGATATAGAGCCGGTCGCGGGCGCGGGTCAGCGCCACGTACAGCAACCGGCGATGCTCGCGCAGGGTTTCAGCTTCGGCGTGGCTCTTGGCGCGTTTGACGATGTCCGGCGCATCCTCGTTGGACAGGGGAAACAGCACGCCGTCCTCACCATACAGCAGATGCCCCTTGCGGCTGGGCGGCTCGGGCAGGGAGGTGGTGTCGGGCAGGATGACGATGTCCGCCTCCAGCCCCTTGGCGCCGTGCACTGTCATTACCCGCACTTCGTTGCGGCCGCGTTCCATGTCGCGCTTGATCTCGGTGCCGCCGCGCTCGATCCAGTCCAGAAATCCTTCCAGCGATGGCGAATGGCTTTTCTCATGTGTCAGGGTCATAGCCAGGAACTCGTCGATTGCATCGGCGGACTCCGCCCCCAGCCGCGCCAGCAATTTTGCCTTGGCGCCCAGCGCGGTCAGGGCATGGGAGTAGAATTCAAAAGGCGGGGCGAAATCGGCGCGTTCCAGCATGGCCGACAGGAAACTGTGCGCGACCGGAAAGTCGCACGCTCGCGCCACCAGCGCACTCCACAGGTCGGACTTGCGGCCATGTGCCAGCGAGAACAGCTCTTCTTCGGACAGGCCGCACAGCGGCGAGCGCAGCAGAGCCGCCAGGGTCAGGTCGTCTTCCCGCTGCAGCACGAACCGCCCCAGCGCGATCAGGTCCATGGCGGCGATCTGTTCGGTCAGGCGAACCCGGTCCGCACCCGCCACCGGAATGCGACGCAGTTTTAACTGCCGGATGACTTCGCCGCCAAAAGGTTCGCGGCGCGGCAGCAAAATCATGATGTCACGCGGGGCAATGGGTTCCTTATGGTCCGGCAGCCGCGCGCCGCTGTTCAGCCAGCCCGCGATCTTGTCGGCGATCTGTCCCGCCAGCCGGCCGACGGGGCTTTCCTTCTGCACCGTATCGACCGGGGCATAGTAATCGACTTCCTCTTCCTCTTCGGGCGCCAGCGCAGGCCAGAACTCGATGCCGCCCCTGGCGGTGTCGCGGTGGGCGCGGTGGAGGATCTCGCCGCCGCCGACAGTCAGGCCGGCGCGCGCCGCTTCGCTTTCGAACACCTTGTCCACGAAGGACAGGACCTCCGGCGCCGAGCGGCGGGAGGTGTTGAGCTGGACCTCATGCAGATGCTGTTCGGCACCGGCGATGACGTCGGAAAAATGCCGCCGGTTGATGTCGAACTGGCCGGGATCGGCACCCTGGAAGCTGAAGATGGACTGTTTCTCGTCGCCCACCGCGAAGATGGTGCGCAACTGCGATTGCTCGCGGCCCTGGCCTGCGAAAAATTCGCCGGTCAGTGCCTTCACAATGTCCCACTGCTCCGGGCTGGTATCCTGCGCCTCGTCGATCAGGACATGATCGATGCCGCCATCCAGCTTGTAGAGCACCCACTGGGCGGCATTACCGTTGGTCAGAAGCTTCTTGGTCCATACGATCAGGTCGTCGTAATCCAGTAAGCCGCGCAGCCGCTTGGCATCCTGATAGCGCGTGCGCATGGCATCGATAACCGTCAGGGCGGCATGGGCTAGCTGGGCGGCTCGGGCGGCGCGGCGGCGCTCGGCCACCTGGCAGAACTGTGCCTGCAACTGGGTGAGGGCGGCGAGCAGGCCGGGCTGGGCGTCGGCCAGTGCCTTGCTGGCCAGCTTCAGGCGCGGCTCGCCCTTGGTGGTCAGGAAGAAACTGTCCAGAGCCGCAAAGCTGGCGGATATGTCGCCGTCGAAGGCCGCACCCAGCTTGGCGGCGGCATCCACATCACTCTTGCCGCCGCCGGCCAGCCAGCTTTGGATGGTCTTGAGCTGCTTGATGTCGCGCGCCAAGCCGGCGCAGAAATCCTCGGCGATGCCTTGGGCTGTCTCGCCCAGCTTGACGTCATGTGCGGCGTACACCGTCTCGCCCAATTCGGCGGCGCCTTCAAAGAAGCGGTCCAACTTGCGCCGGTCGCCGCCCAGCGCCGCATCCAGGATGCGCGTCAGGGTGAATTCGCTGGTTTCGGTCACCAGCAGCGCCACGGCATCGCGCAGCACCGCATCGCCCGATCCGGCGCGTTCCAGAACATGCTGGCGCGCCTCGCCGATCAGTTCGCGGGCGGACTGGTCGTCCAAAATCTCGAAGGCGGGCGGGATGCCGGCTTCCAGCGGAAAGCGCGACAGCACCACCTGGCAGAAGGCATGCAGCGTCAAAACCTTCAACCCGCCGGGTGTTTCCAGCGCGGCCGCAAACAGACGCCGCGCCTTACGCAGGTCGGCATGGGCGTCGCCGCCGATCTTGACGATCTCCTCGCGCAATTGATCGTCCGGCAGCATCGACCAGGCGCCAAGCTGCTTGAACAGCCGGCCCTGCATCTCGGCGGCGGCCGCCTTGGTGAAAGTCAGGCACAGGATTTTCTGGGGGCTGGCGTCGGCCAGCAGCAGCCGCGCCACCCGATTGGCCAGGGTATAGGTCTTGCCGGCGCCGGCATTGGCGGCGACCCAGGCGGAAATTTCCGGGTCGGAAGCAACCATGGAGGGATCGCGCATCATTCCTCCTCCGTCCAGCCGGAGGGGGACCATTCGCGCACCCGCGCCAAGTGATCATAATCGCCCGCAATGTCGGCGCGGTAGGGGCGCACGCGCGAGTGATAGGGTGTGTCACGTTCGTTGAACCAGGCGATGCGGCGCTGCAAGGCATCCACCGCCTGCTTCGCCAGGTCGGCGGCGCCGTCGATCATGCGGGGCGTGCGCGCCGACTTTTCACTGGAAAGGCTGAGATAGATCAGGTCCTGGGTCGCGCGCTTGCCGATATCGGCAAAGCCGCCGCCGGCCAGGATGGCGGCTTCCAGCGGCAATTGCGGCGATAGCAATTGCTCGACCTGTTTCTTGCTGGGCGCGGCGCCGGTCTTGTAGTCCAGGATCGCGGCCTCGCCATTGGTCAGGACGTCAATGCGGTCGGCGATGCCCGACAGGATGAAATCGCCGATGGCGAGCGTGCCCTTGATCTCCAGGTGCGACGCGGCAATGCCGGCGCGCCGCTGCTGTTCGAATTCGATGAAGCCGCGCGCTGCGGCCAGAAAACGCGGCTGCCACAGCGCCAGCGCGGCTTTGGGAATACCGGCCTCCTCAAAAACATCGTCAGCCAGCGTGACCAGCCGGTCCAGCGCATCATCCGGCAACGCGCCTTCGACACTGCGGATGAAGAGCTCCAGCGCCTTGTGCAGCGCGGTGCCGCGTTCCAGAGGGCCGATGGCTTCGTCCAGCGCATCCAGCGGCCGCAGCTTCAGGATATGCTTGGCATAGATGGCATACGGATCGCGCAGCCAGGTCTCGATCTCGGTCACCGACAGGCGGCGGGGGCGCAAACCCACCTCCGGCGTGGGCGCGGGGCGCTTGAGGCGCTCGTCCTGTTTGATGTCCATGACCTGCGCCGCCAGCGCGGCATAATCCTGCCGCGGCGCCAGCGCGGCTTTCAGATCCAGCCCCTGGGTCAGTTGCTGCAGTCGTTGCAGCCAGCGCGAAGCAATGGTGGGCGTGCCCTCGGCCTTCAGGCTTCGGGTGAGCAGGACCTCAGGCCCCGCCGCCAGCATGGCGAAGTCGTGTGCCGACAGGCCGATGCTGCGTTCGGGCTGTTCCAAATCCAACGTGGTGCGCATGGGACGCGAGAACCAGGGATCGGTGCCGGCACCCTGCGGCCATGCGCCTTCATTCAGCCCGCCAAGGACCGTCAGGTCGAAATGTTGCAGCCGTGCTTCCAGCGGGCCAAGGATCGCCAGGCGCGGATGACGCCCGAAGGCGGCGCGCACCGGCATCTTCATCGCCAGGTTGCGGAACAAGGGCGGCCAGGAACCGGGCTCGATCGGATCAAGACCTTCGGCGGCGTCGTGCAGCGCTGCCACAAGTCCGGCCGCCGTCTCACCGTCGCTATTGGCCCAGAGGATGCAGTCGGCGGCCTCGTCACAGGCCAGGGCTTCCGCTGCCGTAATATGTGTGTCCAGCAGCGCGAGAAGTGGTGCCTCTTTTTCCGCGAACAGCTGTTCCAGCGGCGCCAGGATGGCGGCGATTTCTTGCCACCAGTCCGAAAGCTGCTTCAGCGCTTCGGCGGGCGGGGGCACCCGAGCGAGCGCGGCCTTTTCAATTGCCATGGCAATGCCCGCCAAGCCCACATCGGGACGCGGCCCACGCAGGCACCAGCGGTCCAGCTCGCGCGCCCGGGCGCGGAACGTCGCGCCGTCCTGGCCGCGCCGCGCGAAGGGATGCTTGAGCAATGCCAGCAGCGGCACCGGCGCGAACTGCGCCTCGGCGGCTTCCGCCAGCAGGCACAGGAACGTGCCCGCGGCGGTATGGGCCAGCGGCCGGCCGGCGGAATCGTCGATGGTCACGCCCCAGCGCGCCATCTCCGACGCCACGCGGCGCGCCAGATTGCGGTCGGGGGTGACCAAAGCAGCGGTGCGCCCCTTTGTTTCCAGCGCCTCGCGCAAGGCCAGTGCGATGGCCAGCGCTTCCTGCGCCGGATCGGCCGCCTCAACCAGCGCGATATTTTTCAGACCTGCCGCGATTTCTTTGTTTCCCGTCTCCGCCAATGCTCGCCAGGCATCGGTGGTGGGCGCAGGGCGCAGGGTTTCGCGCAACAATGTCTCGCGTGCGGCGTTGGGGCTGATGTCGCTCCAATCCTTCACATCTTCGCGCTCGGCACCCATGGTCTGCAGCACCTGCTTGAGACCAAATTGTGGATGCCCCGGATCAAGTTCCGACCAGCTTTCATCGTCCAACTCTTGGTCCAGTCCCGGCAGCACCACCGCGCCTTGGGGCAGGCGAGCGATCACCGCCAGCAATTCGGCGGTCGCGGGCAATGAGCCGGTGGAACCGGCGGCGATCACAAAGCCTTGCGGTGGATGGGCCTCCAGCCGCTTGGCCAGGTCGCGCATCGCCTGGGCGCGGCGGGCGGCGGGATTAAGAACTTTTTCCTCCGCCAGGATGCCTGGCCATTGCTTGCGGATCACGTCCAGAAAGCGGGTGACGCCTTCCCAATGCTCGGCCAGATGTTCGGGCGCCAGGTCTTTCAACTTGGACAGGTCGCAGCCCTGGTTTTCGACTTCGTCCATCACCTTGGCCAGGCTGTCGGCCAGCGCTGCGCTTTGCGCGAAAGACAATGTGCCGCCCCGTCCGGCGCGATCCCATTGCCGCACCAGCCGCGCCAGCAGCAATTGCCGCCGCAGCGGCGCAATCGCGGGTGCCAGTTCCAGCCCCTCGCTGGCGGCGTCGAACAACAATTCCTCTTCGTCGCTGTCGCCCAGCGGGCGGAACTGCGGCAGCAGCGCCGCGCCGCCCATGACGTGCGCAAAGGCATCGCCGAAGCCGCGCGCCGCGCGGCGGGTCGGCAGGTAGATCACCGCCGAAGACAAGGCCAGCGGATCATCGCCGGCCCGCGCGATCAGTCCCCGCGCCAATTCTCGCGCGAAATGCGCGCTGGGGCGGATGCTGAAGACGGCGGGCTGCTTCAAGCGGGCGCCTTTAAATAGGCTTCGGCCTCGTCGCGGGCCTGGGGTGTTCCGACATGAATCCACACGCCATCCAGCAGGGTGCCGGACAGTTTTCCGGCGGCGATGGCGCGGTCCCACATCACGTTGGTGGAGAACGCGCCAGCGGGGGCGCCTTCGAACATGCGCGGATGCACGATCTGCACGCCGGGATAGGCATAGAGCGGCGGGGCCGCATCGCGGGCGCGCACGATATGCTTGTCGGCCGTGAGGGCGAAATCGCCGGTGCCTTCATAGCCCAGCGCGGTCTTCATCTGCGCCAGCAGCAACAGCCCGTCCATGCGGGTTTCGTCCCAGGCCGCGATCATGGCGGGCAGCGCGGGACTTGCGCCTTCCACCCATATGGAATCGGAATTGATCACGAAGAAAGGTGCATTCCCGAAATGCGGCATAGCCTTGACCACGCCGCCGCCTGTATCCAGCAGCTGCGCGGTTTCATCCGAAAACACGATCTCGGCATCCCGGCGCTTGCTCAAATGATCGCGCAGCATCTGGGCCTTGTAGTGCAGGTTCACGACAATGCGCGTCACTCCCGCCGCCACCAGCCGGTCGATGGAATGATCGATCAGGGTCTTGCCGCCCACCATCACCAGCGGCTTGGGCCGGTCATCGGTCAAAGGGCGCATGCGGGTGCCGAGACCCGCGCCCATGATCATCGCGGCAGTGACCTTGTTCACGAAATCTCCAATGCGCGCTTGTCCTGCGGAATCACGCGGTCATACCAGGCGCGCAGGTCGGCCAGTGCCGGATGCGCCAGGTCGCGTTCCAGGTAATTCCACACCCGCGGCAACAAGGCGAGGTATCGCGCCTTGCCGTCCCGTTTGTAAAGGCGCGCGAATATGCCCACGATCTTTGCGTTGCGCTGGGCTGCCATCACCGCCATTTCGTGGCGGAATGCATCTTCATCCAGCGGTTTGCCCTGCGCCGCCATCACGGCGAGATAATGGATGGTTGCGATCTCCGCCAGTTCTGGCGAAACGGTGCGGCGCGCATCCTCGATCAATGAGATCAGGTCGTAAGCGGCGCTTCCGGCCACCGCGTCCTGGAAATCGATCAGGCCGACGCGTGCGACGCCGTTGCGCTCAGGCAGCCACAACAGATTTTGCGCATGATAGTCGCGGTGCACGAACACCATCCGGCGACCGCCGATCCCGGCCAGCACGGCGCGCCACAACATGCGGTGCTCTTCAATCTCATCGTCTGTTGCCGCACGGCCCAGCGCCAGCGGCAGGAACCACTCGATCAGCAGATCGGTTTCGGCCACATGCGCCGCCTGATCGTAGGCGAACAGCGGCTTGTCAGGTGACAGCGAGGTGGGTGCGTCATGGACATGTATCCGCGCCAGCACTTCGACGGCCGCCTTGTACAATTCCTCTTCATTGCCGCCACCGGTCAGCACATCGGCGAACAGGTCATCGCCCAGGTCTTCCAGGATGACGAAACCCCGGGCGTGATCTGCGGCAAAAATATCGGGCGCCGCCAGGCCTTGTCCGCGCAGCCATGCGGCGGCCGCGTCGAAGCGGGCACAATCAGCGCCCGCCAGCCGCGCCAGGGCGTTGTAGCCCAGCGCGCGGCGTTCTTCTTCGCTGGCATCGGCCGGTGCGGTGGGGGCTTCGGCCCCTTGCGGCTGGTCCATCAGCATCGCCTTGCGGCCACCCATCGTCAGCCGCGCATAGCGGCGGGTCGAGGCATCGCCGGGCAACGGCGCGACGGTCGCATCGCCCCAGCCGGACCGCTTCAGGAAATCTGTCATCGCAAGCTGGCGGTCAGACATGCAAGGCGCTTTCCATTTCCCTGGCCCAGCGTCCCGGCCCGGTCACCTTCGCCACGCGGCCATCCCCGCCCAGGCTGAGCCGCACATGCAGCGTTTCAGGCGGCAAGACTTCGGGCGCGCGCTCCGGCCATTCCACCAGCACGGCACCCTGATCCAGCGCGTCATCGAAACCCAGCTCCTGCATCTCGCGCGCGCTCTTGATGCGATACAGATCGTAATGGGCGACCGGTGGCGCGGTGTCATAATTCTGCACGATGGTGAAGGTCGGGCTGGGCACATCTTCGGCCACGCCCAGCGCCTGCAGGATGGCGCGCGCCAGGGTGGTCTTGCCGGCGCCCAGGTCGCCCCACAGCGCCACGGCATCGCCGACGCCAAGTCCGCCCGCAATGGTCTTGCCCAGGCGCGCGGTGGCGTTCAGGTCGGGCAGGAGGAATTCCTCCCGGAAAGTGTCGCTGATTTGGGCCATATCCATCGCTTTTAGCCCGGCCTTCGGGCCACAGGAAGGCCCCGGTTGTCCGCCATCCACCGCCGTGCTAACCCCGCGCCCGGATTACGGAAATCACGCGAAAAATGCCCGAAAATATCGTCATCATCGGCGCCGGACAGGCTGGCATCCAGGCCGTGGAATCGCTGCGCAAGGAAGGCTTCACCGGTCCCATCACCATGGTGGGCGACGAAGCCTATCCGCCCTATCAGCGCCCGCCGCTGTCCAAGGCGTATCTGCTGGGCGCCTTCGAGCGGGCGCGGCTGTTCCTTAAGGCCGACAATTATTACGCCGAAGCAGGCTGCGAACTGATCCTGAACACCAGCGCCAAGGTGATCCACCGCGGCGAGCGCATCGTGGAACTGAATGACGGCCGCAAGCTGGCCTATGACAAGCTGCTGCTGGCGACCGGCGCGCGGGTGCGCAAGCTGCGCTGCCCCGGCGCGGATCTGCCGGGCGTGCATTATCTCAAGACCATCGCCGATGTGGACGGTCTGCAGGCGGTGTTCCAGGCGGGCAAGCGCATCACGATCGTGGGCGGCGGCTATATCGGGCTGGAAGTGGCGGCGGTCGGCGCCAAGCGCGGGCTGGACGTGACGGTGTTCGAGGCGATGGACCGGCTGATGGCCCGCGCCGTGTCGCCGGTATTGTCGGATTTCTATGCCAAGGAACATGAAAAGGCCGGCGTGAAGCTGAAGCTCAACACCGGCGTCGAAGCTTTTGAAGGCAATGGCAAGGTCGAGCGCGTCGTCGCGGGCGGCAAAGCCTATGACGCCGACATCGTGCTGGTGGGCATCGGCGTGGTGCCGTGCGACGAGCTGGCGGTGGCAGCAGGCCTGGCCTGCACCGACGGCATCGTGGTCGATCAGAATGCCCGCACCGGGGATCCCCATATCTGGTCGGCCGGCGACTGCACCCGCCATGTCGGGCGCGAAGGCCATGAGATCCGGCTGGAATGCGTGCAGAACGCCATCGACCAGGCCAAGCATGCCGCGTTGAGCATGGTGGACAAGCACAAGACCTACAGCGAAGTGCCGTGGTTCTGGTCCGACCAGTACGACCTCAAGCTGCAGATCGCCGGACTGGCGCGTCCCACCGATACCCTGGTGCTGCGCGGCGATCCGGCTGCGCGCAAATTCGCCGTCTTCCATCTGCGCGATGGCGCGGTGGCGGCGGTGGAAGCGGTGAATGCCGCCCCCGAATACATGATCGGCAAGAAGCTGGTTGCGGACGGCAAGAAGATCGCCGCTGAAACGCTGGCCGACACCTCCATTCCCATGAAGCAGATGGCGTGAAGTACAAAGTCACCTACATCGAGGACAGCGGCAAGGCACACACCGTCGAAGTGGCTGAAGGCTGGTCGCTGATGGAAGGCGCGGTCAAGCACCTCATTCCGGGCATCGACGCCGATTGCGGCGGAGCCTGCGCCTGCGCCACCTGCCAGGTCTATGTCGCGCCAGAATGGCAGGCCAAACTGCCGCCCAAGAGCGACATGGAAGAAACCATGCTCGATTTCGCGCCCGACGTGAAACCCGCCAGCCGCCTGTCCTGCCAGCTGCGCATGAGCGCCGAGCTGGACGGCATTGTGCTGCATCTGCCAAAAACCCAGCACGCATGAGCAAGCCTTGGCCGAAATGGGCGGGCGCCTGTGCGGGATTTGTCTTTCTCGTCTTGTTCGTGTGCCTGCCGCCGCTGCGCAAAGCCGGTTATCCGCTTGAGGCGCTGCGCTATCTGGCGGTGCCGGGCGCCATTGCCGGCGCCATCGGCGCGGTTGCCGGTTGGGGCCTGGTGGTGGTGCGCAACCGCCTGATGGTCCAAGAATAGGTCGCCCTGCGATCGGCGCTTGCCGGTCTTCCGCCAGCCATGAGATAGTGGGCGAAAAGACCATAATATAAGGGGAAACCATGCGTACATTTTGCATCGCCGTCATCGCCGCGGGTCTGGTATTTTCGCCCATGGCCTCGGCGCAGCCGCTGGCGCCGGGAAAGCCGGCCGGCGTGAAAGCCGCTCGCAATGGGGCCAGCACGGGCCTGCTGATCATGGGTGGCGTCGCGGTCGCCGCAGTCGTCGCCCTGGTGGCGCTGGGCGGCAACAGCAACGATGCCAACAAAGGCGTGCTGAACGTCGGCACGGCCTCCGGCACCACCAGCTAACCTTTAAAGATAGGCGGTCTTGCGATCCGTGCTCTGCTCGGGATGCGGCTCGCCGTCGTGAATGCGGCGCGGCAGGTGGCAACGCACCAAGGTGCCGTTGCCGGACTCGATTTCCACCCAGCCGTCATGCAATTCCAGGAAGCGGTTGACCAGCGCCAGCCCCAGCCCCGCGCCGGCGCGCGCGCCGGACTGGCTCTTGGCTGAGAAACGCTCGAACACATTGGCCTTCACCTCTGGCGACAGGCCCGGGCCATTGTCGGCCACCGCGATCTGCACATCCTCGCCCACGATGCGCGCCGACAGGGTGATGGTGCCGCCGCGCGGGGTGAACTTGAAGGAATTGGACAAGAGGTTGAACACGATCTGGCGCAGCCGCCGCGGGTCGGCCAGGAAGCGTCCGGCATCGGCGGGCACGTCTACCGTGAGCGACAGGCCCATCTTGGTGGCCCATTCCCGGGCATGGGTGGCGATATCGGTAATGAGTTCGTTGAGATCGATGCGTTCCAGCTCCAGCCGTAGCGCGCCGGATTCCACCAGCGCCAGGTCGAGAATATCGTTTACCAAGCTCTTGAGGGTGTTGCCGCCCTGCACGATGGCCTGGACATATTCTTCCTGCTGGGCGTTCAGCGCGCCGGGCACGCCCGAAGCCAGGTGCTCGGAGAAGCCCAGAATGGTGTTCAGGGGCGTGCGCAATTCATAGGACACATGCTTGATGAAGTCCGATTTCAGGCGGTCGGCTGCTTCCAGCCCTTCGTTGCGATCACGCAGCGCATTCTCGATGCGGAAGCGGTCGGTGACGTCGTTGAAGGTCACCAGGGTTGCGCCATCGGGCAGGGGTGCGGTAGACAGCGACAGGATGGACCGGTCCGAGCGCTCGACATCGCCCAGGTCGCGCGCGGTGGCGCCCTGCACGATGGCCTGGATCAACTGGTCCCAGATGGCGCTGTCGCCGAATTTGTCGCGGGACAGCGCCGCGATGGTGCGCACATGCGGCTCGTCTTCCAGGTCTTCGGCTTCGAATTCCCAGATGCGGGAGAAGGCGGCATTGTGCAGCTTCAGCTTGCCGTCGGGACCGAACACCGCCACGCCTTCGCTCAGCGTATCCAGGGTGGCGGACTGCACCTTGATCAGGGTGTTGTAGTCGCTTTCCAGCGTGATGCGGGCGGTGACGTCCTCATACAGGAAGGTCAGCCCGCCAAAGGGGTGGGGCTGGTTGACGACGCGGATGGTCTGGCCGCCCGGCATGTGCCAGGTCTCTTCGCCGGCGCTTTCACGATGACCGTCGGCATAAAGCGTCTGGCGCGAACGCTTCCAGGCCTGGTAATCGCGCTGCTCCGGCAGCTTCCGCGCGTCGCGCAGCCGGTCCAGGATCTCGCCGTCGGTGGGATGCTTGTCCAGGAAGCTTTCGGGCAGGCCCCACAGCTTCACGAACGCCTTGTTGTAGAAAGCCAGCTTCTGGTCCTTGCCGAAGATCGCCACCGCGGTCTGCAGCTTGTCCAAGGTGTCGGCATGGGCGTCGGCATGCTGCTGCAGCCTGGCTTCGGCGGCGGCGACTTCGGTCACGTCCACCGCGGTGCCGATAACGCCGGCATCGCCCAGCGGGATTTCGGTGAAGGACAGCGCACGGCGCTGGCCGCTGACCACCGAGAAGCGGCGCGATTCCTGCGTGGCGTTCTGGGCGCGCGCGTCGGCCGCCAGTTCGCGTTCGGACTTGTCCAGCGCCACCTGGTCGCGCCGCGCGCTTTCCAGGTCGTCGGCGCCGGCGCCTTTGAGGAAGGCATGGTTGCCCCAGGCCAGCGCCAGGCCCTTGTCGCGCAGCCAGATCGGGATGGGCAGTGCATCCAGGATGGCGCGGTAATCGGCGCCCTGTT
>JBBQBL010000052.1:0-13092 GCA_038317805.1 Micropepsales bacterium
CCGGACTGCTTGAGTGCGGAGCGGGTGGTGTCGGTCAAGCTTTTCACGGTACGGGCCAGAGCTTCCAGTGTCGGTTTTCTAAATGCACCGGTGCGAATGTACCGCGACTGGGCCACTACGTCCGTCTTCTCCATGATGTCCAGCACTTCGCGATCTTCATCCATTAGCTCGCCGCCATGTTTCAAAAATTCAGCTTCTAGCTTTGCAGTGCTGTGGCTCAGTCCTTTCAGCGCAAGAACCGATAAACCGGCATTTCGCAAATACGCCTTCAAGAACAACTCTATCGCATGATAATACAAAAACTCCCGCGGTGCATTTGGATGCGTGGCGCGAAGTTTGACAGTTCCTAAGGCATCTGCTGCGCTCCGATATGACTGGGCGAAGTGATACAAACCAACAGCGCTGGTCCGATCATTGATGTCAGTTTCGATTTCTTGGGTTGTTTTGGAAGGCATGGTTGGCCCCGAGGTCGAATTGTTTATTAAATGTTACAAACAGTTTTTGGGTTCTAGGTATTTCCAACATCCCTAAGCTAGGTGGGCGTACTGCCTACCCCGGCCTGTCCAGCATAACCCCCATGCGCGCGCGCCCCAGGCAATCTTTTCTGATCATTGAAATCATCGCCCAAACAGCGTCTGGGGGTCACATTGGGGGTGTACTGCTTGTGTGATTAGATATTCTGATTCTAAATCAGTATCTTAGTTAGACATTTAGGTGCCCCCCGAGTCACCAATTCTTCGTCCCGGGAACCTTCGGAACGGCGCGCAAGCCGGGCCGTTGCCTGTTGTGAAGAGGGGCAACCCCAATCCATTCCGTCCCAGGAGACCACCATGAAAAGCACTCTCAACCATGCCTGCGTCAGCGCCGCCCTGTGCGGCGCGGTTCTGCTTGCCCTGCCCGCCCTGGCGGCGGGTGCGGGTGCTGCGGCCGGAACCGGCGCCTCGGCCGGCGCGACCGTCGGCGCGGGCACGACCGGCGTGGCGGGCACCTCGCCCGGTGTCGGCGCCAACACCACCACGTCGGCGGGCATGCCTTCGACCGCCATCAACAACGCCCAGGCCAACGCCAACGCCGCGACCGGGCCGTCCAACACCGGCGTGGCGGCGGGCACATCGACCAGCACCGGCGGCATGACCACCAGTGGTGACATCAACACCGCCACCGCCAGCAACAATGCGGGAAGTGTGAACGCGCAGACCCAGGTTGGCGCCCAGACCCCGGCCGGTCAGATGAACGCCAAGGCCAACGCCAATGCCGATGCGGCGACCGCCCGCACCAGCCGTACCGCCAACGCGACGCCCAATGCCGCTGTCCAGGCCGGCGCCAACACCGCGCCGTCCAACACCGTCCAATAAGACAATTGCATGATAGGAAGGGCCGGGCTGGTTGCCCGGCCCTTTTTCATATGCTGCGGCGGGGCCCCAAGCCTTGCCGAAGGCAAGGCGTAAAAGAAGTCTTTTGCGCCTGCACAATGGTCAGCCTTGGCGGCGCGGGCTAAGACTCTGCTGTCACCTTCACGGAACCAGTCATGCCCATCTATCGCGCCCCGGTCGAAGATTTCCGCTTCCTGTTCAACGAAGTGCTGGAGCTGGACAAGCAGCGCGACCTGCCCGGCTTTGCTGAACTGTCACCGGACCTGGTGGACGACATTCTGAGTAACGCCGGCAAGTTTTGCGAGGAAGTGCTGCAGCCGCTAAATCAGTCGGGCGACGAGGAAGGCTGCCACTACGAGAATGGCGCCGTCTCCACGCCCAAGGGATTCAAGGAAGGCTACAAGGCCTATAGCGAAGCTGGCTGGGGCGGTCTTGGCGCCCCCGAAGCGGTGGGCGGCGCCGGCATGCCGCCCCTTATCACCATGGCGGTCAGCGAAATGGGCATGAGCGCCAACCAGTCGCTGGCCATGTATCCCATGCTGACGGCGGGCGCCTATGGCGCGCTGCTGGCGACCGGCGCCGACTGGATGAAGCAGCACATCGCGCCGAAAATGGTGTCGGGCGAATGGGCCGGCACCATGTGCCTGACCGAGCCGGGTTGCGGCACTGATTTGCGCCTGATGAAGACCAAGGCGGTGGAACAGTCGGACGGCACCTATAAAATGAATGGCACCAAGATCTTCATCTCGGGCGGCGACCAGGACCTGACCTCCAACATCATCCATATGGTAATCGCCAAGATCCCGGACGAGAACGGGCAGATCCATGATGACCTCTCCACCGTCAATTTCTTCATGGTGCCCAAGTTCATTGTGAAAGAAGACGGCGCCATGGCGGCGCGCAACGGCGTCAACACCGGCGGCATCGAGCACAAGATGGGCATCAAGGGCCAGGCCACCTGTGTGCTGAATTTCGACGACGCCATTGCCTGGCGACTGGGCCCCAAGCCCACCCCGCCCAAGCCGGGCGAGAAGCGCTCGTCCAGCGCCGGCATGGCCGGCATGTTCGGCATGATGAATGCAGCACGGGTTGGTGTCGGCATCCAGGGCATCGGGCTGGGCGAAGTCGCCTATCAGAACGGCTATGCCTATGCCCATGAACGCCGCGTGGGCCGCGCCCTCACCGGGCCTGCTGAGCCCGACAAGCCCGCCGACCTGGAAATCGTCCATCCCGACGTCAAGCGCATGCTGCTGCAGGCGCGCGCCTCGGTCGAAGGCCTGCGGGCACTGGCGTCCTGGACCACGCTCAACATCTCCATCGCGCAATCCACGCGGCCCGATGCGCAAACCGCCGGCTTGCTGGAAGACCTGATGACCCCGGTAATAAAGGCCTTCGGCACCGACATGGGTTTCGAAGCCGCCAACCTGGGTATGCAATGCTATGGCGGGCACGGCTATATCCGCGACAATGGCGTGGAGCAGTTCGTGCGCGATGCCCGCATCAACATGGTCTATGAAGGCGCCAATGGCGTGCAGGCGATGGACCTGGTGGGGCGCAAGCTGGGCCGCAAGGGCGGCGCCGCGCCGATGGCGCTGTTCGGCCTGCTGACAGGCTGGATCGGCGAACACGAAAAAGACGAGGCCATGAAGCCGTTCGTGGCGGGCGTGAAGCGCGGCACCGAAGCGCTGCAAGGCGCGACGATGTGGCTGGCCGCCAACGGCACGAAGAACCCCAATGACGCGGGCGCCGGCGCCACCGATTACCTGCGCCTTATGGGCATCACCATGCTGGCGCTGATGTGGGGCAAGATGGCCAAGGTCAGCCTTGGCAAGGACGACCAACTGCACAAGGACAAGCTGATGTGCGCCCGCTACTGGATGGAGCGCATGGTGCCCGAATGTCCCATGCTGCTGGAACGCATCCAGGCCGGCAGCGCCACCATCATGGAGCTGGACTGATGCCCGCCCCCTGTTACTTCGAAATCCATGCCGATGACTGCAAGCGCGCACAGAAATTCTATGGCGAGGTGTTCGGCTGGAGCTTCAGCTATTACGAAGCCGCCGACATCGAATATTACCGCATCGAGGTGAATGAGGCGGGCGGCATGCGCGGCGGATTGCTGAAGCGGCCAGGCATGGTACAGCCGATGCAATCGCCCAACGCCTTCGTCGTCACGATCCTGGTGCCGTCAATTGACGCCTATACCGAAAAGGCCAAGGCTGCGGGCGCGCTGGTGGCCCTGCCGAAATTCGCGGTGAAGGGCATGGGCTGGACCACGTATCTGATCGATACCGAAAAGAACATCTTCGGCCTTTTCCAACAGGATGATAACGCTGCCTAGCTCGTGGTAGCGGGCGAAGAAGACGCGCCGTCGCCCTGGGTGGTGGACGCCACCACGGCGATCACGGCCGCCACGGCGACAATGCCCGCCACCAGCAGCACGCCGCCGGTTTCGATCTGCGCCTGCCGGGTGCCGGCGGGCTTGCCGGCCGTCAGCGCGCCGTCCGCGGCGAAGGCGCTGGAAAGGGTCATGGTGGTGGCAACAAGGGCCGCAGCGATCGCGCGCATGTCATTCTCCAAAAGAGTGTGACCCTATTTTCGTACGGCGATTCTTAAGAAACTCCTAGAGAAGCGGGTCACGGATTCGCCGCAAATGCGGCCATTCACCAAGGAAAACGGGACTTTCCGCCGCAGTTCCATGAACCAAAGGCCTGATAGCGTACCGAAACAAAGAGGTGATCCATGCGCGCGCTGCTGTTTGCTCTTCTGATCGTGGCGGTTCCCGCCTCTGCCCATCCGGTGCTGATGATCTCCATCGACGGTTTGCGCAGCAAGGATGTCACCGATGGGTCGCGCGGCATGAACCTGCCCAATTTGCGCAAACTGATGACCGATGGCGCCTGGGCCGATGGCGTGCGCGATGTGCTGCCATCTGTCACCTATCCCAACCACACGACCTTGGTGACCGGCGTATCGCCCGCACTGCACGGCATCGCCGGAAATTTGAGCTTCGATCCGCTCGGCAAGAATATGGAAGCTTGGTACTGGTACGCCGAAGACGTGAAGGTCCCCAGCCTGTTCGACGCGGTGAAGGCCAAGGGCGCAAAGTCCCTCGCCTTCGGATGGCCGGCCACGGTGGGCAGCCTGTCGATCACCGACAATGTCCCCGAATATTGGCGGGCCTATACGCCCGACGACGCCAAGGTGGTGCGCGCAGTGTCGACGCCGGGCCTGGCGGAACGGATCGACAAGATATCCGGTACCACCTTCAAACAAACATTGGGCGTCACCATCGCCGCCGATGTCGCCAAGGGCAAAGCCGCGGCCGCCCTCATCGCCGCGGATCATCCCCTGTTTTCGGCCGTGCACCTGTCCAGCCTGGACGAGACCGAGCATGTGAACGGCCCCGACACGCCCCAGCAGCGCGCCAACCTGGAAGCGCTGGATGGGATTGTCGGCACCCTGGTCGCGGCGGCGCGCAAGGCCCAGCCCGATATCGTTGTGGCGCTGGTGTCCGATCACGGCTTTGCCGCCATCAGCCATGACGTGAACCTGATCACCGCGTTCGTGGATGCCGGGCTGGTCACCCTGGACAAGGGCAAGGTGAAGGACTGGCAGGCCATGCCCTGGTACCAGGCCGGCTCGGACATCATCGTGCTGAAGGACCGGGGCGATGCGGCGGCGAAGGACAAGGTCGCTGCCCTGTTGAAAAAGCTGACGGCTGATCCGAAGAACGGCATCGCCGGCGTTATTGACCGCGCCGAGATCGAAAAGCGCGGCGGTGCGAAGGAAGCTGATTTCTGGGTCAGCTTCTCCCCCGGCTTCAAGGCCGGCAAGGCGCTGACGGGGCCGCTGATCAGCCCCAGCAGCGACAAGGGCACCCACGGTTATTTCCCCGACTGGGATGCCATGCGTTCCACCTTCCTGATCGCGGGCCCGGACGTGCCCAAGAAGGCGCTGGGCGAAATCGACATTCGCGACATCGCGCCCACGGTGGCGAAGATCATGGGCGTGTCCCTGCCCCGCGCCACCGGCAAGCCGCTGTTTTAGGCCAGCAAAGCATCCAGCTTTCGCAGGATCGCGGCGCTGTCACCCGCCAGATGCAGAATCTTGACCCGGCCGGTTTCGCCGGAGCGAATGGCGATGTCGGCTTTTCGCAACGAGAGCGTTTTGGCCAGAAACGCGATCAGCGCCTCGTTTGCCGCGCCTTCGACCGGCGGCGCCACCAGCCGCAGCTTGAGCAAAGGGCGTCCCTCCGCGTCGGACACGATGCCGTCCACACCGTTGCGCGCGGCGCGCGGGGTCAGGCGCAGCGCCAGCCGCACCCCGTCCGGCACGGCGGCATAAGGCTTCACGCCGCCGCTAGCTTGGCGAGCTGGGTCAGCAGTGCCTTGGCGCCGGCCAGCCGCGCGTCGGGTGTCGGCCAGTCGCGGGTGACCACGATCTTCTGGTCGGGCCGCACCTTCATGGTGCCGCTGTGCTGGTTGATGAACTGGATCAGCTTCATCGGATTGGCAAAGTTGTTGCCGCGGAAGGCCACGGTGCCGCCCTTGGGACCGGCATCGATCTTCTCCACGCCCGCCTGCTTGGCCAGCTGCTTGATGGTGACGATCTCGAAAAGATGCTTGACCTCATCGGGAAGCGGTCCGAAGCGGTCAATCAGCTCGGCGGCGAAACGGTCGATATCCGTGGCGGTTTCGATCCCGGCCAGGCGCCGGTACAGCGACATGCGGACATTGAGGTCGGCGACATAGCCTTCCGGGATCATCACCGAGGCACCGACATTGATGGTGGGCGACCATTGATCGGTGACATCGGCCTCGCCGCCTTCGCGCATGCTGGAGACCGCTTCTTCCAGCATCTCCTGGTAAAGTTCGATGCCGACCTCTCGGACATGGCCGGATTGCTCCTCGCCGAGCAGATTGCCGGCGCCGCGAATGTCCATGTCATGGCTGGCTATGGAGAAGCCGGCTCCCAACTGGTCCAGCGACTGCAGCACTTCCAGCCGCCGGGTGGCATTATCGGTCAGCTTCTTGTCCGGCGGCGTCGTCAGATAGGCATAGGCGCGCACCTTGGAACGGCCGATGCGGCCGCGCAGCTGATACAGCTGCGACAGGCCGAACTTGTCGGCCTTGTTGACAATCAAGGTGTTGGCGGTGGGAATATCCAGGCCGGATTCCACGATGTTGGTGGACACCAGCACGTCCACCTTGCGTTCGTAAAAGGCGGTCATCACCTCTTCCAGCACCTTGGGCGACATCTGGCCATGCGCCAGGGCCGCTTTCACTTCCGGCACCACTTCCTTGATGAAGGTCATGGCATCGGCCAGGTCGGAGATGCGCGGCGCCACGAAGAAGCTCTGGCCGCCGCGATAATGCTCGCGCAGCAGCGCCTCGCGCACCACCAGCGGATCGAACGGCGTCACGAAGGTGCGCACTGCCAGCCGGTCGATCGGCGGGGTGGTGATCAGTGACAGGTCGCGCACACCGGACAAGGCCAGCTGCAAGGTGCGCGGGATCGGCGTGGCGGTGAGGGTCAGCACGTGGACATCGGCCTTCAGGTTCTTCAGCCGCTCCTTGTGCACCACGCCGAAATGCTGCTCCTCGTCCACAATGACCAGGCCCAGCCGCTTGAACTGGATGCTTTCAGCCAACAGCGCATGGGTACCAACCACGATGTCCACCGTGCCTTCAGCCAGCGCTTCCTTGGTCTCCTTGGCGTCCTTGGGGTCCACGAAGCGCGACAGTTGCCGCACCTTCAGCGGAAAGCCAGCAAAGCGTTCGGCAAAACCGCGAAAATGCTGGCGCGCCAGCAAGGTGGTGGGCACCACCACCGCCACCTGTTCACCCGCCATGGCGGCGACAAAGGCGGCGCGCATGGCCACTTCGGTTTTGCCAAAGCCGACATCGCCGCAAACCAGCCGGTCCATCGGCCGGCCGGCGGCCAGGTCGCCCACCACTTCGTTGATGGCCTTCTCCTGGTCTTCGGTCTCCTGATAGGGGAAGCGGGCGGCGAATTCGTCATACAGGCCCGCGGGCGGTTCCACCGGCGGCAGGGACTTCAGCTGGCGGGCGGCGGCGATCTTGATCAGCTCGGCGGCGATGGCGCGCACCCGCTCCTTCATCTCGGCCTTGCGCTTCTGCCAGCCGGCGCCGCCCAGCCGGTCGAGCTGCGCACCCTCGTCCGAGCCATAGCGGGTCAGCAGTTCGATATTCTCTACGGGGAGGAACAGCTTGCCGCCGTCATATTGCAGTTCCAGGCAGTCATGCGGCGCACCCAGCGCATCGATCGCCTTCAGGCCCAGATAGCGCCCCACGCCATGCTCGATATGGGTGACCAGATCGCCCGGCGTCAGCGAAGACGCTTCGGCGATGAAGTTCTGCGCCCGGCGCGCGCGGCTCTGGGCCCGCACCATGCGGTCGCCCAGCACATCCTGTTCCGACAGGATGACAAAGTCCGGGCCCTCAAAGCCGCGCTCGATGCCCAGACAGGCAATGCCGAACGCCGAGGCATCCAGCTTCAGCGCTTCGGGCCAGTTCTTGACCTTCTTGATGGGCGTGACGCCGTGATCGGACATCACCCCGCCCATGCGTTCGGCCGAACCGTCGGTCCAGCTCGCCACCAGCACCCGCTTGCCGGCCGCCTGCAGGGTTTTCAGGTGATCGGCGGCGGCCTGGAAGACATTCAGATTGCCGCCCTGGCGTTCGGGCGCGAAGTCGCGGCCCAGACGGCCGCCAGCATCCAGGCTGGTCATGCTGTCCGGCGCCTGAAACGGCGTCAGTTCGCGCAGGATGTTCTTGCCCAGCGCCGCCTTCCACTCCGCATCGGAGAGATACAGCGTCTCGGGCTTGAGCGGCTTGTAGGGCGGGCCCTTGATGGCGTGCTTGTCGTCTTTCTGGTGCCGGAACTGCTCGCGGGTCTCGTAGTAATCCCGGATCAACTCCAGCCGTGCCGCCTTGGACTCTTCCGCCTGGTGACCCAGCATGACGACACAGCGCGGCAGGTAATCGAACAGCGTGTCCAGGTGGCTGTAGAACAGCGGGAGCCAATGCTCCATGCCTTGGGTCTTGCGCCCGGCGCTGACGCTTTCATACAGCGGGTCGTCGCCCGCCGCGCCGAAGGCCGCGACATAGCCGGTGCGAAAACGGCTGATCGCTTCGGCGTTCAGCGGCGCTTCGCTGGCGGGCAGCAGGGTGACGTCCGCCACCGGCGTCTTGTCCGACAGCTGGGTTTCGGCATCGAAACGGCGGATGGCGTCCAGGGTTGAGCCGAAGAAGTCCAGCCGCAGCGGCTGCTCCTCGCCCGGTGGCCACAGATCGACGATGCCGCCGCGCAGGGAGAAGTCGCCCGGCTCGCGCACCGTTCCGGCGCGGACATAGCCATTGCCCGACAGGAAGCTGACCAGAGCATCTCTGTCCACCTCGGCGCCGTTCTTGGCGATGAAGCTGGCACCCGCAATCACCGCCTTGGGCGGCACCCGCTGCAACACGGCATTGATGGTGGTGACAATGACGCAAGCCTTGCCGATGTCCCGCGCCAGCGCCGCCAGGGTCGCAAGCCGCTTGCTCTCGATATCGGGTTTGGGCGAAACGCGGTCGTAAGGAAGGCAATCCCAGGCGGGGAAGGCCAGCACGGGCATTTGGGGCGCGAAGAAACCCAGCGCCCGTTCCACCGCATCGGCCTGCACATCATCCAGTGCCACGAACAGCACCGGCCCGCCGCGGCGGCGCGCGGCCTCCGCCGCCACATAGGCGTCATAGCCCTGCGGCACGCCCGAAACGGTCAGGCGCGCCTGCTGACCTTTGGCGATGGTATCGAGCCTGTCCAATTAACTCTTCCAGCGCGGCTGCTGCTGCTCGCACACCGCTTTGAGGCCCGCGAACACCGGATTGTCATATTCGGGCGGCACAACAGCGGCCCCGCGCAGCCAGGCATAGACATCCTGGTCAGGCGCGGTCAGCAGCGCCTCGAACTGGTCCAGCGCGCCCTCGTCCATGCCCGCCAGATGGCTTTCGGCATAGGCGCCGAAGATCAAATCGACTTCCTTGAAGCCCCGCTGCTGGGCCCGAAACAAAAGGCGTTTCCGGCGGTTCTCCGAAGAGCCACCCTGTTCGAGGTCTGTCATGGGGCGGGATATAGCCTTCGCTCACTACCAGAACAACGGGCGGGCGCTAATATCTTGCCGATATGCGCCCCGCGATTCTGTTCCCCTTGTTTGCCGAGATCCGCACCCTGTCCGGGGTGGGTCCCAAGCTGGAAAAGCTGATCCAGAAGGTGGCCGGTCCCCGGCTGGTGGACATGGTGTTCGACCTGCCGGTGGGGGTGGTGGACCGCTCCTACCAGCCCAGGCTGGCGGCGGCTGAGCCGGGCCGGATCGCCACCGTGGAAGTGACCGTGCTGGAGCACAAGCCGGGCCGGGTGAAGTCGCAGCCTTATAAAGTGATGGTGTCGGACGACACATCGATGATGGAACTGGTGTTTTTCCGCGCCCATGCCGACTACCTGGCCAAGCAGCTGCCGGTAGGCGAAAAGCGGGTGCTGTCGGGTCGCATCGAGCGCTTCAAGGACCGGTTGCAGATGACCCATCCCGATTACATCGTGGCGCCGGAAGACATCGCATCCTTCCCGCTGCATGAGCCGATCTATCCTTTGACCGAGGGTCTGACGGCGCGGCCCATGGCCAAGGCGGTACGCGGCGCGCTGGAAAAAGTGCCGATGATGCCCGAATGGCAGGACCCGGCTTTCGTGAAGCAGCGCAAGTGGGATCCGTTCGGCGCGGCGCTGGAAATCGCGCATGGCCCGGCCCATGACAGCGATCTTGTCCCCACCACACCGGCGCGGCAGCGGCTGGCCTATGACGAGTTGCTGGCCAACCAGCTGGCACTGCTGCTGATCCGCGCCAACCTGCGCGGCGGCAAGGGCCGCGTCATTAGCGGCACCGGCAAGTTGAAGGCCAAGGCGATTGCCGCCCTGCCCTTCACCCTGACCGATCCGCAGCTGGCGGCGCTGGCGGAAATCGAACAGGACATGGCCTCCGAAAAACGCATGCTTCGGCTGCTGCAAGGCGATGTCGGCTCCGGCAAGACCATCGTAGCGTTGCTGGCCATGCTGAAGGCGGTGGAAGACGGTCTTCAGGCGGCGCTGATGGCGCCCACCGAACTGTTGGTGCGCCAGCACCTGGCCTCGCTGGAGCCGTATGCGGCGGCGGCAGGCGTGCGGCTGGGCTGTTTGACGGGGCGCGAGAAAGGCGCGGGCCGCGCCGAGACCCTGGCGCGGCTGGCGGCCGGCGAAATCGACATCCTGGTCGGCACCCACGCCCTGTTCTCCGACGATGTCACCTTCAAGGACCTGGGCTTGGCAGTGGTGGACGAGCAGCACCGCTTTGGCGTGCACCAGCGCATGCAGTTGCAATCAAAAGGCAAGCCCGCCGATGTGCTGGTCATGACCGCCACACCTATCCCGCGCACCCTGGCGCTCACTGCCTATGGCGACATGGACGTGTCCCGGATCACCGGCCGCCCACCGGGGCGCAAGCCGGTGGAGACCCGCGTGATGGGCGCCGCCCGCATGGATGACTTGATTTCTCACCTGCGCATCGCGCTGGATCGCGGCGCCCGCGCCTATTGGGTCTGCCCGCTGGTGGAGGAATCCGAGAAGATCGACCTGGCCGCCGCCCAGGACCGCGCCGTGATGCTGCGCCAGGCGTTGAGCCTCAACGTCGGCCTGGTTCACGGCAAGATGAAAGCGGCGGAACGCGATGCGGCCATGGCCGCCTTCAAGGCCGGCGAGACGCAATTGCTGGTCGCCACCACCGTCATTGAGGTGGGCGTGGACGTGCCCGAAGCCACCATCATGGTGGTGGAGCATGCCGAGCGTTTCGGCCTGTCCCAGCTGCACCAGCTGCGCGGGCGGGTGGGACGCGGCACCGGCAAGTCCAGCTGCATTCTCTTGTGGCATGAACCGCTGGGCCAGACTGCCAAGGCGCGGCTGAAGACCATGCGCGACACCGATGACGGCTTTGTGATCGCCGAAGAAGATTTGCGCCTGCGTGGACCCGGCGAAGTGCTGGGCAAACGCCAGAGTGGCATGGAGGAATTCCGCATGGCTGATCCGGCAGCCCATGCCGACCTGCTGGCCGTCGCGCATGATGATGCGCGGTTGATATTGACCCGCGATCCCGACCTGAAATCCCCGCGCGGCGAAGCCTTACGGGTCCTGCTCTACCTGTTTGGGCGCGACGAAGCCGTGCGCTACCTGCGCACGGGATGAAAAAAGAAGCCCGCCGAAGCGGGCTTCTCTCCTGGACTTTAATTGGCGCGGACATCCGCGCGGGCACTGGCCGCCCGGTCCAAAGCCTCGTTGCGCTGGGCGGTCGCCACATCAGCGCGCGCCTGGGCATTATTGGCCTGAGCCGCCGCAGTGTTCGCTTCCGCCTGGGCGGTATCGGCTTGGGCCTGCGAAACCGTGGCGTCAGACTTGGCAGCATTGGCCTGGGCACTGGCAGCATCCGCCGCATTGGCGTTGGCTTCGGCCTGCGCGTCTTCCTTCTGGATCTGGGCCTTCACCGCATCGGCATTGGCCTGATGCAGATCAGCCCTGGCCTGTTCCCGCGCAACCGGATCAGCCATAACCGGAGTTGCTGTAAGCGCGGCGATTGCCGCAAGGGTGACAAATTTCATTCTGCTCTCCTGTTCGGACATCGCAGAATGAAACCGGGCAGGCGCAAAGTGGTTGCGGCAGTTCCGTATGGAACCGCGCCGGGAACTATCGCGACTTACCGGTGAGCCGATAGGCCACAACACCAATCGCTTCATGCACGGCAAAATCGGTCATGGCCAGATTCGCGCCAATGTTGAAATCCATGTCGCCGATCTGCGGCCCGGTGATGAAGTCGCTGGGCCACGCCAGCATTGGCCAGTCATTCTTGCGCGCGATGGCCATGGACCGGGGCATGTGTACCGCCGAGGTCACCAAGAGCCAGGTCTCGCCGGCTTTCGGCTTCACTATCTTCTTCGAAAAGCGGATATTTTCATCGGTGTTGCGCGAGCGCGGCTCCAGGATCAACCGCTTGGGATCAAGCCCCATCTGGATCAGGACATAGAGCGCGCTTTCCGCCTCCGACCAGTCGGTGCCGCCCAGCGCACCGGAGCCGCCGCTGAACACCACACGCGCGTTCGGGTAATGCAACGCGGCGGCATAGGCCTCCGTCAGGCGGTATGCAGCGGCGTTGCTGGCCGGGGCATGGCGGGTGCGCAGTACATGGGTGTTGTAACCCGCGCCCAGGATCAGGATGCCGTCAACATGGGCCGGCCATGCGGGACGCGGGTACTGGTTTTCCAGATCGCGGATAATGTAGGAGCTGACCGGGACAACCCCCGCCAGCAGCAGAAGCAGCGCTGCTGCCAGCGCCAGGACACGAGCGACCCGCACCCGGCCCAGCACCAAACAAAGGGCGCAGGCCAGCACCAGCGCACCCAGCCAGTGGCTGGGCGCCGCCACCATCCAGAACAGTTTGGAGACCGCGAAGAACATGGCCGCATAGCGTCATAAAAAGCGGGTCCAGACAAGCATTGCCGTCGCCGCGATTTGAAGGCAGAAACCCACCATGGAAAAGTTCGAGACCGATGCGGTGGTAATCGGCGCGGGCGCGGTGGGGCTGGCCATTGCCCGCCATCTGGCGCAAGCGGGCCATGATACCATCATCCTGGAGAAGAACGAG
>JBBQBL010000053.1:0-13032 GCA_038317805.1 Micropepsales bacterium
GGTGGGTTTGCCGGAGTCCACGATCGAGCGGATGCCGGGATTGTTGAGCTGCACCCAGGTCACCAGCGCCAGGCCGTCCATATGGCCTGGCATGCGCACATCCGTCACCATGATGCTGATCTCGGAATGCCGCGACAGGACATCCAGGGCTTCCGCGCTGTTCTTGGCTTCCAGCACCCAATAGCCGGCATCCTGCAGGGCGGCGACCGCCGACATGCGGATCAGGGGTTCGTCTTCGACCACAAGGATTGTCCGGGGATCTGCTGCTTGGCACATGCCCTTGATAAGCCCTCGCATCAGCATCGGTTCCATTTTTGCTTGTATTTCAAATATTTACGAAGGGTAAAGGCGTGGGTAAGCCTCATTGGGGGCGCGCAAATCCGGCATGGCGGAACTTACGTCCCAAGTCGGAGTTCCCTCTATGTCGAAGCCCTTCCCCCTGCTTCGGCATATCATGGAAAGCCCGGTGCCCCCCGCCCGGGCTTTTTCCTTGCCAGCAGGACAGCATGCCGCCCAAGACCGACAGGAACCGCCGCATCATGGCTGACTACGAGGCGGGCCGCAGCCTTGAGCAGTTGAGCGCGGATCATGGGCTGACAGTCTTGCGGGTTCAGGCCGTCCTGACGGATGAAAAGCACAGGCGCCGCGTCAGTACCGATCCCTTTTATCGCAGCCTGCGACGGGTCTAGCGGCCGCGACGCATCGCGCTTTGACTTTGGGCAGGCGCCCCATTTCATTGTCCTAGGGCCACTTGGGCCAGGGGGGCGTCATGAAATTTCTTCTCTCGATCGCCATGCTGGCGGCTGTGACGGGCCAGGCCTGGGCCGCGCCCTACGAGGTCGCGGAAAAGGATATCGCCACACTGCAAGCCGACATGGCGGCGGGCCGGGTCGGCGCCGCGGAGCTGGTGCGGGCCTATATTGCACGCATCGATGCGCTGGACCGGGCCGGGCCGCAGCTGCATGCGGTGATCGCCGTCAATCCCAATGCCATTGCTGACGCCACGGCGCTGGATGCCGAACGCAAGGCCAAGGGCGCGCGCGGACCGCTGCACGGCATTCCCATATTGGTGAAGGACAATATCGAAACCGCCGATCCCATGCCCACCACGGCGGGGTCGCTGGCGCTGGCGGACAATGTCACCCACCGCGACGCCCCGCTGGTGGCGCGGCTGCGGGCGGCCGGCGCGGTGATCCTGGGCAAGACCAATTTGAGCGAATGGGCGAATTTCCGCTCCAACTATTCCATCTGGGGCTGGTCGGGCGTGGGTGGGCTGGTGAAGAATCCCTATGTGCTGGACCGCAATCCGTGCGGCTCTTCGTCCGGCAGCGGTGCCGCGGCCGCCGCCAGCCTGGCCGCCGCCGCCATCGGCACCGAAACCAACGGCTCGCTGGTCTGCCCCGGATCCTTCAATGGCATCGTGTCCTTCAAGCCGACGGTGGGTCTGGTGTCGCGCACACACGTTGTACCAATTTCTCATACCCAGGATACGGCCGGGCCGATGACGCGCAGCGTCGCCGACGCGGCGCTGGTGCTGAACGCGATATCCGGCAGCGACGCGGCCGATGCCGCGACCGCCGATGCGGACGCGAAAAAATCCGATTATGCGAGCCTGTCCGGCGCATCGCTGCGGGGCAAAAGGCTGGGCGTGATCACCGCGGCGCCGGGCGCGCTTCCTGCGCAGACCGCTGGGTTGCTGACCCAGGCGCTGGCAGCGTTGAAGGCGCAAGGCGCGCAGATCGTGGAGATCAACGATTTCACCGTGCCGCCGCAAATCGCCGCCGACGAGAAGGTGGTGCTGCAAACCGAGTTCAAAGCCGGCCTCAACGCCTATCTGGCCAGCCTGCCAACGGGCCGCGTGCGCAGCCTGTCCGACCTGATCGCCTTCAATGCCGTGTCGCCGCGCGAAACCGTGCTGTTCGGCCAGAACATCCTGACCGAGTCCCAGGCGCGGGGCGATCTGGGTGACCCCGAATATGTCCGCGCCCGCGATGAACTCCAAAGCCTGACCCGGGGCGCGCTGGACGACTTGTTCACGCGCCTGCGCCTGGATGCCGTGATCCGCCCCACCAATGGCCCGGCCGTGCTGACCGATATCGTGCGCAGCGCCGGTTATGGCAGTCCCGATTCCGCCAGCCTGCCGGCCGAAGCCGGCTATCCGCATCTGACCGTGCCGATGGGATACGACCATGGCCTGCCTGTGGGGCTGTCCTTCATCGGTCCGGCCTGGTCGGATGCCGCCATGCTGGCGCTGGGCCATGCCTTCGAGCAGGCGACCCATATGCGCAAACCGCCCGCTTTCCTGCCGTCGCTGGAAAGTGCGGCCGGCAGCGCCTTCGCGCCGGCGCGCTGAACCAATCAGGCCGGGCGGCGGAACAGTACCGAGGAAATCCAGCCCAAAAGCATGGCCATGAACACGCAGGCTAGGCCGTAAAGGAACGGCGCATTGTGCGCCATGTTGAACAGCCGCCGCTCCAGCCCCGTGGCGTCCACGAACAGCGGCGTGGACTGGGCGCTCACCACTTCGCCGCCGCGGAACAGATAGACCTCGACATTGTATTGGCCGCGCGTCACCCCCGCCGGTACCGGCACGCGGGTGCGGAACAGCGTCTCGCTGAGGAAATCGATGCTGCCGGGATTTTCCGCGTAAAGCCCGCTGCGCTGGTGATAGCGGATGGCCGCCTGGCGGAAGGGCTCGGGATCGTGATGGCTGCCGATAGCCGAAGGGGTGAGCGACTGCAGCCCGATGCCATAGCGCCGCAAGGTTTCAGTCGGGGCGATGCGCGCCACCGGCTCGGTCGAGGCCAGGTAATAATAAGCCGGCAATTCTTCGAACCGGGCCGCGTCGCGGTTGACCCACACCCCCGCGACCCTGTCACGGCGGCGCACCGTCATGGCCTCGTCCGGGCCCCGCACGATCACCACGATGCCGCGGCCCTGTGGCGCTATCGCCCGCTCGATGGCGCCGAACACCACGATGTCGGTGCCGGTATAGTTGGAGGTGATCTGGATCGTATCCTGGCTGATGCCGGACACCAGGTCTTCGGCGGATGCCGGTGCCGTGATCAGCAGCAGTGTCGCCATCAGAGCGCGCTTCATGGTGCGCCCTCGGACAGGGAATAGACATCGGCCGGGTGCGCCACCAGTTGATAGAAAAGGCCGGCCCCAACCGCCAGCACCAGACAGGCCAGCAGAAGGCGCAATTGCTCGCCGCGCAGCTTGGCGCCGGCCCGCACGCCCAGTTGCGCGCCCACCACCCCGCCCGACACCAGCAGCCCCGCCAGCACGATGTCCACGGCATAGTTGCTGGTGGCCTGCAGGACGGTGGTGATGGCGGTCACCGCGATGATCTGCACCAGTGATGTACCCATCACCATGTTTGTCGGCATGCGCAGGATGTAGATCATCGCCGGCACGATGATGAAGCCGCCGCCGATGCCCATGATGGCGCCGAGCGCGCCCACCACGAAACCGATCGCAATGGGCGGAATGACGCTGATGTACAGGCGCGACTGGCGAAAGCGCATCTTGAAGGGCAGGGCGTGAATCCAGCTCCGGTTGACCAAGCGGTGGCTTGGAGTGACGCCGCTGCGATAGGCTTTGAGGGTGGCCAGGCTCTCGCGCAGCATGATGACGCCGATCGAGCCCAGCATGATCACATAGGTCAGCGCCACGATCAGGTCCATCTGGCCCTGGCGGCGCATGGCCGAGAACAGCCACACACCAAACAGGGTACCCACCACGCCGCCGCCCAGCATGACGCCGGCCATGGTGAAGTCGATGGCGCGCTTGCGCCATTGCGTCAGCGCACCCGACATGGACGAGGCGGTGACATGGGAAAGGGTGGTGGCGACCGCAACGGTGGAAGGGATGCCGGTAAAGACCAGCAGCGGCGTCATCAGGAAGCCGCCGCCTACCCCGAACATGCCCGACAGGAAGCCGACACCTGTTCCCAGCACGATGAGAAGCAGCCAATTGACCGACATCTCAGCAACGGGAAGGTAGAGTTCCATTGCACCCGAAGATGCGCGCGCGCGCGTGGAGGGTCAACGCAAAAAACCTTACGGAATCAGGCGAAATCGAAACAGTGGATCAGCCCAGATCGCCCGGCTCGGGCGGTACGTTGGCGCTGCGGTTCAGGGGCGCCGCATGGAAGGTCGCCGCCGACTTGTTGGCCGCGGCCTTGTCGGTATCGCTGAGCTGGGTCTGCAGCACGCCGATGCGCGCCTTGGATTCGGTGTCACCCGAGGCGGCGGCAATGGAATACCACTTATAGGCGTCCAGCAGGCTTTGCGGCACGCCGTCGCCGCGTTCATACAGCACCGCCAGGTTGAACTGGGAGTCCGACAGGCCCAGCGCGGCGGCCTTGGCGAACCAGCGGGCGGCTTCGGCCATGTTCTTCTTGCCCGTGGCGCCGCTGGCATAGGACACCGCCAGATTGTGCATCGCCTTGCGGTTGCCCTGATTGGCGGCCATCTCGTACCAGTGCGCCGCCTTGGCGGCGTCGGTGGGGATGCCCTGGCCGCGCTCATACAGGGTGCCCAGGCGATACTGCGCCACGGCCTGGCCCTTTTCGGCCGCCTGGGTGAGGAACTTGACGCCGTCGGGCAGGTTCACGGCCGAACCGTTCGTGCCGTCCAGGGCGCGCAGGCCGATGATGGTCAGCGCGATGGGATTGCCGGCATTGGCCATCTGGATCACGCGGTCCGGCGAAGGGACCTTCGCGCCATCCGGTACGCGGTTGACCGGGGCGCTGCGCACGTCGCGCTGCTGCAACGGCATGGCGGTGCGCGGCGGATTGTCGGACTCGGCGGGCTCCGAACGCTCCGAGGTGAAATCGTCGGCATTGCCACCGGTGTCGCCCGGGGTGGCCTGGGGCGCGACGACGAACTGGGTGTCGTCGCTGCTTGGCGGGGCGGGCACGGTGAAGGTGGGGCCATTGGGCTTGGCGGCGGTCTGGGCCGGCATCTTGGCGCGCTGGCTCAGCACCAGTGCGGCCGCGGCCGCCAGCACCACGATCAGGGCAACGATGGCCGGAATGACGTAGCGGGGCTTGGTCTTTTCGGCGCCCTCGGCGGCGGCTTCCTTGCCCCAGCGGAATCCGCTCAGCCCGGTGCGGCGTTCGGTTTCGGCTTTCTCGGAGGCGGCGCGCGCCGAGCGGCGGGCCTGGGCCAGGAAATTCTCCGGCTCAGGGACTTCGGCGGGCGCGCCGGTATCGGCGAATACGTCCTCGAAGTCGGGCGCGAAGGATTCGGTGCCGGTCTCCGGCGGAATGTCGAAGCTGAAGCCTGTCGGGGTGGCGAAGGCGTCGATGGCGGGCGGCGGCTCATAAGCGGGGGGCGGCTCGTACGCGCTGGGTGCGGGCGGCGCCGGCTCGGCCACCGGCGGCGGTTCGAAGGCGCTGTGCGGCTGATAGGCGTTGGCTGCGGGCGCGCGGGGTGCCTCGTAAGCCGGCGGCTCGATCGGGCGCAGCTTGCTGCGCATCTCGTGCACCAGGTCGCTGTGATCCTTTTCCAGCGACTCCAGACGGTGCGACATGGCTTGAAGCGTCGCGTCCATCTTCTCGGTGGGATTGAAATGGGTCAGCCGGTCGGCCATGCCGCCGACCGAACGCTCGATGCCGTCCAGGCGGCGCTCGAATTCGGCATCGGGCAGGCGCATCTCAAGACGGGCGATGGAATCTTCTAGCCGGTTGAGGCTTTCCTCATGGGCGGCGCTCAGGCGCGCTTCGATCGCCTTTTCACCCGCCTCGATGCGGTGGCCGATGGCGTTCTCGCTGGCGCTGATGCGCTGGTCCAGGGCCTTTTCGGCGTTCTCGGAATCCACGCGCGCCTGGCCGACGCGGTTGGCCAGCTGTTCCAGGTTGCCGGTGAGCTGCACGACCTGGTTGGCGGAATTATTGGCAGTGGCGGTGATCTGGTCGGCCAGCCGCGACAGGCCCTGGTGCAGCGCCTTGACCGCGTCCTTGATGCCGTCATTGGCGGCCGAACGTTCCAGCCGCTCCAGCCGCTCGTTCAGGCTCATCACGTTCAGGCCCAGCTGGTCGAAGGCCTGGGCCTGTTCGCGGGCGGTGATGTTCAGTTCCTGGGCGGTACGGGAGATGACGCGGTTGCTTTCCCCATGGCTGCGTTCGGACGAATCCAGACGGCGGCCAAGGCCCCGCAGCTGGTCTTCGATACGGCGCCAGGCTTCGTTTGATTCGCTTTCACTGCGCCCGACCCGGGCCATCATCTCGTCGGTGTCGCGGCGGCTGGCGGCCGACGGCGGCAGGCCCCAGCTGTCCAGGGGGGCGCCGGAAGGCGCGCGATTGTCATACGGCATGGTGGGGACGTCCTCTTCCATGCCCGAAAAACTGCGCAAAATGCGCCGGGTCAGCCATTCGCCGACCGACAGGCCTTCGCGCCGGGCAGCGGCCCGCGCAGCTTCCCGCGCCTCTGGCGGGATACCGGCAACGTTCCATGGTAGCTCTGCGCGCATTTCGACTCACTGGCACCGCACACCCGCTACAGAAAGTACCGGGGGCAAGATATAGTGTAAAGGAATGTTGACCATACGACCGGCGGACAGGGTGGCTATGTGCCTAATCATGCACAGATAGTTGAACCCGTTAGCTTAATCAGATGTGAATCGAACCGCGGATATCGATTCTTATTGCGCTCCCACCGTACCGCGAAGGCGCAACGGATCGGCCGGCGCGGGTGGGGGCGGGGCCGCCGCAGCAGCCGGACTTTCAAAGGCGGTGACGGCGTTGGCAGGGCTTTCCGGGGGCCTGGGCTTCAGCCCCATGTCGGTGGAAAACAGCAGGGCGACATAGACCGTGTCGCCATTCACCGCCGCGCCCACCCCGGCATGGTCGTAATTGGCGAATGCCATATTGTCCCTGTGAGGCGGGCTTTTCATCCATTCGTCCAGGAAACGCTGGGCAAAATCATTCACCGTGACGCCGCTGAGCTTGGTGTAATGTTGCGCTGCAAGATTTTCTCCCAAAAGGCCCTGCCAGCGTTCGTCCTGCTTCATCAGCAGCGAGGCGGAGGTGTCGCCATTGGGGGCGGCATGGGCCAGGTAGTTCTTGGCCGCCATGTCGGCGGCGCGGGCGCGGGCGATCTTGGACAATTCGGGGTCGATCGCCAGGTTGCGGGCCTTGGGGTCCAGCCTGTGGCGTTGCTCCTCCACCAGGATGGCGATGCGGGTCTCCAGCGCGCCCATCTGGGTCTTGGGATCTGGCGGCAGCGGCCGCCTTGGCGGAACTTCCGCGCAAGCCGCCAGCATCAGCGCAGCCAGAAAAAGGAGGGCGGGGCGAATCATGGTCAGGCGGACAGTATCTCGAACAGGCCGGCCGCGCCCATGCCGCCGCCGATGCACATGGTGACCACGCCATATTTGGCGCCGCGGCGGCGCCCTTCCAGCAGGAGATGCCCGGTCAAACGGGCGCCCGTCATGCCATAGGGATGGCCGATGGAGATGGCGCCGCCATTGACGTTGGTTTTGGCCGGGTCCAGCCCAAGCTTGTCCATGCAATAGAGGGTCTGGCTGGCGAAGGCTTCGTTCAGCTCCCAAAGATCAATATCGTCCACCTTCAGCCCATGGCGCGCCAGGAGCTTGGGGACCGCCAGCACCGGGCCAATGCCCATTTCATCGGGTTCGACCCCTGCCACCGCAAAGCCCTTGAAGATGCCCAGCGGCTTAAGGCCTTTTTTCGCCGCCGCGTCCTCGCTCATCACCACGCAGGCTGACGCGCCGTCCGCAAACTGCGAGGCATTGCCTGCCGTGATGAACTTGCCTTCGGCGATCTGCTGGCCCCCGGCATGCACCGGCCTCAGCGCCGCCAAACCTTCCAGGGTCGTGTCGGGGCGGTTGCATTCGTCGCGATCAACAGTGACATCGACCTGGCTTTCGGCGCCGCTGGCCTTGTCGATTTTTTTCATTTTGGTAGCCAGCGGTACGATCTCATCGGCAAACTTGCCCGCGCCTTGCGCCGCTGCGGCGCGCTGCTGGCTTTGCAGGGCGTATTGATCTTGGCGCTCGCGGCTGATGCCATAGCGTTGCGCCACGATCTCGGCGGTTTCGATCATGGTCATCCACAGCGCGGGTTTGACCTGCAGCAGATGTTCTTCGGTGAAATGCTTGAGATTGACGCCGCCCATCTGGACCAGGGAAATGGATTCCACCCCCGCGCCCACCATCACCTCGGCCCCGCCGGTCATGATCGCCTGGGCGGCAAAGGCGATGGCGTTCAATCCGCTGGAGCAATAGCGGTTGACGGTGATCCCGGCGGTGGAGACCGGGCAGCCCGCCCAGATGGCGCTTTCCCGCGCGATGTTGTTGCCGGTGGCGCCTTCGGGAAAGCCGCAGCCCATCACCACGTCTTCGACTTCGCCCGCATCGAGGCGCGCGCGCGCGATGGCGTGCTTGACGGCATGACCACCCATCACCGCGCCATGGGTATCGTTGAAGCCGCCGCGCACGGATTTGGCCAGGCCGGTGCGCGCGGTCGAGACGATCACGGCCTGTTTCATGGGCAAGTCCTCATTTGAACCCGCAGAACCTAGCGGTTTTGGCTACTGCTGCGAAGCGGCATTTTTGGCGGCGTAGGTCGGATAGCGCAGCGTAAAGGTCACCGCTGCCGCCAGTGCCACCACACTGACGGCAATGCTGGCATACAGAGGCAGGTCGGCGTCGAATGCCACCGCACCATCGGCCAGGGTCATGATGGCGAAAGCCGCCGTCCATGCGCCCGACACCAGGTAATTTACCCGCACGAACAGTTGCGGCGGCCAGTCGGCCTCGCGCGGATCCAGCCGCGCATAATCCACCGAGAAGGGCCGCCGGAAGGCCAGCGGCAGGCCGAGCAAGAGAAGCAGCGACAGGGCGGCGATGAAACGCACCGCCGCCAGCGACAGCGTGGGGTCCAGGAACCCGCGCCCCAGCGCCAGCAGCGCGAACAACAGGAAGCTTCCGGCATCCAGCAGCCGCAAGCTGGGGCTTTCCACAAAATCGCGGATGGTGACGACAAAGGCGGCGGCAAACGCCACCCACAGCCCCAGGTCTACCGACAGGCGCGACAGTACCGTGAACAGGATGAACGGGGCGAAGCCCACGATCAGGTTCATGCTCGCCTTCAAAAAAACCGGGGCAAAAGAAACGGGGCGCGGGCTCGTAACCCGCGCCCCGGCATATCGATGGCTTCTTACTTCGCGGCGGCGGTCGCCGGGTTGGCCTTGGTCTTGGTGTAGTAAGTCCACAGGCGCACGACGCGAGCGCTGGCCCCGTTGGTCGGCTTGATGGTCTCGAAGATCGCCGCAGCCTCGGCATACTTGCCCTGGGCCGCCAGCGACATGGCGATCACCATGTCCGGCTCGGTCGGATCCTTGACGCCGGGCTTGGTCTTGGCGGCGCGCGCCAGTTTTTCGGCGTCGGCATACTGACCATAGCCATAGGCGGCTTCGGCGGTCTTGACGTTGTACTCGCCGTCATTCTTGGCGCCGTCAGCGATCTGTTTGGGCAGGGTCTTCTTGTCGGCCGCCGCGCGCGGATCGGGCGCCGGACCACCGAATTTCTGCATGGTTTCGGCATCGCCGTACAAACCCAGCTTGTTGCTGTTGGCGGCGGAGCCCACCATGGTGGCGTCCTCGGCCTTCAGCTTGCCGGCCTGCGCCACCATCAAGCGGCCCATATAGACGTAATCGATGTCGCGCATGCCCCGGGTGGTCAGCGCAACGCGGGAGAGTTCATCCCAGTCCTGCTGCTCGCCATAGTTGGCGACGATGGCTTCCAGGGTCTGCTCGGCGCCGGCTTCGTCCTTCTTGTTGACCTGCGCGTTCTTGATGTTGTTGAGGTCGCTCTTGGCCGGCGGCTTGCCGGCGGCCTTGGCGGCATCGATGTTCTTCTGTGCGATCGCGATCACGCCATCATAATCGCCGCCGCGGTACAGGGCGCTGGCGATCAGCGACTGGGTATCGGCATCCGGGGGCGGGGTGGAGGCCTGCAGCACCTTGGCATAGGCCAGGGCCTTGTCATTGTGCTTCTGCATCAGCGCCAGCTGCAGCGCGGTCTTGTACATGGTGGCTTTTTCGGCCTCCGGCACCACGCTGGGATCGGCATCCAGCGCGGTCTCAATTTCGGTGGCGGCGCCGGGCATGTCCTGCATGCCGATATGCACCGACATGGCGAAGCGGTGGATCTGATAATTGTCGGTCGGCGTGCGGTCGGACACAGCCTCCGCCTGCTGGATGGCGGCGAGCGCCGCGGGATAGTCCTTTTTGTTGTTCGCGGCTTGCGCGGCCTGCAGGGCCTTGAGCACGGCGGGCGAGAGCTTGATCGGCGCCGGCTTGGCGTCGGCTGCCATCGCGCCATGGGCTGCGCCAAGCAGGAGGCTCGCCGAAAAGGCGGCGAGAAGGAGTTTGCTGGTCATGAAAGTCGTCCCTTTGTAATGCGGCCCACCTGGGAAGATGGGTGCCGTCGAAGAAGCCCCTGTTGGGTGTCCCATTGTGAGCGTATTTGCAACTTTACTGTGGCGGCGCGCTGTTTCCAATAAGGCGATCTGACGCCCCATGTTGCACCGCAACAGCGGTGTTGCTGCTTTTGGGGGCAATGTTGCGGCCGCGATAAGTTCCTCTGTGTAAATAGTCGTTTACACTGCATACGCGGTTTGGAATCGGGCTTTGGTGAGCGGCATGGCAACAGATCTTTTCCGGCTGAATGGCAAGACGGCCTTTGTTTCGGGCAGCCGCGGCCATCTGGGCGCGGCCATGGTCCAGGCGCTGGCCGAAGCCGGCGCCCATGTCATCGTCAATGGCCGCGACGCGGCGGCGCTGGACGCCTTTGCCGCCGCCCTCAAGGCCCAGGGGCATTCGGTGGAAGCCGCCGCCTTCGACGCCCATGATGTGGCCAAGGTCCGCAGCTTCTTTGGTGGCCTCAAACGCCTGGACGTGCTGGTCAACAATATCGGCTTCATGCAGGGCAAGTCCTTTGCCGCGCTGGCGCCGGAAGATTTCGCCGCCACCTATGCCGCCACTGTCACCACCGCGTTCGAGACGGTGCGCGCCGCCTTGCCCGCGCTGCGCGCCGCGGTCATCGCATCGGGCGATGCCAGTGTCGTCAACATTGCGTCCATGTATGGCCAGGTGGCGCCCGATGCGCGGCTGTATGACGAACCCGCCCAGCAGAGCCCTTTCCACTACGGTCCCGCCAAGGCAGGCCTGATCCAGCTCAGCCGTCACCTGGCCGCCGAACTGGGGCCGGAGAAAATTCGCGTCAATGCGCTGGTGCCCGGCGCCTTTCCCCAGCCCGGCAAGATGCCACCGGGCTTGGAAGGACGGCTGGCGGGCAAGACCATGCTGGGCCGTATCGGCCGGGCCGGCGAGATCGGCGGGCCGCTTGTCTTCCTGGCCAGTCCCGCGTCGCGCTATGTGACAGGCGCCAGCCTGAATGTGGATGGCGGCTGGACCGCTTGGTGAGTCAAACAGGCTTGAGGTAAAGAGGAAAGATGACGTTCCTGTCCTCCTTCCGCATCGGCCAGCAGACCGTCTATCCCGAAGATCTGTACGAACGGCTGCAGAGCTTCGCGCTGCTGGAAAATGTCGGCGATCCGGCGCTGCGCAATCTCCTGGCCGAGGCCAACTGGTTCGCGCTGCCCGGCGGCACCTTGCTGGACCGCGACGGCGAGAACAACGCGGCACTCTTCCTGGTGGTGACCGGCAGCCTGGGCGTGTTCGTGTCCGATGAGCAGGGCCAGCGCCAGATGGTGGCGCATATCCCCGCGGGCGAAACGGTGGGCGAGATGTCGCTGATCGCCGGTTCGTCCAATCATGCCGCCCAGCTGGTGGCGCTGCGCGACACCGAGCTGCTGCGCATTTCACCCGACGGCTTCGAGGCGCTGATCGCCCGCCATCCCCGGGTGATGCTGAATCTGATGCAGATGCTGGTGAAGCGGTTGAAGGACGCCAATCGCGGCCGTTCCGCCAAGCTGCGGCCCAAGACCTTTGCCATCGTGCCGTTGCAGGACGGGCTGTCGGAAGTGCCCATCGCCCAGCACCTGGCCGGCGCGCTGGCCGGGATCGGTTGCCGCGCCGCGGTGCTGGATGCGGGGGCCTCCGACCAGACCGCCGAATGGTTCAACACCTTCGAACAGGCGCATGACATCGTTTTCTACCGCGGCGATGCGCCCGACAGTCCTTGGACGCAACTGTGCCTGCGCCAGGCCGACCGCATCTTCCTGCTCGCCCGTGCCAACCAGCCCTTGCCGCTGTCGCCGCTGAGCCTGCCGGCGTTCAAGGAGCGGGCCTCGGGCGCGCCCGATCTGCTCCTGCTGCATCCGGACGGCGCCAGCGCGGTGCTGCCCGATCATTTCTCGGTGCGCAGCGGTTTGTTCCGCAGCCATCACCATCTGCGCGCCGGCCACCAGGCCGATGTGGCGCGGGTGGCGCGCATGATCGCAGGCCGCGCCGTGGGACTGGTACTGGCGGGCGGCGGGGCGCGGGGCTTTGCCCATATCGGCATCATCAAGGCGCTGAAGGAAGCGGGCGTTCCGTTCGACCAACTGGGCGGCACGTCCATGGGCGCCATCATCGCCGCCGGCCTGGCGCGCGAATGGGGCCTGGAGGAAATGCGCGACCGGATGCGCGAGGTGTTCGTCACCTCCAATCCGCTGTCGGGCTTTACCCTGCCGCTGATCGCTTTGTTCAATGGCAAAAAGGTCACCGCGCGGCTGCAGGAGCATTTCGACGAGGTCTGTATCGAGGAATTGCCGCTGCCCTTCTTTTGCGTCTCGTCCGACCTGACCACGGGGCGCATCCATGTCCACCGCGACGGCAAGCTGTGGCGGGCGCTGCGGGCCTCGGTGGCGCTGCCGGGCATCCTGCCGCCGGTGACCCATCACGGCCATCTGCTGGTGGATGGCGGTGTCATGAACAACCTGCCGGTGGATGTGATGCGCGAGCAGGCGGGCGGCGAGGGTCCCATCATCGCCTGCGACATCACCGGTGAATTCAATTTGCGCGCCGAGGACGAACGCTATGGCGAGCGGTCCTGGTG
>JBBQBL010000054.1:0-12903 GCA_038317805.1 Micropepsales bacterium
TGGGTTTCGCCGCGGGTGAACAGCGCCGAACCATGGGTGCGCGGCAGGATGCCGACTTCCGCCACGATCGGGCGAACGGTCGTCAGGTCGCGGCCGTCAACGCGCTTCTTGGTGTCCAGCACCGCGTTGCGCATCACATCGGCTTCCACGTCATGCAAGAGGCCGCCATAGACACTGGCGGCAACCTTGCCTTCGCCTTCGCCCACGAACTCGGCGGCGAACTTCTTCTTCACGGCGCTGAGCGCATCGCGGCGTTCGAACTTGATCGGCAGCTGGAACGCCTTGGCCAGTTCGGCCGACGCGGCCGCCTTGATCTTGGCGCGGGTCGGGGCATGGATGTCCTCGGCCACGGCGCGCGGTTCCTTGGCCGCCTTTTCCGCCAGGCGGATAATGGCGTTGATGGCGGTCTGCATCTGCTGATGGCCGAACATCACGGCGCCCAGCATCACGTCTTCGCTGAGTTCCTGGGCTTCGGATTCCACCATCATCACGGCGTCATGGGTGCCGGCGACGACCAGTTCCAGCTTGGAATTGGGCATCTCGTCCAGCGGCGGGTTCAGCTTGTATTCGCCGTCGATGTAACCGACGCGCGCCGCGCCGATCGGGCCCTGGAAGGGCAGGCCGGACAGGGTCAGCGCCGCCGACACCGCGATCATCGCCAGGATATCGGGATCGTTTTCCAGATCGTGGCTCAGCACCTGGGCCACAACCAGCGTCTCGTTGCGATAGCCGTCGGCGAACAAAGGACGGATGGGACGGTCGATCAGGCGCGAGATCAGGGTCTCGCGTTCGGTCGCGCCGCGCTCGCGCTTGAAATAGCCGCCCGGGATCTTGCCGGCGGCGTAATAGCGTTCCTGGTAATTCACGGTCAGCGGGAAGAAATCCACGCCTTCCTTCGGGTTGGCGGCGCCGACCACGGTGGCCAGCACAACGGTTTCGCCATAGGTGGCCAGCACCGAGCCATCGGCCTGGCGGGCAATCTTGCCGGTTTCGAGGGTCAGCTCGCGGCCGCCCCATTCAAACGTTTCTTTGTGGATGGTGAACATCGTTTCTTCTTCTCTTCATTTGCCCGCCGCCATATTGCGGTCGGACCTCATATGACTCCCCTATGGAGCCCGCCTTCGCGGGAGCTCATCCCCCGCAAAAACAAAAGCACGGCCCTACGCTTTTGCGTAAGGCCGTGCCCATTCGGTGTTGCCGTGAAAAATCAGCGGCGCAGACCCAGCTTGGCGATGATGCCTTCGTAGCGCTTCACATCCTTGGACTTCACATAGTCCAGCAGGTTGCGGCGCAGGGAGACCATCTTGATCATGCCGCGGCGCGAGTGATTGTCCTTGGCGTGGGTCTTGAAGTGTTCGGTGAGGTTGGTGATGCGCTCCGACAGGATCGCGATCTGTACTTCCGGCGAGCCGGTGTCGTTCTTGCCGGTGGCGTTTTCGGCAACGACTTCTTTTTTGCGTTCAGGAGTAATCATTGTTTTCTTCCGGACATCAGGGAGTTGAAAAATTGAAGACGCGAAACGGACGAAGCTCACCTTCGGCGATTTCGGCCAATGCTACGGGCTGACCCTCCTCATCCTTGAGAAAGACGGTAAGACCGGAGAGTTCGCCGTCACCAAAACCGTCCTTCATGCGGGCGAAGATGTTCGCGCGAATGAGGATGGGGTTGCCGGATCGGATGCGAACCGTATCGGGACCACTGACGGCCAGGGCCGGGATGCCGTCCAGCGCGGTCGAAAGGGGCCTCAAATACCCAAAAGCGGCGGGACTATGCATAAAAGGGGTCAGGGTTTCTAGGCTGACGGCGGTTTTTTCGTCCCACCCCCCCAGCCGGGTCCGGCGCAGGGCCGTGACATGCCCCAAAGTTCCCAGGGCCTGGGCGATATCCCGCACCCAGGATCGGACGTAAGTGCCTTTGCCACAACGGATTTCGAACTCGGCACTGTCTTTTTCGACCCCCAGAAGCCTGGCCTGGAATACCTCCACCGGGCGGGCTTGGAGGACCACCTCCTCCCCGTCCCGGGCCAAGTCATAGGCCCGTTCCCCGTCCACCTTGATGGCCGAATAGACCGGAGGGGTCTGGGACAGGGTGCCGGTGAAGCGGGGCAGCATGGCCTCGATCGCCTCCCGGGTAGGGCGTACGTCGCAGGTGCCGGTGACTTTGCCTTCCGCGTCGTCGCTATCGCGGCTTTCCCCCCAGGTGGCGGTGAAGCGGTAGGTCTTGTCGGCGTCCATGGCATAGGGAACCGTCTTGGTCGCCTCGCCCAGCGCAATCGCCAGGATGCCGGTGGCCATGGGATCGAGGGTGCCGGCATGGCCGGCCTTCTGGGCGTCGAAAATGCGACGCACCGCGCCCACCCCTTGCGTCGAGGTCATGCCCAGCGGCTTGTCCAGGATGACCCATCCATGGACCGGATTGCCCTTCTTGCGGCGTCCCATCAGTCTTCTTCGCTCTCGTCACTGTCATGCGCGGTCAGATCGCGCTGAACTTCGGGTGAGCGCAGGATGGTCTCGATCTTCAAGGCCTCGGCGAAAGACTCGTCTTCGACAAAGCGCAGGTCGGGGGTGAACTTCATGGTCAACCGATGACCCATCTCGCCGCGCAGGAATCCCTTGTGGCGATTGAGAGCGGCGACAATCTCCTTGGCATTCTGCCCGCCTAAGGGTTCGCAATAGACGGTGGCATAGCGCATGTCGGGCGACGGCTTGACCTGGGTGATGGTCACCGACACGCCGTCCAGATCCGGATCGCGGATCTCGTTGCGGCCCAGCACTTCGGCCAGCGCGTGACGCAAGGCTTCGCCCACGCGCAGCTGGCGCTGGGACGGCCCGCCCTTGTCATTGCCGCCGCCGCGATGAGAACGGCGCGACGATCCGCGGCCGGACGTATTGGTGGGACGGGGCATCTTAATTCTCCGGATAGCCAAACCGGGCCACGAATGGCGCCAGTATGGGGAAAACAGGTTCAAGCTGCGGGCCATAGCGCCGCCATTGCGCCACGCCGGCATCCGACAGGCCGCGCGCGACCTGCGCATTGGAAGGCGTGTCGATGTTCTGGCGGCGGGCGCGGTCCGAAAAAGTGCGCATCGCCTGATCGAATTCCAGGCCCAGGAAGTCGCAGAGACGTGACGCTTCGCTTTCAAAATCCGCCACCAGGCTTTCATGTCGTGCTTCGGCCAGGTCCAGCGTCAGCTTGCCGCGATAGAGGTCTACCAAGGTCATCACGGCATCGTAATAGACGGCCGTGTTTTCCAGCTCGGTGAATTCGAACATGCCGGCATTCATGGCGAAGCGGCGGCGGAAGCAGGACAGCACCACGTCGCGCGGATCGCGCAGCGCCAGCAAAATCTTCGCCTTGGGAAACAGCCGCGCGATCAGGGGCAAGAACACGGCATTCAGCGGCAACTTGTCCAGGAAGACCGGCTTGGTCAGCACCGTTTCGGTTTGCGCCACCCGCTTCCAATAAAGATCGCGCCAAGGCTGCAACTGGGCATCGGACGATGCCGCAAGGCGATCCAGATCGGCATCGGCGCCGAAAAAAGCCTTGGCGGAATCGATCAGGCAGGGACGCTCTTCCATCGCGGCGACGTGCGGATGGCTGGCCAGCACCTGTTCCAGCAAGGTGGTGCCGGAGCGCGGGAAGCCGACCAGGAAGACGTGGGTGTGCGGTCCACCCTGCGGCGGCTGCGCGCTGGGCCAATGATCGATCCGCCGGAAATAGTGTGCCAGGCGCGTTTCGCGCGCCAGCACGCGTTCCACCCCCTCGATGGAGGGCAGGAAGGCATCGCGCTGGATCGCCTTGGAGGCTGCATAGGCGGTAAAGGCTTCGGCGGTGCGGTCCTGCGCATCCAGAATGTCGCCGGCCAGGCTGAAGGCGAAGGTGCGGTTCACCGGCCCCAAAGTGCGGTCCTGCACCAGCGCCGACACCGCCACCTCCGCAGTGGCAATGTCTTTCTGTTCCAGCGCCGCGCCGGCCAGCGCGATACGCGCGGCGGCATCCTTGGGATCAATTGCCAACGCGCGCTCGGCCAGGCTGCGCGCCTCCTGAACATCGCCGCGCTGAACCGCCAGCAACGCCAGGCGTGACAGGGCCTCGGATTGGGCGGGGTTCAGCGCCAGCGCCTGTTCGAAACCGGCACGGGCGCCGTCCAGCTCGCTCAAATCTTCCAGCGCCATGGCGCGGGCAAAATGCAGCCGCGCTTCGGGCGCGATGGCAATGGCGGTGTCGAAAGGCTCCAACGCCTCGCGTGGCCGCCCCAGCCGGGTCAGGCATTCGCCCAGTGCATAAAGCAGATCCACATGGCGCGGTGTCTGCTGGCGGGCACGCTGCAACAGCGGCAGGGCATTGTGATTGTCGCCGGCCTGCATGCGCCCCAGGCCCGCGAGCCCCAAAAATGTCGGATGGTTGGCGCCGACCCGGACCGCATCCTCGCTCAGCCGCATCGCCTTGGGCAGATCGGACGCCCACAGCGCCGCTTCCACCGCCGTCAAAGCAGCGGCGGCATCAAGCCCGATTGGGGTACCGGTGGCAGCCATGGCTTACCCGGAACGGAAGAATTAAAGCGCGCGCTGAATGGTTTCGACTTCGAAACATTCAATGACGTCGCCCTTCTGCATGTCCTGATAGTTGGTGAAGGCCATGCCGCATTCCTGGCCGCTCTGCACTTCCTTCACTTCATCCTTGAAGCGCTTGAGGGTGGAGAGGTCGCCTTCGTGGATCACGACATTGTCGCGGATCAGGCGAACCTTGCCGCCGCGGCGCATGATGCCTTCGGTGACCTTGCAGCCGGCGACCTTGCCGACCTTGGAGATGTTGAACACTTCCAGGATCTCGGCATTGCCCAGGAACTTTTCGCGCGTCTCCGGCGTCAGCATGCCCGACAGCGCTGCCTTCACGTCATCCACCAGGTTGTAGATGATGTTGTAGTAGCGGATTTCCACGCCATCGCGCTTGGCGCGGTCGCGGGCCTGGTTGTTGGCGCGCACGTTAAAGCCGATCACCGCCGCGCCCGAGGCATGGGCCAGGATGACGTCGCTTTCGGTGATGCCGCCCACGCCGGACTGCAGGATCTGCGCCCCAACTTCGGAAGTGGCCAGCTTGGCCAGCGAACCCTGGATGGCTTCGCTGGAGCCCTGCACGTCGGTCTTGAGCACCAGCGGCAACAGGCGCTTCTCGCCGGATTCGCGGGTCTGCAGCAGCTGGTCGAGAGTCTGGCGCGAGGACGAAGCCTGGCGCTGCTCGCGGCGCTTGCGGCCGCGATACTCGGCCACTTCGCGGGCGCGCGCTTCGTTTTCGACCACGACCATTTCATCGCCGGCTTCCGGCGCGGCCGAAAGACCCAGCACTTCGATGGGCGTGGAGGGACCGGCGGTCTTGACCGACTCGCCGCGCTCGTTGGCGAGCAGGCGCACCCGGCCCCATTCGGCGCCGGCGACCACGATGTCGCCCACCTTGAGCGTTCCGCGCTGCACCAGCACGGTGGCGACAGGACCGCGGCCCTTGTCCAGCTTGGCTTCGACCACCGCGCCTTCGGCGGGACGGTCGGGATTGGCCTTGAGGTCCAGGATTTCGGCCTGCAGCAGGATGGCTTCTTCCAGCTTGTCGAGGCCCAGCAGCTTGGTCGCGGAGACTTCCACCACCTGCACTTCGCCGCCCATGTCTTCGACCTGGATTTCGTGCTGCAGCAGTTCGGTCTTCACGCGGGTGGGATTGGCGTCACCCTTGTCGATCTTGTTGACCGCCACGATCATCGGCACACCGGCTGCCTTGGCGTGGGCGATGGCTTCCACCGTCTGGGGCATGACGCCGTCATCGGCGGCGACCACCAGGATCACCAGGTCGGTGACCTTGGCGCCGCGCGCGCGCATCTGGGTAAAGGCGGCGTGGCCGGGCGTATCCAGGAAGGTGATCTTCTGGCCCGATTTCAGGTTCACCTGATAGGCGCCGATATGCTGGGTGATGCCGCCGGCTTCGCCCGAGACAACGTCGGTCTTGCGCAGCGCATCCAGCAGCGAGGTCTTGCCGTGGTCGACATGGCCCATGATGGTCACGACCGGAGGACGCGGCATCATGCTGGCGTCATCGTCGCTCTCGCCGGCCAGGCCTTCCAGCACGTCGCTTTCGGCCACGCGCTTGACCACATGGCCATACTCGGCGGCGACCAATTCGGCGGTGTCGGCATCGATGATGTCGTTGGGAGTCGCCATCATGCCGTTCTTCATCAGGACCTTGATGACGTCCACGGTGCGGCGGGCCATGCGGTTGGCCAGATCGGACACGGTGATGGTTTCGGGCACGATGATGTCGCGCGGGCCGGCGGGGCCGGCGGGCTGCTGCTGGTGGCCCTTGTTCACGCGCTGCAGGTGGCGCTTGTAGGAAGCGACCGAGCGCACGCGTTCGTCATCGTCGGACAGCGCGCGGGTGACGGTCAGCTTGCCGCGGCGGCGTTCGCCTTCGGGGACCTTCTTGGGCGCGGGCGCCTTGGCGGGAACCAGCTTGCCGCCAATCTTCTTGGCGCCGCCTTCTTCTTCCTCTTCATTCTCAAGCCGGCGGCGCGGCGCATCGGCCGGGGCCACTTCGCCGGTCTTCGGCGCGGCGTCCAGGCGGCGGGCAGCTTCCTGCTCGGCGCGCTTCTTGGCGGCCTCGTCGGCAATCTTGCGGGCTTCTTCCTCGGCCTTGCGCTTTTCGGCGGCGGCGCGCTCGACCTTGAGCTGTTCTTCTTCCTGGGCGCGGCGGCGGGCTTCGGATTCGGCGATTCTGCGGGCTTCGCTGTCGGAAACCCGGGCATCGGCCAGGGCGGCGGCGCGGCGCTGCTTTTCTTCATCCGAAAGCTGACGCAGCACCACGCCGCGGGGCGCGGCGACGGCTGCGGCAGGCGCCTTGGCGGCCACTTCGGGCGCGGCGGGCGGGGCAACAGGCTTTTCGGCGGCGGCCTTTGCAGGCGCCTTGGCAGTCGCGGCAGGCGGCGCGGCGGAGCGCTTCTTTTCCACCACCACGGCCTTGGTGCGGCCATGGCTGAAGCTTTGCTTGACGGTGGAGGTTTCCGTCTTCTTCAGCGACAGCGTTTTGGCCGGGCGCTTGGTTTCGTCAGTATCGCTCATGAATCTCTTTCGGTCCCAGTGCGGGTTGAAGTGCGGAAGCCGGAAAGGCGTTCCGCATCAAAGGTCAAACGTTCGGCAAGACCGCCCGGCTGGACGGCGGCATGTATCACATTCTCGCGTCCCAGCGCCAAGCCCAATTCGGCGCTGGTCAGGCATTCAATCACCGTGCAATCGAGTTCCAGCCGGTGCGCGGCGGCGTACAATTTGCGCTTGCCGTCGGCGGCGCCGTCGCACGCCTCGATCAGCGCCCTGGGGGGCTTGGGGCCCAGCAGTTCACGCAACACATTGTCAAAGCCCAGGAACAGCGCGCCGGAACGGCGGGCCAGTCCCAGGTCGCCGATCATGCGCGCCAGCAGCGCCTTTTCGGCACGGGCCGAAAGATCGGCGGTGGCGGTGACCTGCGCTTTGGCGGCGCGGGAAAAGAGTTTCTTCTCCACCGCCTTGTCGATGGCGGCTTTCGATGCCTCCACCCACAGGCCCCGGCCCGGCAGCTTTGCCGCCGCGTCGGGCACCACGTTGCCATCGGGATCCGCCACAAACCGGATGAGGCGATTTTCGGGCATGACGGTGCCCGACACGATATCACGGCGTTCGCGCGCGTCCGCGCGCGAACCATCAGAAGAATCCTGGGCGCGCGTAAGGCGCGCGCCCGGGGCGCGCATATCGTCGTCCTCGTCGGTTGTGACAGCAGCGGTCATCAAGCTTCGCTGTTCTCCGCTTCGCCGTCTTCGGCGACGTCTTCCACCACTTCAGGTTCTTCCTCGACCCAGCCGATCTTGACGCGCGCCTTCATCACGATGGCGTTGGCGTCGTCGCTGGAAAGATTGAAGCCGTCCAGGGCGCCAGGAATGCGAACGCGTTCCTTGTCTTTATTGACTTCGTAATAGCCGATCAGGTCGTCGGTGGCGCAGCCGGCGAGATCTTCCAGCGTCTTGATATCATGCTCGCCCAGCGCAACCGCCATGGCGGCGGAGACGCCGTCCACTTCCAGCACGTCATCGGTGACGCCGAGCGCCAGGCGCTTGTCGTCCATCTCCTTGTTGCGCGCTTCGATATACTCCACCGCGCGGCTTTGCAGTTCCTGCGCAGTTTCCTCGTCGAACGCCTCGATCTGCGCCAGTTCGCCCAGATCGACATAGGCCACATCTTCGATGGTGGCGAAGCCTTCCGAGGCCAGCAGCTGGGCGACGGTTTCGTCCACGTCCAGCGATTCCATGAACAAGGCAGTGCGGGTGGTGAATTCCTTCTGGCGGCGTTCCGATTCCTCGGCTTCCGTCAGAATGTCGATCTGCCAGCCGGTGAGCTGCGAGGCCAGGCGCACATTCTGGCCGCGGCGGCCGATGCCCAACGAGAGCTGTTCGTCCGGCACCACCACTTCGACGCGGTGAGTGTCTTCGTCCAGCACCACCTTGGTGACTTCGGCGGGGGCCAGCGCATTGACGATGAAGGTCGCCGCCTCGCTGTTCCACGGAATGATGTCGATGCGTTCGCCCTGCAGTTCCTGCACCACCGCCTGCACGCGCACGCCGCGCATGCCGACGCAGGCGCCGACGGGATCGATGCTCGAATCCTTGCTGATGACGGCGATCTTGGCGCGGCTGCCCGGATCGCGGGCCACGGCGCGGATTTCGATCACGCCGTCATAGATTTCCGGCACTTCCTGGGCGAACAGGCGCACCATGAACTGGGGATGGCTGCGCGACAGGAAAATCTGCGGGCCGCGGGTTTCGCGGCGCACGTCATAGATATAGGCGCGGATGCGGTCGCCGGCGCGGAAGGATTCGCGCGGGATCATCTCGTCGCGGCGGACAACGCCTTCGGCCTTGCCCAGGTCCACGACGACGGAGCCGAACTCCGAACGCTTGACCACGCCATGCACGACTTCGCCGATGCGGTCCTTGTATTCGTCATACTGGCGCTCACGCTCGGCGTCGCGCACCTTCTGCACGATCACCTGCTTGGCGTTCTGGGCATTGATGCGGTTGAAATCCACCGGCGGCAGGGTTTCGGCGATGATGTCGCTGATCTGGGCATCGGGGTTGCGCTTGCGCGCATCGACCAGGGAAATCTCGGTCTTGTCGTTCTCGACCATCTCCACGACATGCAGGTAGCGCGAGACATGGGTCTCGCCCGTCTTGGGATCGATATCGACCTTGATGTCGTTCTCGGTGCCGTAATGGGCCTTGGCGGCGCGCTGCATCGCCTCTTCCATCGCGGTCAGGACCACCTGCTTGTCGATGGACTTGTCGCGCGCGACGGCGTCGGCAATCTGCAAAAGTTCCAGCCGGTTGGCGGCCACAATACCTGCCATTTTACTTCTCCTGTTGCGCTATGGTGCGCGTCTTTGAATGTTCGTTGATAAGCTTGTCGGTGAGCACGAGCTTCGCGTTGGCGATGGCGCGAAACGGAAAACGAATTTCATCATTGCCCAGGCTGGTGTCACGGATGCGAACATCCTGGCCGTCCAGTCCCAAAAGCGTGGCGCGGAAACGCTTCTTGCCTTCATGGGGCGCGATGAGTTCGATCTTGGCTTCGTGGCCGCTCCAGCGCGAAAAATCCATTGGCCGGGTCAGGGGCCGGTCGATGCCGGGCGAGGAGACCTCGATCTCATATTCGCCTTCGATCGGATCTTCGGCCTCGATGAAATCCAGCAGCGCATGACTGAGTGCGGCGCAGCCTTCGACATCCATGGTGCCGTCGGGGCGCTCGGCCATTACCTGCAGGGTCTTGCTGGCGCCGCCCATCATGCGCAGGCGCACCAGTTTGAAACCCGCTTTTTCAATCACGGGTTCAAACACAGGGTCCAGATGCGCGGCTGCAGTAACGGTCAAAACAAAAGCCTTTCGCCCGCGGCGGCCCTTTCGGACTGCCACACAACACGTCTTGTTGTTTGGGATTGGCGGCTATTTACGCCCCGGAGAGGCTTTATTCAAGCCGGGCAGCGTTATTTCCGCGCCGGCGGGGCGATGCCGACACTGACTTCCCCGCCCGGAATCGGGGCTGCCAGGGCTTTTTCACGGGTTTCCAGGGTCGCCTTGGCCTTGGCTTTTTCATATTTCGCGAAGGGCGAGGGCAGGATCATCATCAGGATAAAGGCCAGGGTGCAGCAGGCCGCTACCGCGACGATGGCGTATTCGCCAAAACTGGTGCGGTAGATGGGGCGCACATAATCGTCGTCATCGGGGCCAGGTTTTTTCATGCCGCGATTTTAGCCCTTCGCGCGAAGCGTAGGAAGGTCGGAAGGCCCCTGATCGCCTTGGTTTCATAACGGGTTGGCGGCCAGTCGGCGGGACGGCTTTTCCAGTCGGCGGGGCCCTGGGCCAGCCATTCAAAGGCCGGATGGGCCATCAACCGTTCCAGGGCATAGGGCAGATAGCTTTTGTCGTCGGTGGCAAAGCGAAGTTCCGCCCCCGGCTTCAGCACCCGGGCCAAACTGTCCAGCATCTCCATCTGCAGGAAACGCCGTTTGTGATGCCGGGTCTTGGGCCAGGGATCGGGGAACAGCAAAAAGAACCGCCCCAGGCTGGCATTCGGCAAGGCCTGGATGATTTCCGAGCCGTCGCCTTCGTAAAGTCGAACATTGTTCAGTTGCGTTTCTTCAAGCTTTGTCAATAGCTTGGCCATGCCCATCTGATAGGGCTCGGCGCCGATCAGGCCAACCTGCGGATGCTGGGCTGCCTGCCAGACCAAGTGCTCGCCGGCGCCAAAACCGACCTCCAGCCATACCTCGCGAACGCTGTTCGGAAACTGCTCGAGGGGGTCAATGCCCGGGGTGTAGGCCAGCTCGCCTAACAGTGTTTGGCGCAGGCCCGCCTGCCGGGCCGACAGCTTGGGGCCTTTGCGCCGGCCATACAGCTTGCGGCGATGGCGATCGGGATGATCCGGGGTGTTCATCGGGCCCTTTAAAGCACAACCGCCGCCCTGCGGGTGCAGGACGGCGGTTGGGTAAGCAAACAGACCTGTTACGACAGCGCAGCCTTGATCTGGGCGGCCAGGTCGGTCTTTTCCCAGGAAAAGCCGCCATCCGCATCGGGCTCGCGGCCAAAATGGCCGTAGGCCGAGGTGCGGGCGAAGATCGGCTTATTCAGGTCCAGATGCTCGCGGATGCCGCGGGGCTTCAGGTTCATGACCTGGGGCAGGATCTTTTCCAGCTTGGCTTCTTCCACATTGCCGGTGCCGTGCAGGTCGACATAGACCGACAGCGGCTCGGCCACGCCGATAGCATAGGCGAGCTGGATGGTGCAGCGGTCGGCCAGGCCGGCCGCCACCACATTCTTGGCCAGATAGCGCGCGGCATAGGCCGCCGAACGGTCCACCTTGGTGGAGTCCTTGCCCGAGAAGGCGCCGCCGCCATGCGGGGCCGCGCCGCCATAGGTGTCGACGATGATCTTGCGCCCGGTGAGGCCGCAGTCGCCGTCCGGACCGCCGATCACGAACGAGCCGGTGGGATTGATGTGCCACACGGTCTTGTCGTTGATCCATTCCTTGGGCAGCGTTTCGCGGATATAGGGCTCCACGATCGCGCGGATGTCGGCGCTGGTCTGGCTTTCATGCGCATGCTGGGTGGACAGCACGATCTGGGTCGCTTCCACCGGCTTGCCGTTCGCATAGCGCAGGGTGACCTGCGATTTCGCATCGGGAAGCAGCGTGGATTCCTTGCCCGACTTGCGCACTTTGGCCAGCAATTCCAGGATTTTATGGCTGTAGAACAGCGGCGCCGGCATCAGCGCCGGGGTTTCGCGGCAGGCATAGCCGAACATGATGCCCTGGTCGCCCGCGCCTTCGTCCTTGTTGCCGGACGCGTCCACGCCCTGCGCGATATGCGCCGACTGGGCATGCAGCAGCACTTCGACATTGGCGTTGCGCCAATGGAAGCCTTCCTGCTCGTAGCCGATGTCCTTGATGGCCTTGCGCGCGACGTCTTCCACGTCACCGGCCTGCACCTTCTTGGGGCCGCGGGTTTCGCCCGCGATGATCACGCGGTTGGTGGTGCAAAGGGTTTCGCAGGCGGCGCGAATGTCCCAGGGGCTCATGCCTTCCTTGGGGCCTTCGCGGAAGAACAGATCCACCACCTCGTCGGAGATGCGGTCAGCGACCTTGTCGGGATGGCCTTCCGAAACGCTTTCGGAGGTGAACAGATAGTCGGAACGCGCCATGCGGAGGTCCTTAACTTTTGGAAGCGGGCCTCTCTTTACAGGGTTTGGCCGAGGGGTCAACCGGCATATGTCAAATATGACATATCCTTTGCGGTGGAATGGGATTCACGCACCCGGAACCCTCTGCTATAGACCCCAGATACCAAGGATTTCCCATGCGCACCGCCACCGTCGAACGCAAGACCCGCGAGACCGAAATCGCTGTCTCCCTGGACCTGGACGGGACCGGGGACAGCGACATCGATACTGGCATCGGTTTCCTGGACCATATGCTGGAGAGCTTCTCGCGCCACTCCATGATCGACCTGAAAGTGCGCGCCACCGGCGACCTGCATGTCGATTACCACCACACCACCGAGGACACCGCCATCGTCATCGGCCAGGCGGTGAAACAGGCGCTGGGCGATTTTTCCGGCATCACCCGCTTTGGTTCGGCCCTGATCCCGATGGACGAGGCGCTGACCCGCGTGGCGCTGGACCTGTCCAACCGGCCCTACCTGATCTGGAAGGTGAATATTCCCAAGCCCAAGCTGGGCGAGATGGACACCGAACTGTTCAAGGAATGGTTCCAGGCTTTCGCCCAAAATGCAGGCGCATGCCTGCACATCGAAAATCTGTATGCCGAGAACAGCCATCACATCGTCGAG
>JBBQBL010000055.1:0-12781 GCA_038317805.1 Micropepsales bacterium
GTCCGGGATCACGCCATAGGTCAGCTCGCCGGCGCGCGCGAAGTCACCCTTGCGCTGCGCCACTTCCACATCCTGGCGGGCGGCATCCAGCTTTTCTTTCAGCGACTGCACATCGGCGACGGATTTCTTTTCTTCCAGCCACTTGGCGCCCAGGGTGGCGGATTCTTCTTCCAGACCGCCCAGTTCCTTTTCGAGGGCTTGCAGCCGGTCGCGGGAGGCCTTGTCGGTTTCCTTCTTCAGGGCCTCGCGTTCGATCTTGAGCTGCATGATGCGCCGGTCCAGCTCGTCCAGTTTTTCCGGCTTGGAATCGATCTGCATGCGCAGGCGCGATCCGGCATCGTCCATCAGATCGATGGCCTTGTCGGGCAGGAAGCGATCGGTGATGTAGCGGTTGGACAGGGTCGCTGCCGCCACGATGGCGCTGTCGGTGATGCGCACGCCGTGATGCAGTTCGTACTTCTCCTTCAGGCCGCGCAGGATGGAGATGGTGTCTTCCACTGTCGGCTCGCCCACGAACACGGCCTGGAAGCGCCGCGCCAGGGCGGCGTCCTTTTCGACGTATTTGCGGTATTCATCCAGCGTGGTGGCGCCGACGCAATGCAGTTCGCCGCGCGCCAAAGCCGGCTTGATCAGGTTGGAGGCATCCATCGCCCCGTCCGCCTTGCCGGCGCCGACCAGGGTATGCATCTCGTCGATGAACAGGATGATCTCGCCATTGGCGCCGGTGACTTCGTTCAGCACGGCTTTCAGACGTTCTTCAAAGTCGCCGCGGAACTTGGCGCCCGCGATCAGCGAACCCATGTCCAGCGCCATCAGCTTGCGGTCGCGCAGGCTTTCCGGCACGTCGCCATTGACGATACGCAGCGCCAGGCCTTCGGCGATGGCGGTCTTGCCCACGCCGGGTTCGCCGATCAGCACGGGATTGTTCTTGGTGCGGCGGCTCAGCACCTGGATGGTGCGGCGGATTTCCTCGTCGCGGCCGATCACCGGATCGAGCTTGCCGGTACGGGCCAGCTCGGTCAGGTCGCGGGCATATTTCTTCAGCGCGTCATAGGCATTTTCCGCCGTGGCGCTGTCGGCGGTGCGGCCCTTGCGCAACTGCGCGATGGCGGCATTGAGACCCTGGGCGGTGACGCCCGCGTCTTTCAGAATCTTTGCGGCATCGGTGCCGGCGGCCAGCACCAGCGCCAGCAGCAGATATTCGGCGGTGACGAAACTGTCGCCGGCCTTCTTGGCGACCGCTTCGGCGTTGTCCAGCAGCTTGGCGGTATCCTGGGACAGATAGACCTGGCCCGAACCGCCCTGCACCTTGGGCAGCTTCTTCAGCGCGGCTTCCACGCCGGCGCGCACCGGCGCATCGCGCCCGCCCGCGGCATTGATCAGCCGCGCCGCAAGGCCTTCCTCATCGTCGATGAGCACCTTGAGCAGATGGTCAGGGGTGAATTGCTGGTGGCCCTCGCGAAGGGCCAGGCTCTGGGCCGACTGAATGAAACCGCGCGCCCGCTCGGTGAATTTCTCGATATCCATGCTCTCTCCCGGTCGGCCCCTTTTTTTGGTCGCACGGGGTACGGCTCGGCTAACGCCTCGCCTACCCGATGCTTCCTTCGGCAGCGGACCATTATACGGCCCCCGAAGGGCACCGTTCCGTTTGACATATGGGAGCGGGAAACCGGGGCTGCAAGACCACAGTCTGGCCGGACGGTTAACGTCCGTCCTTGATATGGCTCAAGGCGCAGGATTAGGAGGCTTCGGCCTCTTCGCCCTCTTCCTCGCCTGAACCTTCGGTCAGGGAGAAGGACGCGCCGCTGCCGCCATTCTGGGGCTGCTGCGGCTGGGCATTGCCCTGCTGTTGGGGCTGGCCGTTCTGGGGCTGCTGCTGCGGGTTCTGCGCCGCCTGCTGGGCGGCATACTGGGCCTGCTGGGCGGCTGCGGCCGCCATGATGCGGTAGTAATGCTCCGCATGCTGAAGATAGTTCTCGGCCATGACGCGGTCGCCGCCGGAATTGGCGTCGCGGGCCAGCTGCAGATACTTCTCGTACACATGGCTGGCCGAGCCGCGAATCTTGATCTCCGGACCCGAGGAATCAAATGTGCGATTGGGATTGAAGCCGCCGCCGCTATTGTTGCCGCCGCCGCCGCCACCACCGCCATTGCCACCATGTTGCGGCCTGCGGCCGCCTCTACGAGAGCGTTTCACTGTAATCCTTCCTTGGCCGAATGAATGCGCCACGGCGCTTCAACCCGGCCCGATTTGCTCGCTTTGAGTCCCCTGCCCGGCGGCGGTTTTTTCTCGCGTCACCGGCCCAGCCTGCGGTCGCCCTCCTTGGGCCCGCCAGGGATCATCCCCGATCCCTATGCTCTGAACCTAGCCGATAAGGCCCCCTTTTCCAAGGAAAAATCAGGGCTTTCGCAAGATGACGCATCGGGGGACACCTGACAGATCGGGCGCAATCCGAGACATTTCAAGGCCGGGGAACAGCGCCGCCATGCTTTGAGCCTGTCCCAGGCCGATTTCGAGCAGGGCGTGGCCACCTTGCGCCAGCAGTCCGGGAAGAAGTTCCCCAAGGCCACGATAGGCCGCCAACCCGTCCGGGCCGCCATCCAGGGCGGCATGAGGCTCAAATCCGGCCACGTCCGGCATCAGTGATTCGACTTCCGCAGAGGCGATGTAAGGCGGGTTGGAGAAGACCAGATCGAACGGACCCTCGGCGCTGGCCCAATCGGCCAGCCGGATTTGGGCGCGATCCCCGATCAGCCGTGCGGCATTGGCGCTGGCCCAGCGGAATGCTTCGGGCGAGGATTCAAACCCAATGCCGGATGCATTCGGAAATTCCTTGAGCGCGGCGATCAGGATGGCGCCCGATCCGGCGCCCAGATCGGCAATCTTCAGCGGCGCATTGCGGTCGGGCACCACGCGCAGCGCTTCCTCGATCAGTGTCTCGGTGTCGGGACGCGGCACCAGCACGCCGGGGCCGACTTCGAAGTCCAGGCTCCAGAATTCCTTGCGGCCGGTGATGTAGGCAAAGGGCTCATGGGCGGCACGCCGTTCAACCAAGGCCGCGAAGGCTTTCGCCTGCCCGTCAGTCGGCTGCGCGGTCAATGTCTGGTCGCGGCTGATGCCCAGCACATGCGCCAACAGAAGCCGGGCCTCGGCGCGGGGATTGTCGATCCCCGCATCGGAAAGGCGGCGTGTGGCCTCCTCCAAGGTCAATTTTCAGACGCTTCGAATTCCGCCAGCCGGTCAGCCTGGTCCTGGGCCACCAGCGCGTCCACGATCTCGCCCAGCTCGTCGCCGGACACGATGCGCGCCAGGTTGTAGAGCGTCAGGTTGATGCGGTGGTCGGTGACGCGGCCTTGCGGATAATTGTAGGTGCGGATGCGCTCACTGCGGTCGCCCGAGCCCACCAGGCTCTTGCGCTCGGAAGCGCGCTCGGCATCCACGCGCTTGCGCTCGGCATCGAAGATCTTGGCCTTCAGCATTGTCATCGCCTTGGCCTTGTTCTTGTGCTGGGACTTTTCTTCCTGCATCGCCACCACCGTGTTGGTGGGCAGATGGGTGATGCGCACGGCGCTGTCGGTCTTGTTGACGTGCTGGCCGCCGGCGCCCTGCGCCCGGTAGGTGTCGATGCGCAGGTCCTTGTCCAGGATCACGATGTCGACATCCTCGGCCTCGGGCAGCACCGCGACGGTGGCGGCGCTGGTATGGATGCGCCCCTGCGTTTCGGTGGCCGGCACGCGCTGCACCCGGTGGACGCCGCTTTCAAACTTCAGCTTGGCAAAGACGCCGCGCCCCTGCACTTCCAGCACCGCTTCCTTGAAGCCGCCCAGATCGCTTTCCGACAGGGACAGGATTTCGGTCTTCCAGCCCTGCAAGCCGCAATAGCGCTGGTACATGCCCACCAGATCGCCCGCGAACAGCGCGGCTTCGTCCCCGCCGGTGCCGGCGCGAATTTCCACGATGGCCGATGAGGCGTCCGCCGCATCGCGCGGCAACAACTGTATCTTCAGGTCGTGATCCAGGGTCGTCAGTTGCGCGCGCAAGTCGGCGCGTTCCTGCTCGGCCATGCTGCGCATATCCGAATCCGTCGCCGGATCGGCGATCAGCGCTTCGGTCTCTTCCAGCTGGGTCTGGGCGCTACGATAGGCGCGCGCCGTCTCGATCACCGGGCCCAGCTCGGCATGTTCGCGGCTCAGCTTGACGAAGGCGGCGCCCGACGCGCCGCTCGCCATCTCGCTTTCAATGGCGGAAAAACGGTCGAGCAGCCGCTCGAGTTTGGCAGCGGGTATCATGAAGCGTCGCTACTGCGCAGCTTCGAGCGGCGCTCCACGTTGCGCCTCGATTTCGGCGGCTTTCTTCTCGCAAAGCTCGACGACATGGTCGACCAGGCTTTCGTTGCCCAGCTTGTAGGCGGGCTTGCCGTTCAGATAGATCATGCCATGACCCTTGCCGGCTCCGCCGCCGGTGAAGGCCAGATCGGTTTCCTTGGCTTCGCCGGGCCCGTTGACGACGCAGCCGATGATCGACAGCGACATGGGGGTGGCGATGTGCTTGAGCCGCTCTTCCAGGGTGCGCACCGTATCGATCACGTTGAAGCCCTGGCGGGCGCAGGACGGACACGAAACGATGTTGACGCCGCGATGGCGCAAATTCAGCGACTTCAGGATGTCGAAGCCGACGCGAACCTCTTCCACCGGATCGGCCGACAGCGACACGCGGATGGTGTCGCCGATGCCGCTCCACAACAGCATGCCCATGCCGATGGAGGACTTCACGGTGCCGGAGATCATGCCGCCCGCCTCGGTGATGCCGACATGCAGCGGGCAGTCGATGGCTTCGCTCAAGGCCTGATAGGCGGCGACCGCCAGGAACGGATCGGACGCCTTCACCGAAATCTTGTATTCGCGGAAATCCAGGTCATCCAGGATCTTGGCGTGGTTCAGGGCGCTTTCCACCATCGCTTCGGGGCAAGGCTCGCCATATTTTTCCAGCAGGTCCGGTTCCAGCGAACCGGCATTGACGCCGATGCGCATGGAGCAGCCATGATCCTTGGCCGCCTGCACCACTTCGCGCACGCGGGCGGGCGAGCCGATATTGCCGGGATTGATGCGCAGACAGGCCGCGCCGTTGATGGCCGCCTCAATGGCGCGCTTGTAGTGGAAATGAATGTCGGCCACGACCGGAATGGCGCTGGCCTTGGTGATGGCCTTCATCGCCTTGGTGGCGTCTTCGTCCGGACAGGACACGCGCACGATGTCGGCGCCCGCTTCCACGATGCCGCGGATCTGCTCGATGGTGGCGCGGGCATCGCCGGTGATGGTGTTGGTCATAGTCTGGACCGTGATCGGCGAGTCGCCGCCGACCGGCACCTTGCCGACCATGATCTGGCGCGACTTGCGCCGGTGAATGTCGCGATAAGCGCGAATGCTCATTCGAAGTCGTCCTTAGTGATTGAAGCGGTCATTCAGGGATTGGGGATCGAGCGACACCCGGCCCAGTATCTGGCTCTGCGCGCCGGCGCGGCCCAGCGCGATACCGTCCAGGTCAACTTCCACCGCGCCCGCATTGCTGGTCGCCATGCTGACACCAGGCATGTTGGGCACCTGATAGACGTCGCCGGCCTTGAGGTCGCGGTTCAGCAGGAAAGATCCGTCGGCATTGCGCACCGTGACGCGGGTATCGCCGCGGGCCCGCAGGATGACGCGGGGGTTGGCGTTCTGCGCGCCATAGACCTGGCCGCCGCTTGGTACGGCGGGGCCTGGTTTGGCGCCGGCGGGCGCGGCGGTGGGCGATGCCGTGTTGATCGGGGCGGCCTGGGTCGCCGGTGTCTTGGCGCCGGCGGCGGGCGGCGGGGTGGCGACGGGTTGACCGGAAACCTCGCCGGGCGCGGTGTTGGGAGCCGCCGCATTGATGGTGCCGGGCACCGCATCGGCGGCGGGCGAAGGCGTTGCGGCCTGGGGCGGAACCACCACGGGCGTCGGCGCCGGAATGGGCCTGGGCTTGGGCGGATTGATGACCGGCGGCGGCGGCACGCTCTGGCCGGCATCCCCGCCCGACGACATCAGGTGCCACACGCCATAGCCCAGCAGCAGCACGACGACACCGGCGATGATGCGCCAGCCTTGCGGCAAGCGGCGCCCCTCGTCCTGGTGAATGGGCGCGGGCTCGCGAACCTGTTCGTCGGCGCGCCCGGAAATATCCTGCTTGTAGCGTTCGACATACTGCGCGGAATCCAAACCCAGATGCCGGGCATAGGAGCGCACAAAGCCGATGGCGTAGGTCTTGCCCGGCAGATCGTCCAGCCGGTCATTCTCCAAGGCTTCCAGATGGTCCTTGCGGATCTTCAGCGCGCGCGAAACCGAAGCGATCTCATCGCCCCGGCGCAGGCGCGCCGCGCGCAGGTCCTGGCCAACGCTCTCCAGCGGGCTTTCGCTGTCGCCCGAGATTTCACGCAAGTGGATACGGCGGCGGGCGCCGTCCTTGTCTCCAACTCCGTCATTCTCCAGGGTCATTTGCGCAAGCTTGGTCATGAGGTGGCACTCAGCGCGCCGTGCCCCCAGCAGGCCAAGCGCAGCTAAATATCTGTGGTTTCTACCTTATCCGATCAAGGGGAGCCGGGACAACCGCTGCACTGCAAAAAGTCCGGTATGGGGCGGAACTTCGCGAAAAACCGCTATTTCAGGACAATTCCGCGTTCCGCGGCGAAGGCCGCCAGCCGGGTCCGCAAGGAATGGTCGGTCCGGTTGCACAGCCGGTCCACGAAAGCGGCCACTTCGCCCAGATGCATGCTTCGAATCATCATCTTGATGGGACCGATCTGGCCCGGCTGCATGGACAGGGTCCGCAGGCCCAGTCCCAGCAGCGCCATAGCGTCCAGCGGACGCCCCGCCATCTCCCCGCACAGGGACAGGTCGCCCGAATTCTCCGCCGCGCTCTGCACGATCAGCCGGATCAGCGTGAGCGAGGCGGGATTGAGATTGTCATAGCGTTTGGAGACGCGCGGATTGGTGCGGTCCACCGCAAAGGCCAGGGACAGAAGATCGTTGGAGCCGATGGACACGAAATCGGCCGACCGCATCAGCTGGGGCAGCATGAAGGCCAGCGCCGGCACTTCCAGCATGGCGCCCACCAGCACCTGGGTGGGGCGCGCCAGGTTCAGCAGCCGCGCCCGTTCCAGTTCGCGGTCCACCAACGCGCGGGCGCGGTTGAACTCATCCACGTCCGAGACCATCGGCAGCAGGATGCGCAAGGTGCGGCCCACGCTGGCCATCAGCATGGCGCGCACCTGGTAGCGCAGCAGCGCCGGACGATCGAGCGCGATGCGGATGGCGCGCCACCCCAGCGCGGGATTTTCCTCCCGCTCCCAGCGGGCGTAGGGCAGCACCTTGTCGCCGCCCAGATCCAATGTGCGGAACACCACCGGCTTGTCGCCTGCCGCATCCAAAATCTTTTTGTAGAATGCCGTCTGGTCGGACAGGCGCGGCATGGTCTCGCCGATCATGAACTGCAGTTCGGTGCGGAACAGTCCGATGCCGTCGGCGCCCGACTGGACCAGCTGCGGCATGTCGAACTCAAGTCCGGCATTCATCATCAGCTTGATGGCGACGCCGTCGCGGGTCACCGCCGGCAGGTCGCGCACCGCGGCGAACCGGGCCTGGGCCTGGACGCGCAGTTCGCGCTTGTCCTCAAAAGCTTTGACGATTTCGGAGGCTGGGCGCAGATGCACCTCGCCCATTTCGCCGTCCACCGCGATGGAATCCCCGGCGCGCGCATTGTCGGCAATGCCGTCCAGTGAGGCGACCATAGGAAGACCCATGGAGCGCGCCACGATGGCGACATGGCTGGTGGAGGCGGCTTCTTCCAGCACCAGCGCCACCAGCTTGTCGCGGCCATAATCCAGCAGTTCGGCCGGGCCCATGCCGCGCGCCACCAGCACCGCATTGGCCGGCAGGCTGCGGTCGGCCACTTCCTCGCCGGTCAGGTGGCGCAGCAGCCGCCGCGCCAGATCGTCGAAATCATGCGCCCGCTCGCGCAGGATGGGATCACCCATGCGCTGGACCCGCAGGCGCGTTTCGTCCTGCACGCGTTCCACCGCCGCTTCCGCGGTCAGACCGGTGCGCACCGCATCGCGCATGCGCTGACGCCAGCCCTGGTCATAGGCGAACAGGCGATAGGCTTCGATCACCTCGCGCCCCTCGCCGGTCAGGTCCAGTTCGCTGGAAGCCAGCATCTGATCCACCGACTCCCGCAAGCCGCCAATCGCCGCTTCCAGCCGCTTGAGCTCGTCCAGCGGATTGTCGGCGATCATGCGCTCGACCTTCACGCGCGGTTCATGCAGCGCCACCCGGCCGACCGCCACCCCGTCCGACAGGCCATCGCCCACGAACTTGCGCGGCCGGTCGATGCGCAGTTCCGGCTCGTCCAGTTCGGCGACATTGAAGAAGCCGCCCTGCGCCACGACTTCGGCCAGCACCATGGCCACGGTCTGCAGCGCCTCGACCTCTTCCTCGGCATAAATGCGCTCGGCCTTGTTCTGGACCGTCAGCACGCCGAACACCTGGCCACCGCGCACGATGGGCACGCCCAGGAAGGACTTGAACGGGTCTTCGCCGGTTTCGGGGCGGTAGGAGAAGTGTGGATCGGACGGCGCGTCCGACAGGTTCACGGCCTCGGCGGTTTCGCTGACCATGCCGACCAGGCCCTCGCCTTCCTTCAGGCGGGTGGTGTGGACGGCTTCGGGGCGCAGGCCCTCGGTGGCGAACAGTTCCAGCACCTTGCCGGCGCGGCGCAGATAGATGGAGCACACCTCGGCCACCATGTTGGAAGCGATGGTGGTGACCAGCTTGTCCAGCCGCATCTGGGCGGAGGTCTGCTCCGCCATGATCTCGCGCAGGCGGCGTAGCAGGAGGCGAGGTCCGCCGACGGCTGGCATCAGTTCAATCCCGTTGAATCGGGAGAATTATGGATCAGGCGGCGTCCAGCTCATAGGCCGAATGCAGCGCGCGCACCGCCAGTTCGACATATTCCTCGGCGATCAGCACGCTGACCTTTATCTCGGAAGTCGAGATCACCTCGATGTTGATGCCCTTGTCGGCCAAAGTGCGGAACATCAGCTGGGCCACGCCGGGATGGGCGCGCATGCCGATGCCGATGATCGAGACCTTGGCCACATCGGCAGTGTGGGTGACGGCCCGGTAGCGGATGTCCTTGGCATGGGTTTCGATCGCCGCCAGCGCGCGGGTCAGCTCGCCGCGGGTGCAGGTAAAGGTCAGGTCGGTGGTCTCACCGTCTTCCGACACATTCTGGACGATCATGTCCACATTGACGCCGGCATCGGCCAGTGGCCCGAAAATGGCTGCGGAGACACCCGGCCTGTCGGGCACCTTGTGCAGAGTGATCTTGGCTTCGTCGCGGCTATAGGCGATGCCGGTAACGGGCTTCTTTTCCACGATGTCTTCCTCGTCGCATAACAGGGTGCCGCCCACATCGGGCGTGAAGGTCGAAAGCACGCGGGTCGGCACCCGGTGCAGCATGGCAATTTCCACCGAGCGCGTCTGCAGGACCTTGGCGCCCAGCGACGCCATTTCCAGCATTTCCTCATAGGCGATCTTTTCCAGCCGCCGCGCCTTGGGAACGATGCGCGGGTCGGTGGTGTAGACCCCGTCCACGTCCGTATAGATGTCGCAGCGCGCCGCGCCGATGCCGGCGGCAACCGCCACGGCGCTGGTGTCCGAGCCGCCGCGTCCCAAAGTCGAGATGCGCGTGCCGGGCGCCACGCCCTGGAAACCCGCCACCACTGCGACTTCGCCATTCTCGATGGCGCGCTTCATGTCGGTGGCGGGCACGCCTTCGATGCGGGCCGAGCCATGCACCGCCGACGTGTTGATCGGCACCTGCCAGCCCAGCCAGGAGCGCGCCTTCACGCCCATGGCGTTCAGGGTGATGGCCAGCAGGCCGGCCGTGATCTGTTCGCCCGCCGCGACCACCACGTCATATTCACGCTGATCCGGTATGGCGAGATTGTTCCCGCCATGCGCGGCTTCATTCGTCCAGGCCACCAGCTTGTTGGTTTCCCCCGCCATGGCCGAGACCACCACGGCGACCTGGTTGCCGCGCTCGACTTCGCGCTTCACCAGGGTGGCGACATGGCGAATGCGCTCGATATCGGCCACCGAGGTGCCGCCGAATTTCATCGCTATCGTCGCCACGCGAAAATTCCCTCTAAGGGCCTGATTTGCCCTGCTCTTTGCGGCGGCCTATGTAGACGGGGTTACCCCACGGCTCAACCCTTTCGGGCGGGCGGCCGCGGAATTGGAAAATCGGCATGAAATTCAAGATGTTCAGCGGTGACGGGTCGGACGCGATCGTGCGCGACGTCAACCAGTGGCTGGCCGGCGAGCCCGGACGGGTGGCCATCCACCATACCGAGACCAAGTTGACGCCCACCGATTCCAGCACCGGCACCGCGGTACTGCTGTTCTCGGTCTGGTACGAGGACGCGCCATGACCTCCACCATCGATCCGGCCGAAGTCGCCAAGTTCTCGGCCATCGCCGCGCAGTGGTGGGACCCCAGCGGGAAGTTCGCGCCCCTGCACAAGTTCAACCCGGTGCGGCTGGGATTCATTCGCGAGCAGGCCGCTACGCATTTCGGGCGCGACGCGCGGTCCCTGAAGCCTTTCGAAGGCCTGTCGTTGCTGGATATCGGCTGCGGCGGCGGATTGCTCAGCGAGCCGATGGCGCGGCTAGGCTTTGCCGTCACCGGCGCCGATGCTTCGGAGCGCAACATCGGAACCGCCCGCGCCCATGCCACGCAGTCGGGTTTGGAGATCGACTACCGCGCCACCACCGCAGAGGCGCTGGTGGACGAAGGCCGGGGCTTCGACGTGGTGCTGAACATGGAAGTGGTCGAGCATGTCGCCGATGTCGGCGCCTATCTGGCCGCCTGCACCGCCCTGGTGAAGCCGGGCGGAATGACCCTGGTCGCCACCATGAACAAGACCCTCAAGAGCCTGGCCCTGGCCAAGATCGGGGCCGAGTATGTGCTGGGCTGGCTGCCGCGCGGCACCCATGACTGGAACCGCTTTATCCCGCCTGCTGACCTTAAGGAATCGCTTGAGCAGAATGGTCTAACCATCCTGAAAACGCAGGGTGTTTCATTCGATCCGCTAGCTTGGGACTGGAAATTGTCGAACGATGTAGACGTTAACTACATGGTCGTCGCGACGCGTCTCTAGTTGGCGCCTTCCAGGTCGGGCGGCAGCGGGGCGACATCGACGCCCTCCTCCACCAGCTCCTGCGCTTCCTTGTGGGTCGCCTCGCCATAGATGTGGCGGTCCGGCGTTTCGCCATAATGGATCTTGCGGGCTTCCTCGGCGAAGTTGGGGCCGACATAGTCCGCATTCTCCTGCACATATTTGCGCAGGCCCGTCGCGAACTGGCGCATCTGCTGGACCTCGGCCCTGGAGCGAACGCTTTTCTTGGTGCCGCTGACGGCGGGCGCCATGACGGCTTTTTCCACGCGGATGGAATTGCAGGCCGGACAACTGACATGACCGCTGCCCGACTGTTCATCGAACGCGGTGCTGTCCCGAAACCAGCCTTCGAATTCGTGCCACCGATGGCACCGAAGCGAATACGCAATCACTTCTGACGCTCCACACCAGCCTGCCCCTAGGCTGTATACACAGGATGGTCCGCCACCGGACGATTCGCAAGACTTTTAAGGGTAGGTAAAATCCCGGTCATGCTGAAGGCTGGGAACTTTTGCCCGCGCGGCCGCCGACAATTGCGGATCAATCTCGGCCAGGATCACGCCAGGATCAGTTCCCGCTTCCGCCAGCACTTCGCCCCAAGGTCCCACGATCAGGCTGTGGCCATAGGTCTTGCGGCCATTGGCATGCAGCCCGCCCTGGGCAGGCGCAATGACGAAGGCGCCATTCTCGATGGCGCGGGCGCGCATCAAGACATGCCAATGCGCTTCGCCGGTCGGCACAGTGAAAGAGGACGGGATGGTGAAGGCGAACGCGCCCGCATGCGCCAGCCGGCGATAGAGCTGGGGAAAGCGCAGGTCGTAGCAGACCGTCATGCCGACAGGGCCGAACTCGGTATCGGCCAGTACGCACGTCTGGCCGCCTTCAACCTGGCTGGATTCACGATAGCTCTCGCCCTGCGCCACCGTCACGTCGAACAGGTGAATCTTGTCATAGCGCGCCTTCACCGTGCCATCTGGCGCGAACAGGAAAGAACGGTTGGCGGTCTTGGTGTCGCTGACCTTGATATGCAGCGAGCCGATCAGCAGCCAGACCCTCAGCTCCTTGGCCAGCGCCGAAAAAGCCGGCAGTGACGGATCATTCGGTTCGTCGAATGTGGCGGCCAGCTTGGCGCGATTGTCCTGCGCCATGATGTTGGTGTTTTCAGGCGTGGCGATGAAACGCGCGCCCTGCCCCGCCGCCTCGCGCACCAGCGCGCTGGTATCGCGAATGTTCTGGACCACATCGCCGTACGAGCGAAGCTGGACACAGGCAGCCTTAAAGGAAACGGGACCGGTCATGCGTTCAGCATAACCGATCCCGTTTTGAAAACGCGAAGCTTCTCAGTACTTGCCGGCAATCTTGGCCAGGCCCGCGCTGGTGCAGACCTCGTCCTTGTCGCCGCCCGGAGCGCCGGACACGGCAAAGAAGCCGACAACCTCGGAGCCCTTGGTGATGGCGAGCGCGCCCTGGCGGGCGGTATCGATCAGCGGGTTGGCCTTGATCTCGGCGGCGAAGGCCGGATCGGCGGCG
>JBBQBL010000056.1:0-12754 GCA_038317805.1 Micropepsales bacterium
GCACAGGCGATCAGCAGGAAGGTGGTGATGGGGGCATAGAGCCAGAAGCGGCTGGAGTAATTCATGCGCCGCAAACTAGCTGCACAGGAGCGTCGGCGAAAGCCGGAGCGACCAAATCAAGAACACTTCGAATAGCCGCAAGACAGGCATGAGTCGCAGCCCTCCAGCTTGACGAAGCTGGCATCGCCGCAGCGCGGGCAGAAGCGAGCGCGTGCCCCTTCGGCCGGAATATTGTGGGCGTCCGGCAGGTCCGGCAGGTCCGACAGGCCGTGCAGGCGCTGGCCCATGAAGCCGATTTCCATCATGTGGCGCTCGATCACCTCGCCGATGGCCGCCAGCAGGGACGGCAAATAACGGCCGTTCATCCATTGGCCGCCGCGCGGATCGAAAATCGCCTTCAGCTCGTCCACCACGAAGCTGACATCCCCGCCGCGCCGGAACACCGCCGAGATCATGCGGGTCAGGGCCAGCGCCCAGGCATAGGCTTCCATGTTCTTGGAATTGATGAACACCTCGAAGGGCCGGCGTCGTCCGTCCTTCTCGATGTCGTTGATGGTGATGTAGAAGGCGTGATCGCTGTCCAGCCATTTGATTTTGTAGGTGCGGCCCAACAGCGCATCGGGCCGGTCCAGTGGCTGGGTCATATAGACGATGCCGCCGCTGGAGGCGCGGGGCGGGGGAGGCGGCAGCGGCAGCTCCGGCTCCTGCGTGTCGGCGGTGCTTTGGACCGGCGCGACGGGCTCTTCCACGGACAGCACTGACCCGGTCACGTCATTGGGGCGATAGGTGGTGCAGCCCTTGCAGCCCAGGTCATAGGCTTCCAGATAGACATGCGCGAAATCCTCGAAGGAGATCGAGGCCGGCACATTGATAGTCTTGGAAATGGCGCTGTCCACGAAAGGCTGGGCGGCGGCCTGCACCGCCAGGTGATCGGACGGCGACAAGGTCTGGGCGGTGACGAAATAGTCCGGCAAGGTCGTGTCGGCGCCGAACATCTTCTGGAACAGGCGCAAGGCGTAATCGCTGACTTGTTCCTCGCGCCTGGAGCCATCGGGCTGCAACACCTTGCGGGTATAGTTGAAGGCGAACACCGGCTCGATGCCGCTGGAGACATTGTCGGCGAACAGCGAAATGGTGCCGGTGGGCGCAATCGAGGTGAGCAGCGCGTTGCGGATGCCATGGACGGCAATCGAATTGTAAATATCCGGCGGCAGCGCCTGAATGTGCGGCCGCGACAGATAGGGGTTCATGTCGTACAGCGGGAAAGGGCCTTTTTCGCGTGCCAACTCCACGCTGGCACGATAGGCGGCATGGCTGACCGCTGCCAGCCAGGTGCGGGTCAGCTCCAGGCTTTGCGGCGAACCATAGCGCGTCTTGCACTGGATCAGCGCATCAGCAAGGCCCGTCACCCCAAGCCCGATGCGCCGTTTGGCGCGGGCTTCCTGCGCCTGGGCTTCAAGGGGAAAGCGCGACACGTCGATGGCATTGTCCATCATGCGCACTGCACTGCCGACCAGCCGTTCCAGTTCGGCCATGTCCAGCGCGGCGTCATCGGTGAAGGGCTGGCGCACCAGCTTGGCCAGGTTGATGGAGCCTAGCAGGCAGGCGCCATAGGGCGGCAAGGGCTGCTCGCCACAGGGATTGGTGGCGGCAATGGTTTCGCAATAGCTCAGGTTGTTCTGCTGGTTGATGCGGTCGATGAAGATCACGCCGGGTTCGGCTTGGTCATAGGTGGCGCGCATGATGATGTCCCACAGCGCGCGGGCTTTTACCGTGCGATAGACGCGGCCGCCGAACTGCAGGTTCCAGTCATCGCCATTCTTCACTGCCGTCATGAAGGCGTCGCTGACCAGCACCGACAGGTTGAAGTTGGACAGCCGTCCCTGAGTGCGCTTGGCGGTGATGAAATCCTCGATGTCGGGATGGTCCACGCGCAATGTCGCCATCATGGCGCCGCGGCGGCTCCCTGCGCTCATGATGGTGCGGCACATCGAATCCCACACATCCATGAAGGAGACCGGACCGGAGGCATCGGCACCCACGCCCTGGACCAGCGCGCCCTTGGGCCGCAGGCTGGAGAAATCATAGCCGATGCCCCCGCCCTGCTGCAGTGTCAGCGCCGCTTCGCGCAGGGCGGAGAAGATTCCGTCCATGGAATCCTCGATGGTCCCCATCACGAAACAGTTGAACAATGTCACGCTGCGCCCGGTGCCGGCGCCGGCCAGGATGCGGCCCGCCGGCAGGAACTTGTGCCCCGCCAGGGCATGGGCGAATTCCTGGGCGCGGGCGACGCGATTGTCGGGCTGTTCGGCTTGCGCCAACGCCATGGCGACACGCGTCCAGCTGTCCGCTACGTCGCGGTCCATAGGCGTGCCGTCCGGCGCCTTCAGCCGGTACTTCATGTCCCAGACCTGGTGGGAGATATCGCTCATCGATGGGTAACAACCATATCGGGCACCGGGTTCGCCACCTTGGCTTGCCGGTCTGCCTAATATGGGGTTGGTGCCCGGCCGTTCCAACCCTCTATGGTGCTGATTTACCTAGATATTTCTGGTATCCCCGGTCGATCTGCAGCCGGTAGAGAAAGCGGATGCGCTGCCACAGGCCGGCCCCGAAACGGGCGGCATGCAGCAGGGGATAGAGCTCGGCCAGCCGCTGCTTGAGGACGCCAGCGTCGGCCCCGGCCGGCACATGATCGTTCAGCGTGATGTAGGGCGAAGCGGCGGACAGGAAGATGGGAATGCCGCGCGCCATCGCCTGCGCCACATAGCGCAGGAAGGCGGGGCGCAAGACCGCTTCTTGGCCGGTCAGGACCACCATGTGCATGCCATACGGCGCGTTCTGCCAGGCGGCGGGCATTTCGGACGGGGCGCGGCGCATCGCAAGGATGCCGCTCAGGTCGGGGCGCCAGCTATTGTCCATGTCGTCGAACAATCGCCAGCCGCACAGGAATTCGCGGCATACGCTCGGACGGGTTTCGTAGATGCCGCAACCTTTGCCGCTCAGATGCGGACAAGGCACGCGCGCTTTCTTCTTCAGTTCCGGCGCCACGATCTTGAGATCGATGCAACAGGCGGTGCAGGGACCGCAAGCGCGTTTGGCCAGCGTATTCATGGCAGCAATCGGGCGGTAGCGGTTTCGATCCGCTCTTCCAGCTGGCGCATGAATTCCACGCGCTTCAGGCCAGGCGGAATGGGCGGCAGGAATTCCAGTACGATGGTGCCCGGCCTTTTGTGGAAGCCGGTCCAGTAGACGCCGGAGTTCAGCGCCACCGGCACACATGGCACGTCCAGCATGGTGTAAAGCCCCGCCACGCCGGGCTTGTAGTCGGGCGGCGCGCCGGGTTTTTTGCGCGTGCCCTCGGGAAAGATCAGGATGGGGCGGCCTTCATCCAGCACGGCGCGCGCATTGGCCGCCATCTTGCGCAACGCGCTGGCGCCCGCAGCGCGGTCGATCGGGATCGCGGTGGCCTTCCACAAGAACCAGCCATAGAAAGGAATGCGCAGCAGCTCGCGTTTCAGCACAATGGCCGGCGCATCCAGCGCCAAATACAGCGCCAGCGTATCCCACATGCTCATATGCTTGGCGGCGACCAGTACCGGGCCTTTGGGCTTGTCCCCCCGAATTTCCCAGTCGATGCCGGCAAAAATCTTCAATCCGAAAAATGTGGCGCGCGACCAGACCCGCGCCAGCCAGATCGTGGCGCCGCGCGGCAGGATGAGCACCGGCAGGAAGATCAGCGACAGAATGGTTGTGACGACAAGAAACCACGCCAGGAACAGCGCGGAGCGCAACAAGGTTATCACTGCGCCAGCCGCGTGGTCACAAGGCTGGCGAGGTATTTCACATATTCGCGGTGCAGGAGCTGGGCGGTGTTGGGATGCATCCACCAGCCGCCCAGCGCGACGCGGTTCTGCTCCACCGGATAGGCGATCAGCGTAACGTCCGGCAGCAGGGCGGAGAATTCTTTCATGGTGCGCGGCATGTGATAGCGGCCGGTGACGATCACCAGGCTGTTGAAGTGATGTTCGCGCGTCCAATCGGCGGCTTCTTGCGCATTGCCATGGGTATCTTCGGCGGCATAGCCGATATCGGCGCAGCAGGCGAAGCGCGGGCCGCCATCCGACATCTTGCCCACCGTTTCCTTGGTGGTTTCCGTCGCCACGCCGCTGACCAGCAGCCGCTTGCCCACGCCGCGTTCCAGCAGCGCCACGGCGGTATCCAGCCTTTCATTGCCGCCGGTCAGGGCGACGATGCCGTCGGCCTTGGGCAGGATGGCAGGCGCGACAGGTAGGCTGGACACAAAGAGCACAAAGCCCAGTGCATAGCCCAGCAGCGCCAGGAAAATCACGGCCAGGAAAACGCGCAAATCGCAGCTCCAATCGCGAAGCAGCACAATAGCAAACAGCTTTCGCCGCGCTCAATAGATGGCTTTTACCACCAGAAGCACCGAAATACGCGCTGTGGCCCAGGCAATCAGCGCGGTAACGGCCGGTACCGCCAAAAGCCAGGGGATTTCGATCCATTCCAGCGACAAGGGTGGCAGGAAGGGCACGGCCTCAAGCCCGAAGATTTCCAGCCCGCCGGCGCCTAGGAAGAACAGCGCCGCGAACAATGTGCCCAAAGCGGCGGCAAACAGCGCCGACACGAAATAATGCCATTCCACGGCACGGGCGATGAAGGCGGGCAGCGCGCCCATCTGGTGCAGCAGCGCCACCATCTCGTGATGCGCATCCAGACCGGCGCGGGTGGCGAAGGACACCGCGGCGGCGGTGGCGCCCGCGATCAGCAGCAGGATGCCATAGGCGGAAAAGCGCACCGCGTCAGCCAGGCCGCGCAATCGCGTGATCCAGCGGCGATGATCGTCCACCGATGCGTGGGGCGCCGCCTGTTTCAGCTTGGCCGCCAGTGCTGTCACATCCAGTTCCTCGCCCGGGGTGATGGTGGCATCGATCAGTTTGGGCAGGGGAATGCCCGACACCACGCCATCCTTGCCGATCCAGGGTTCCACCAAAGCATTGATCTCTGCGTCCGACAGCGCGCTGGCATGGGCGATGCCCGGCGTTGCGTCCAGCACCGCCAGCGCCGCCTTGGTTTCCGCCTCCAGCCCGCCGCGCACATCGCCCTGTTCCGGCGGCATCACCTGCACGGTGATGCGATCGGACAGTCCCGATTGCCAGCCATGCGCGGCGCGCGTCGCCACCAGCGAGGCGCCCAGCGCGAGCGCTGCCAGGAAAGCCATCACCGCGATGACGAAATCCAGCGGTGCGGCGCCCTTGTCGCGCGGAAGAATATATGTCGCGCGATCACTCATGCGTTGGCTCTCAATTCCACCAGCCGGCCTTCGACCAGCCGCATCTCGCGCGCCCGTGTCGCTTCGATCAGGGCGCGGTCATGGGTGGCGATCAACACGGTGGTGCCCAGCCGGTTGAGCTCGGCGATCAACCGGATCAGGCGCGCGCCCATTTCCGGATCGACGTTGCCGGTGGGTTCGTCGGCGATCAGAAGATCGGGCCGCGCCACCACGGCGCGGGCGATGGCGACGCGCTGCTGCTCGCCGCCCGACAGGGTGGCAGGGCGCGCCTGCATCCGGTCGCCCAGCCCCACCCAGGACAGAAGCTCGCTGACGTCATGGGTGAATTCGCTCACCCGCTTGCCCGCCAGCCGCAGTGGCAAGGCGACATTGTCGAAGGCCGACAGATGATCCAGCAGCCGGAAATCCTGGAACACCACCCCGATGCGGCGGCGGATGGCCGGAAAGTCGCGCCGCTTGGCGGTGGCCAATTCGGTCCCAAACAGGGTGATGAGGCCCCTGCTGGGCGGTTCGGCCACATAGATCAGCTTGAGCAGGGTGGTCTTGCCCGCCCCCGACAGGCCGGTCAGGAAGGTGAAGGACCCCGGCTCCAGCGAGAAACTGACATCGCGCAGCACTTCGGGCCCCGAGCCATAGCGCATGCCGACATTTTCAAAACGAACCATGTGGCGAACATAACGGTGAGGCCGCTTGCGGTCATGGCCCCCGGCCCCTATTTTCCGCTGATATTTCAACAGGCCGGGCATGATTCTCACCTGTCCCTCGTGTGACACGCGCTATTCCGTCGACGGGGCGAAGTTTCCGGCTGCCGGACGCACGGTCCGCTGCGCCAAATGCGGCCATAGCTGGCACCAGCCGGGCGAGGGCGAGGTTGTGCCCGAAGCGGCCCCCGAAATCCCCGCCGAGGCGGCACCCGCACCGGCCCCCACGGAGGGGCCCGCGTCCGATCCTTTCCCCGTCAATCCGTCGCCCACCCGCGCTTTTGCGCCGGCCGCGGTGGCGTCGGAGCCCCGCAGTCCCCTGGGTCCCAAGCTGGCCGTGGTGGCGGGCTGGGCCGGGCTGATCGCAGTGGTGCTGCTGATCGCGGTGTCGGCGGTGCGCTATCGCCAGGACATCGCGGTGATCTGGCCGCAATCGGCCGGGGTTTATTCCAGCCTGGGCCTGAAGGTGAATGCCAGCGGAATCGATTTCCGCCAGGTGGATTACAAGCGCGAGACCGAGGATGGCCAGGTCGTGCTGGCCGTGTCGGGTGTGATCGTCAATGCCGGCTCGCGCCAGTTGCCGGTGCCGCAGACGGTGCGCGTGACCCTCAGCGATGTCAGCAATCACGAGCTTTACCACTGGACCTTCAAGCCCACGGCCACGGTGCTGGGTCCGGGCCAGTCGATCCCCTTCATGACGCGGCTGTCCAGTCCGCCCGCCGCGGCGCGCCACCTGGAAGTGCGTTTTGCCAAGGACGGGCCGTAAACCGCGATGGCGCCCGACGTTCTTTTCTCCGCCGAACAGATCCAGGAACGGGTGCGCGCGATGGCGCGCCAGATCGCATCGGCGCCGCTGGTGCCCGACATCGTGATGCCCGTTCTGGTGGGCGGCTTTGTCTTCGCCGCCGATCTGCTCCGCGCGCTGGCCTGGGAAGGCGCAGCCATGGACGTGGAAATGATCTGGCTGCGCTCTTACGGCGACAAGAGGGTGGCCAGCGCCATCTCCATGATCGCGGGGCCGTCGGAAGAAATCACCGGCCGCCATGTGCTGGTGGTGGACGGTGTGCTGGATGCGGGACGCACCATCGCCAAGGCCGTATCGCTAATCCAGGCGGCGGGCGCGGCCAGCGTGCAGGTCGCGGTGATGCTCGACAAGCAGCGGCCCGATGCCCTGGCCAAGGCCGATTATGTCGGCTTTCCCGTCGGCAATGATTTTGTCATCGGCTATGGCATGGACGATGCCGGGCGCTATCGCGGGTTGCCCTATATCGGCAAGGTGTTGGGTTAGCGCACCCTCATGCTTCGACAGGCTCAGCATGAGGATTTGTTCCAGTCCTCACCCTGAGCCTGTCGAAGGGTGAGGGGTCAGAACGCCTTCAGCAACCGATCCAGATAATCGCGTTCCTGCTGCGAGCGGTTCATCTGCGCGGCTCTGCGGCGTAGTTCTTCCAATATCTCTCGCGCCCGCGCCAGGTCGGCGGCGCCCGGAATTTTCACCCCCGAATTGCCGAGCGGTGCGTTGCCGCGGCCCAATGGATCCTGCCCGCCGGATTGTTTGCCCTGGCCCTGTTGGGATTCATCGGCCAGCGCCTGCGCCCCCTGGCGCAGCGCATCCAGCGCCTGGTTTTGCGAGCTGCCGGCGTTGGTCAAATCCTTCTTGCCCAACGCGCTTTGCGCATCGCCCATCGCCTTGCCGGCCTCGCGCAGCTTCTGCGCCGACTTGCCGTCCATGCCTTTCAGCGAATCCTGCAATTCCTTTTCCAGGTTGTTCTGCTGTTTCTGCAGTCCTTGCGGCCCGCCATCCTTGGGATCGGCCTGGCCCTGCTGCTGGCGGAACGTCTTGTCCAGAAGCGCGCGCTGCTTGCCCATCAGGTTGCCGTATTTCTGCAGCTTCTCGTTCAGCGCCTTGTTCTGCGGCGAGCCTTGGCCATTCTGGCCCTGGGTCAGGCGCATGTTCTCCAGCATGGATTGCAGCATGGCGAGCAACTGCGCCGCCTTCTGCCGATCACCGGCCTGGGTCAGTTTCTTGATCATGTCCAGCATGGTCTGGATGTCGTTCTGCCCGATGGTCTTGGCGTCGGGCGGCAAGGGCTGCTGTTCACCCGGCGCCGGCGGATTGGCCGCCAACGCCGCCATGTATTTTTGCATCGCCTCATTGTAGCGCTTGAGCAGTTCGTCGATCACATCCTGCGGCGCGCCCGAGGCCAGCGCGGCGGTGATCATGATCTGCAGCTTGCGCAGTTCTTCGGCCGCCGACAGCAGGCCGCCGCGCTCCAGCTTCAGGGCGGTTTCCCACAAAATGGTCTCGACGCGGGCGATATCCGCGTCCGTCTTGGCGTTCTTGACGCCGTTAAAGGCGCTGCGCAGCGCCAGAAAAATGTCGTTCTTGCCCTGGTAGAATTTCTCCGGCGCGATGGTCAGGGCATCCAGGGTCAGCAGCACGGTCTTGCGCCCGGCCGCATCGCTGGTCGCCAGTTGCTGGCGCTGTTCGATCAGGGCGCGGGCCAGGGGATCGGTGAACACCCGCGCCGGCAGCTTGAAGGTGACCGGCGCGCTCATCCCCGTCTGGCCGATGGCGTCGCGCGCTTCCAGATGGCCCGTCACCGTCAGGCCGGCATAAGGATGGCCGGTGAGATCGACATAGCTGGCCTGGTCTATCGTTTTGGCGTTGGATTCGGGCAGCGGCAGTTCCACCACCAGCGGCTTGCCATGACCCTTTTGCGGGGTCAGCACGGCGCGCACCTTGGCGATGCCATAGTCATCGCTGCTTTTGAAAGCGAACTTGGTGGCTTTCTGTTCTGTCGGTGACGGCGTGGCGGTCAGCGCGATGGTCGGCACGGCGTCGGGTACGGCCTGGATATTCCATTTGCCGATGGCGTGACCGCCCACCTGCACCCGCACGCGTGCGCCGGTAGAAAGGATCACATTGCTGGAATATTCCCCGTCCTCGCCGGCAAAGCGTGGCGCGGTGTTGTTGCCCGCCGCCAGGCCCGGCGTGCGCGGCGCGCCATGCACGCGCAAATTAAGCACCGATCCTTGCGGCACCTGGATGATGGCGGTGTCGCCGACATGCAGCGAGGTCAGCGGCAGGCCGGTATAGGGCGGCGGATCGATCCAGGCGTCCAGGCTGGCGGCGGCGCCCGCGCCGCTGTCAAAGGCCGAGACCAGCCGCGCCCCGGTATCACCGCGCGCCAGCACCAGGCCGACTGCGACAGCGATCAACAGATACCAGCGCAGCCCTTGCGGATCGCGCGCGGCGATACCGGCGCGGGGCAGGCCGATGCGGAATTTCTGCGGCAGGCCGCGGGCGCGGTGCAGATCCCACAAGGCGCGCGCCACCGGATCATCACCCACCAGCACGTCATCGCGTTCGGAGATGGGCCGGTGCGCCAGTCCGCTGTCACGCTCCAGCCGCCGGGCAGCGTCCAGGCTGCGGGGCCAGGCGAAATTCTCGAAGCCGTCATAAAGCGCCAGCGCGCCGGCAGTGATGGTGGCGGCCAGCAGCAGCGCCTGCACCGGCCAGGGGATGAAGGCGAAAATGCCCGTCAGGGCCAGGGCAAGGTAAAAGCCGAAGAAACCAAAAGCCGGCCACAGCAGCGGTAGCAACCGCTCGATCGCCAGCACGCCACGCGCCAACGCAACGCGCCGCTCCAGCGGATTAGCTGGAAAGCCAGTCTGGAATGCGGTCCTTGGCGATGAGGTCGGCATACGTCTCTCTGGGCCTTACGATGCCCCATTGTTCGCCGTGAACCAAGACTTCCGGCACCCGCGGACGGGCATTGTAATCGCCCGCCATCACCGCGCCATAGGCGCCGGCCGACAGGATCGCCACAAGATCGCCGCTTTTGAGTTCCGGCAGCGGCCGGCTGGAGGCGAAAAGATCGGATGTCTCGCACACCGGCCCCACCACGTCATAACGCGGGCGCGGGGAACCCACCTTGGGTTCCGTCACCGCCACGATCTCGTGATGGGCTTCGTACATGGCCGGGCGGATCAGGTCGTTCATGCCCGCATCGATAATGAGAAAGTCCTTGGCCTCGCCATTCTTGACGTAAATCACCTTGCTGACCAGCACGCCGGCATTGGCGGCGATCAGCCGGCCCGGCTCAAACGACAGGGTGCAGCCCAGATCCTTGGTGACGCGCGCGACCATGGCGCCATAGGCGCTGGGGTCCGGCGGCGGCATGTTGCTGTTCTCGTACGGCACGCCCAATCCGCCGCCCAGGTCGAGACGGGTGATGTTGTGGCCGTCGCCGCGCAAGATGCCGACGAATTCGCGCACGCGGGTGAAGGCTGTCTCGAACGGTTCCAGCTCGGTGATCTGGCTGCCGATATGCACATCCACACCGACAATCTCGATGCCTGGCATCTTCGCCGCGTGCGCATACGCTTCACGGGCGCGGCTGAAGGAAATGCCGAACTTGGTTTCCGCCGTGCCGGTGGTGATCTTGGCATGGGTCTTGGCATCGACATCCGGATTGACGCGCAAGGTAATCGGCGCGCGCTTGCCGAGTGAGCGCGCGACTTCGTCCAGTGCCGCCAGTTCCGGCTCGCTCTCGACATTGAACTGATAGATGCCCGCTTCCAGGGCGCTGCGCATTTCGTCTTTGGTCTTGCCGACGCCGGAGAACACGATCTTGCCCGGCGGAACACCCGCCGCCAGCGCCTTGGCCAGCTCGCCGCCCGACACCACATCGGCGCCCGCGCCCAACTGGGCCAGGGTTTTCAGCACCGCCAGGTTGTCATTGGCCTTGATGGCATAAGCCACCAGCGATCCGGCAGGGACCGCGTCCACGAAGACCTTGTAGTGCCGCGCAAAGGTGGCGGTGGAATAGCAATAGAAAGGCGTGCCGACTTTTTCAGCCAGCAGGTCCAGCCGCACGCCTTCCGCGCACAGCACGCCGTCCTTGTATTGAAAGTGATTCACTAACGTCCCAGAGGATAAGGGGGCTTAGAGGGATTGTTGTCGTCGCGCGTGGTGGATTGGCCGTTGGGCTTGATCAGGTCGTTCTTCACGCCACAGCCGGTGAGGGCAACCGCCAGCAAGGCAAGAATAATGAGCTTTCTCATTTCAACACTCCTCGCCAATGGTTGAGCTGTTCCTTCACCCGCGCCGGCGCGGTGCCGCCCAGGCTCATGCGCGAATTCACCGATGCGTCCAAGGATAGCACCTTGAACACTTCGTCCGTGATCGCGGGCTCGACCGTCTGCATGTCGGCGAGCGACAGCTTGTCCAGGGTCACGCCCTTGTCCTCGGCCAGCTTCACGATGGAGCCGGAAATGTGATGGGCCTCGCGGAACGGCTTTTTCAATACCCGCACCACCCAGTCGGCCAGATCGGTGGCGGTGGGAAAGCCCGCCACGCAGGCAGCGCGCATCGCTTTAGGCTGCGCCGTCAGGTCGGCCATCATGGCCGCCATGGCAGCCAGGCAAAGCTCCAGCGTGTCGGCGGCGTCGAACACCCGCTCCTTGTCTTCCTGCAGGTCGGTGCCATAGGTCAGCACCAGTCCCTTGACCACGGTGGCCAGCGCCACGAAATCGCCCAGCACGCGGCCCGTCTTGCCACGCACCAGTTCGGCGGCGTCAGGATTGCGCTTCTGCGGCATGATGGACGAGCCGGTGGTGAAGGCGTCCGACAACTTCACAAAGCCGAAGGCCGGCGTGGACCATTGCACCAGCTCGCCCGCAAGCCGTGACAGGTGCACGGCCGCGATGGTGCAGGCCGCCAGATATTCCAGCGCGAAGTCGCGCGCCGAAATGGCGTCCATGGAATTGCGCATCGGCCTGATGAAGCCCAGGCTCTTGGCGGTGGCGTCGCGGTCGATGGGGAATGACGTGCCTGCCAGCGCGGCGGCGCCCAGCGGGGATTCGTTCAGCCGCTTCTTGGCATCCTCGAAGCGGCCGCGGTCGCGCCCGAACATTTCGACATAGGCCAGCATGTGATGGCTGAAGGTGACGGGCTGCGCCACCTGCATATGGGTGAAGCCCGGCATGATGGTGTCGGTGTGCTGTTCGGCCTGTCCCAGCAACGCCAGCTGCAAGGCCTTCAGGCCCGCATCGGCGCGCTCGCAGGCGGCGCGCACCCACAGCCGGAAATCGGTCACCACCTGGTCGTTGCGCGAACGGGCGGTGTGCAGCCGGCCGGCCACCGGGCCGATCAGCTCGGCCAGCCGGGATTCGATATTGAGATGGATGTCTTCCAGCTCGCGCTTGAAGACAAACTTGCCCTCGGCGAGTTCCTTTTCGATGGCCGTCAATCCATCCAGGATCTTCAGCCCGTCATCCTTGGCGATGATGCCTTCGCTGGCCAGCATGCGGCAATGCGCCCGCGACCCCGCGATATCCTCGGCGGCGAGGCGCTTGTCGAAATCGATCGAGGGGGTAATCTCCCTCATGATATCGGCGGGTCCGGACTGGAAACGTCCGCCCCACATTTTGTTCGTGCTCATCTTTTCTTCCGAAGGCCCATGACCAAGAAAATCATCATCAGTCTGGCCGTGATTGTCGCGCTGGCAATGGGCATCCTATATGCGAGAGGCCTGCTTTCTGTCCATCAGGGGATCGAGCCGCCGCCATCCCTGGCCGTGCTGGCGCTGGAAAAAGCCCCCAAAGCCGCCCCGGCGGTGAGTTTTGCCGACGGCAAGGGTGGCCGGCATGCGCTGGCTGCATTCAAGGGCCGCTATGTGCTCTTGAACCTCTGGGCGCCCTGGTGCGCGCCCGGTGTCAGCGACCTGCCGTC
>JBBQBL010000057.1:0-12506 GCA_038317805.1 Micropepsales bacterium
CAGAATTTCTGGCAATGGCTGGGAGACTTTGGCATCGGATTCGCCCTGAACTTCGCTGCCATGGTTCTGCTCTTGCCGGTGCTTTATGCCGCCATTCGCCGGGCGCGCGAAGGCTGGTGGGTGTGGGGCGCAGGCCTGATGGTCGCCTTCGAAGTCATAACGGTCGTGATCTGGCCGGTATTCGTCGCCCCGCTCTACAATCATTATTCTCCGTTGCCGCCCAGCCCATTGAAATCACAGATCCTGTCGCTGGCCCGCGCCAATGATGTGCCGGTCGACAATGTCTGGCTGGTGGATGCGTCGCGCCAATCCAAGCGCGTTTCCGCCAATGTCTCCGGGTTGTTCGGCACCGCACGTATTTCACTCAACGACAACCTGCTGAAACAAGGTACGCCGGACGAAGTGCTGGCGGTACTGGGCCATGAGATGGGCCATTATGTGATGGATCACATGACCCGCCTGCTTCTGCTAACGGCGGTGGTGATCCTGGTAGGGTTTGCCTTCGTCAACCGCGGCTTCCTGATGGCCTGTGACATGTTCGGCGGCCAATGGCAGGTGCGAAAACTGAGCGACGTGGCGGGGCTGCCGCTGCTGATCGCGCTGGCCAATATCTACATGTTCCTGGCGACACCGGTAACCAACACGATTTCCCGCACCACCGAATACCAGGCCGACATTTTCGGGCTGAATGCCGTGCGCAAGCCCGATGCTTTCGCGACGGTCATGCTGAAGCTGTCCACCTATCGCAAGCTGGAGCCGGGCAAGTGGGAAGAAGTCATTTTCTATGACCATCCCTCGGGCCGCACGCGCATCGAAGCGGCCATGCGCTGGAAAAAAGAACATATCGCCGATCCCGACATGCGGGACACCGCGCAGCAGCCCTAGCGCGGAAGCTGCGCCGCCAGGGCGGAATAGAGCGGACCGGCCGGTTCAAGCCGGGTGAGCAACGCTTCGCAGGCCTTGCGCGCCTCGATGGTCCAGTCGGCGGTGAGCGAGGCGGCCAGCTGCGCCTGGCTTTTCAGGATCACGCCGTCATCCAGGATCTTCAGCCCATTGTCGCGCAGGGTGGCGCCGGTGGTGGTGATGTCCACGATCACTTCGGCGGTGCCGGCCGCCGGTGCGCCTTCGGTGGCGCCGGCGCTGGGCACGATGCGGTAATCAGAAATGCGGTTGAGGGCGAAGAACTGCCGCGTCAACTGGGCATACTTGGTCGCCACCCGCAGACGGCGCTTGTGCTTGCCGGCATAAGCGGCGCAGACATCGTCCAGGTCCGCCATGGTCGCCACATCGATCCAGTAAGCCGACACCGCCACCACCACATCGGCAAAACCGAAGCCCAAGGGCTTGATCAGGTGCATGCGACCCGTCAGCTCCGGCGCTTCTTCGCGCAGCAAGTCCTCGCCGGTAATGCCCAGATGAATGTCGCCGGCCAACAGCGACGAGGCGATTTCGCCCGCCGACAACAGCATGACTTCGACATTGGGCATGCCGGCAAAGCTGGCGCGATAGCCGCGCGCGCCGGCGGTCTGTTCCATGACGACGCCCCGCTCGGCGAACCAGGCGTTGCAATTGTCCTTGAGGCGGCCTTTCGACGGAATGGCAAGCGTCAGCATCACTTGCCCCCCCGCTTGGCGGCCAGCACGCGCTCGGTGCGGATGGCGCAGCCGATGGCGCTGACCGGCTTTTTGGCGCCCAGCATTTCCATCATGGAGTCATAGCGGCCGCCGCCGGCGATCTGCACCGGGCCTTCCTTGTCCCGCGCCCAAAGCTCGAACACAAAACCAGTGTAATATTCCATGTTGCGGCCGAAATGGGCGGTGAACTGCACCCGCGCCGGGTCGATGTTCAGCGATTTCAAGGTTGCAAGCCGCGCATCCATCGCCGCAAGCTGCGGGTCCAGGTTGATGCCGGCCGTCGCCAGAAGTGCGCGCACCTTGGCCAACGCCTCTTCAGCAGGGCCGGAAATGTCCAGCAACTGGGCGATGGCGTCGGCGACCTTGGCATCCAGATGCAACTTCGCGGCGTCCGCCGCCCGGTCCAGGGCACGGGTAATAATATCCTCGCGCGTTCGCCCCGCCATGGGCGCGTCGCCGCGCGCATCCAGCAAAGCTACGATCTCTTCACGCGTGCCCGGCAGCTTGGCCTTGCCATCGCCATGACCCAGCCAATAGAGCAGGCTTTCGACATAGCCCGCGCGCCAGAAGTGGCGCTTCAGGCGCGAGCGCCAGCCCGCCGGCAGCGCCAGCGCATCCACCAGCGCATTGAACAGCGCCAGATCGCCCATGCGGATGGTGAAATCCGACAGGCCGCAGACCTTCAGCGCATCCACCACCAGGGACAGGATTTCGGTTTCGCCCGCGGCGCGGTCTTCCAGGCCCAGCAGTTCTACACCGGCCTGAAAGAACTGGGTGGGACGATGCGGCTCACCCGGCTGGTGACGGAAGACAAGGCCATTGTAGGCGATACGCGCCGGGAAACTGCGCTTGCTCATCACCGCTTCGCGGCAGATGGGAATGGTGAGATCGGGGCGCAGGCACAGTTCGCGGCCCGACGGGTCCATCAGGGTGAAGGTGCGGCGGCGGATTTCTTCGCCGGAGCGGTCCAGGAAAATTTCGGCCGGCTGCAGCACCGCCGGTTCTTCGCGGCCATAGCCGCGCGACGCGAACAGGCCCAGCAGCGACACCGCCTGGCCGTTCAGCGCATCGATCGCCTTGCTGTCGTAATAGGGAAAGGCGGCCATCAGGCCCTGCCCTTCAACATCGCCTTTACTTCGGCCACCAGGGCCGCGCGCGAAACGCTCCTCTGTGCCTCGCGATTGGCAACCCATTCGGCGCGGCTTTCCACCGACTTGGCCAGCTCGGCGCCCAGCGCCAGGTCTTTCAGGGTGACTTCGCCGCGCGCGCGTTCGTCGCCGCCCTCGATCACCGCGATGGCGGCGCCGCGCTTGTCGGCATACTTGAACTGGTCGCCCATCTTGCCGTTGCCGACATAGGCTTCGGCGCGAATGCCGGCGGCGCGCAATTCCTGCACCATGGCGAAGCTGGCGGCAGCGTCGGCCTTGTCGAACACGGTGACCACTACCAGCGGCGAGGCGGCAGCCGCCACCAGCCCGCGCGAGGTCAATGCGCTCATCAGGCGCGAGACGCCAATGGACACACCGGTGGCCGGAACCTGCTGGCCGGTGAAACGCGCCACCAGATCGTCATAGCGTCCGCCACCCGCCACCGAGCCGAACACGACTTCGTCGCCGTCTTCGTTCTGGATGGGGAATGTCAGCTGCGCCTCGAACACCGCGCCAGTGTAATAGTCGAGCCCGCGCACCACGCCAGTATCGAACAGCACCCGATCGGGGCCATAGCCGCACGCCTGCAAGAGGCGAACGATCTGCTCCAACTCATTAAGGCCAGCCGCGCCGACAGCGCTGGAGCCCACAAGGGTGCCGATCTGGCGCAGGTGTGCATCTTCGTCCGCCGCATCCGGCGCGACAAAGGCCAGAATGCGATGCGCCTGGTCGGCGGTCAGGCCCGCGCCCTTGGTAAAGTCGCCGGACTCGTCCTTGCGGCCTTCGCCCAGCAGCGCCGAAACACCTTCCACGCCCAGCCGGTCAATCTTGTCGATGGCGCGCAGGACGATACCCCGGCGGACACGATCTTCCAGCGCCACGCCGCTGGCTTCCAGCACGCCATCCAAAAGCTTGCGGTTGTTCAGCTTGACAATGTAATCGCCGCGCTTGAGGCCCAGCGCCTCCAGCGTGTCGGACAGCATCATCAGCAGTTCGGCATCGGCCGATGCGCTGGCGCTGCCCACCGTATCGGCATCGAATTGGGTGAATTCGCGGTAACGGCCGGGACCAGGCTTTTCGTTGCGCCACACGCTGCCCACCTGATAGCGGCGGAACGGCTTGGCCAGGTGCTGGAAGTTGGCCGCAACATGACGGGCCAGGGGCGCCGTCAGGTCATAGCGCAGGCTCATCCATTGCTCGTCGTCATCCTTGAGCGAGAACACGCCTTCATTGGGGCGGTCCACGTCGGGAAGAAACTTGCCCAGCGCGTCGGTATATTCGAAGGCTGGCGTCTCCAGGGGATCGAAGCCGTAACTTTCATAGACGCCCCGGATAGTGGCCAGCATCTTCTGCTCGGCCATGATCTCGGCGGCGCCGCGGTCGCGGAAACCGCGCGGCAGCCTGGCTTTGGGTTTGACGGGTTTCTGAGAAGACATATGGGAATCTGCTGGAAATCGAAGTTGGCGGGGGTTGTACCGGCCCCCCGGCACGGCGGCAAGGAACAGGCAGAAAATATTACAAATCAATGGGTTGGAAGCGCGCCGCTTTGTCTCTTGCGCACGGCCATGCTGCAATGCGAACTAGCTTGAAAGAACAGGGAAAGCGTCCGTGGCCCAAAGCAAAGTCTATCCCGATGCCGCGTCGGCCCTCAAAGGCCTGACCTTCGACGGCATGACCGTGATGTCGGGCGGCTTCGGCCTGTCGGGCAATCCCGAAAACCTGATCGCCGCCTTGAAGGAAGATGGGACCCGGAACATCACCTTGATCGCCAACAATTGCGGCGCTGACGGGCTGGGCCTGTGGGTGCTGCTGAACAATGGCCAAATCAAGAAGATGATCTCGTCCTATGTCGGCGAGAACAAGCTGTTCGAGGAGCTGTACCTCACCGGCAAGCTGGAACTGGAGCTGAATCCGCAAGGCACATTGGCGGAACGCATCCGCGCCGGCGGCGCCGGCATTCTCGCTTTCTACACCCGCACCGGCGTCGGCACGGTGGTGGCGGACGGCAAGCCCACCGAAGAATTCGACGGCCTCACCTATGTTCGGGAGCGCTGGCTGAAGGCGGACCTGTCCATCGTCAAGGCGTGGAAGGGCGACACCGAAGGCAACCTCGTCTATCGCAAGACCGCGCGCAATTTCAATCCGGTGATGGCCACGGCCGGCAAGGTCACCATCGCCGAAGTCGAAGAACTGGTCGAGCCCGGCCAGCTGGACCCGGACAACATCCACACGCCGGGAATTTTCGTGCAGCGCATCCTGCAGGGGCGCGACTACAAGAAGCTGATCGAACGGGTGACGACGCGTCCCCGTCCCGCCACGGGAGGCGTGTAATGGGCTGGTCTCGCGAAGACATCGCCGCCCGCGCCGCGCGCGAGTTGAAGGACGGCTTCTATGTGAACCTGGGCATCGGCATTCCGACCCTGGTGGCCAATTATATTCCCGATGGCCTGAAGGTCACCCTGCAGAGCGAGAACGGCATGTTGGGCATGGGCCCCTTCCCCTATCCGGGCGAAGAAGACCCCGACCTGATCAATGCAGGCAAGCAGACCATCACCGAATTGCCGATGACCAGCTATTTCTCCTCGGCCGACAGCTTCGGCATGATCCGCGGCGGCCATATCGACCTGTCGGTGCTGGGCGCGATGGAAGTGTCCGAAGACGGGGACATCGCCAACTGGATGATCCCGGGCAAGATGGTCAAGGGCATGGGCGGCGCCATGGACCTGGTGGCCGGCGTCAAGAAGATCGTGGTGGTGATGGAGCACACCAACAAGGCGGGCGAGAGCAAGATCCTGAAGAAATGCGAGCTGCCGCTGACCGGCGCCCAATGCGTGGACATGATCATCACCGATCTTTGCGTCTTTACGCTTGAGCGCGGCAAGAAGGGTCTGACACTGGTTGAACTGGCGCCCGGCGTGACGTTGGAAGACGTTACTGCCAAGACCCAGGCGACATTCACCAGCGCGGTTTAGGCGTGAACCGCCGACTGTCGCGCCGCCTTTACCGGCATCATCTTCCTTTGGCGCTCACGTCCTGGGCCGTGGTCTGGCTTTTCTACGTCACCCGCCCCTATCCCGATATCCTCACCCGTCTGAGCTTTTCCACCGCCTGGCCGGCTCTAGTGTTGCTGACGGTGACCCTCGCGATCGGTCCCTGGCGTGTCCTGACCCGCAAGCCCCCGGCCCTGTCGGTGGATCTGCGTCGCGATATCGGGATCTGGGCGGGTATCCTGGGCGTGCTGCATGCAGGAGTGGGCCAATGTGTGCATCTGCGCGGGCGGCCCTGGCTCTATTACGTCTATGAGAAGGCCGACGAACATCTCGTGCCGATACGGCATGACATGTTCGGCTTTGCCAATTTCACCGGCCTGTTCGCCGCCTTGATCCTGCTGGCCCTGCTGGTGACCTCCAACGATGCTTCCCTGCGCAAGCTGGGCCTGCCGGGCTGGAAAAGCCTGCAACGCTGGAACTATGCCTGCTTCGGCCTGACCGTGTGCCACACCTTCGGATACCTGATCGGCATCGAAAGCCTGGAGGCGGCGGCCATCATCACCGCCAGCCTGTGCGTGGCCATCGCCGCATGGCTGCAATGGGAAGGCTGGCGCGCCCGCGCCTGATTATTCGGCTCCGCCCACCGTGTTGGAGCCGAGGCCGCCGCACCCTGCCGCGCCATAGCGCACAAATTTCTGGATGCGTTTTCCGGTATCGACCTCACCGGTATAAATGTTGCCTTTGCTGTCCACACTCAGCTGGTGCAGCCATTGGAACTGGCCTGCCATCTTGCCGCTGCGCCCCAGCCTGCCCACTTCCCCCAAGGTCTTTCGATTGAGGACATAGATCGTCATGTTGGTATTGTCGCCGACATAGAGGCAGCTCTGCGCCTTGTCGCGCGAAAATCCGACCGCCACGGCGGTACCGGGCAGCACAGGCATGGTTTCGGTCTTCGGGCTGATCCACTGCTCGGCGAGGAATCCGCACCGGCCCGCCACACCGTCCGGATTGCTGCAGGGCTTGCCCAGCGCCGGATCGTTCTTGTCGAATACCTGGATGCGGTCGTTGCCGCGATCGCAGACATAGATCTTGCCGTCATCTGCGATCTTCACGCAGTGAACCGGCGTGCGGAAGAAGGCCGGCTTGCGATTACCCTTCGCGGCATCCTGCAGCCATGCGCCGCCCGCCGCCGCCGCTTTTTCGTCTACGGGGCTGTTTCCATATGCGCCGAAATGGCCCAGATACTTCCCAGTATCGGCGTCCACGATCACGATGCGCCGGTTTCCGTATCCGTCGGCGATGTAAAGCCGGTTCGTTGCCGGATCCATGACCATGTCGGCCGCGCGAAACAGTTGCGGCGTTCCGTTGACACCGCCATTGGCGTCATTGCTGGACGCGCCCTTGGCCGGCGCGCCGATACGCAGCTTGAAATTGCCTTGCCGGTCGAACTTCAGGACAAAACCGTCCGGACCCTCGCGGTTGGTGGTCCATGCCGTCTGGTCCGCCGGCGCGCGCCCCGGATTGCTGCCGCCGAGCCAGACATTGTCCTTGTCGTCGACATAGATGCCGTGTTCGCTGTTGGGCCAGATGCACCCGTCTTCCTTGCGGCAATGCTTTTCCAGCCAGCCGGGATCGGCCGCGCCGCCCCAGGCCTGGAGCAGCTTTCCGCTCGCATCGAATTCCAGCACCGAAGGCGCCGCCCGGCAGCAATCGGAGATCGGTCCGTTGGCGCGCGCAAAACCAAGGCCACTCACGGCAGAGCCCGGCACCGCTGCCTCCAGGCCGGTTTCATCATTGGTCAGGGTGCGCGGGTTCTGCGTAACCCAGATGTGATCGTGGCGGTCTACGAACACACCGCCGATCTGGCCCAGAATCCAGTTATGGGGCAGTTGCTGCGGCCAGCTGGGATCGACCAGGAAATCCGGCGTCTTGCCGCTGCGGTGGTGCACGCCGCTCTGCTGCAAAAGGCGCTTGGCAATCCCACCCGTGTCCTGGGCCAGCACCGGGACGGCCAGCAAGGCCAGAACCGGCAACAACATTGCCAATCGGCTGCGCATTACTTCGCCACGCCCCCGACCGTTTCGGAGCCGGTGCCGCTGCATCCCGCCGCGCCATAGCGCACGAATTTCTGGATGCGCTTTCCGGTATCGACTTCCGCCGTATAGATATTGCCCTGGCTGTCCAGGCTGACCTGGTGCAGCCAGTGGAACTGGCCGGCATTGCGGCCCGAGCGGCCCAGCCGTCCCAGCTCCTGCAAATTGGCGCGGTTGAGCAGATAGATCGTCATATTGGAATTGTCGCCGACATAGAGACAGCTTTGCCCCTTGTCCTTGGAGAAGTTCAGCGACACCGAAGTGCCCGGCATGGCGGGAACTGTCTCGGTGTTGCCGCTGATCCATTGCTCCGCCACAAAGCCGCACTTGCCCGCCACGCCGCCGGGATTGCCGCAGGGCTTTCCCAGTTCCGCGCTGTTGCTATCGAACACCTGGATGCGGTCATTGCCGCGGTCGCAGACATAGATCTTGCCGTCTTCGGCCAGCTTGATGCAGTGGACCGGGTTGCGGAAGAAGGCAGGCTTTTTGTTGCCTTTGGCCGCATCGGGCAGCCAGCGGCCGCCCGCCGCCGCGGCGGCATCGTCCACCGGATTGCCGCCATAGGCGCCGAAATGGCCGATATACTTTCCGGTATTGGCGTCCACGATCAGGATGCGGCGATTGCCGTAACCGTCGGCGACATAAAGCCGGTTGGTCTTGGCATCCACCACCATGTCGGCCGGCAGATACAGCAGCGGCGTGCCGTTGATACCACCACTGGTGTCGTTGCTGGCCGGCGCGGTGGGCGTGCCGCCGATGCGCATCTTGAAATTGCCGTTCATGTCGAACTTCAGGACAAATCCGTCGGCGCCATCTTTGTGCGTCGTCCAGGCGGACGCGGGGTCCACCGGCTTGGCGCCATTGCCCGCGATCCAGACATTGTCGTTGTGATCGACATAGATGCCGTGCTCGCTGTTGGGCCAGATGCACCCATCAGACGCCTTGCAATGGCTTTCCAGCCAGCCCGGATCGGCCGGGCCGCCCCAGGCGCGCAGCAACTTGCCTGCCGTGTCGAACTCCAGCACCGAGGGAGCGGCATTGCAGCAGTCGGCCAGCGCGCCATTGGGGCGCGCAAAGCCCAGTCCATTCTTTCCGCCCGAACCGCCGCTGGTATCCAACGCCGCTTCATCGGTGGTCATGGTGCGCGGCCGGTTATAGACCCAGATGTGATTGTGATGGTCGACATAAAGGCCGCCGATCTGGCCCAGCAGCCAGCTATGCGGCAACGGCGCGGGCCAGGCGGGATCGGAGACAAAGCCGGGCACTTTGGCGCTCGCCGACTTGTTGTAGACGCCGGTATTGGCATAAAGGCGGTCCAGGATGCCCTGATCCTTCTTCACCGCATCAGCGGCCAATGCCCCACCTGAAGCCAGCATCACTGCCAGCGCAATCACGATCCTGCGCATACTATTCCCCTATATGTCCTGTTATCAGTCCTGCGGCACATCGATCACCAGCACGCGCTTGGGCGCCTTGCCGACCTTGATGCGGGCAATTTCCTTCTCCGCTTTCACATCCATGATGGAGGTGTCGTCGGTATCGGCATTGCTGACGCCGGCATATTTGCCGTCCTTGGACATGCTGATCCAGTTGGGACACTCGCCCACGGTCAGCTTCTTGCCCAGCTTGCCGCTGGCAATGTCATAGACATAGACGCCGGCGTCGGACACCGAGGTGATCCAGATCTTCTTGCCATCCGGCGTCATGGTGATGCCGTGCACCGGGGTGTTGGGTGGCTCGACCCGGCAATTCATCCAGGGCATGGGCGGCAGCATGACCTGCGCCATGGTCTTGCCGGGAATGTCGATGATCGCCATGCCGTGCAGTCCGCTCAGGGCGGTGTAAAGCGTCTTTTCGTCCTGGGTCACGATGAACGGACGTGGATCGCCCGCCACCCGCACCATGTTGGTATATTCCATGGTCTTCATGTCGATGCGGTTGATGCGATAGGCGTCGCGCTCCTCGCAATAGACCACCGTGTTGCTGCCGCCTTCGGGGGTGAAGCAGTTGTGCGGATGATGGATCGGCAAGGTCTTGACGATCTTCTTCGCCGTCATGTCCACAATCACGGCGCTGTTGGCGGGCGCCAGCAGCGGCACCACCACATAATGGCCGTCACTGGTGGCGGCGCATTCATTGGGCCGGCCGCCCAGCGCGATGGTGTCGGTGACGGTGTTGGTCTTGGTATCGATCACCTTCAGCGCATTCTCGGATTCGATGGTGGCAAACGCGCGCCGCCCATCGGCCTGGGCGCAGACGCCGTGAACAATGGGACCGACCTTGAAGGTGGTGGTTATCTTTTGTGTCGCCAGGTCGATGACGGTGATGTCGTCGCCCTGGCTGTTGGCGACATAAAGCATCGAACGGGCCTGGGCAGCCGGCGCCGCCAGCAGCAACGCCGCTACCATCACAACCGATTTCCGCATTGTCCCATCCCCGCTCTTTTCTCCTTCTTATCCGAAGGGCGGGAAGCGGACCAGACGCTCAGCGTTTGTGCTGCGCCGCACGCGCTTTTTGCTGGTCGTCTTCGGTGCGTTTCTCCAGCGGAATGGTGTTGCCCAGGCTGTCCTGTTCAAGGCCCGGCGGGGCATCATGACGCGGGGCCATCCTGGGCTTCCTGCCACCCTGCTGACCTTCCGGATCACCGTGATGGGAGTGCCCGCCCTGACCCTGCTGTGTCCGGGGCATGGGGGCCGGATTTTCCGCTTCGTTTTCGGGGTTCTTGGTGCTGCTCATGGAATCAGTACCGGCTCGGCCGCACCGAGCCCAGCAGGGACCCCTGGTGACGGCGCAGGAGGAAAATGCCCGTTTCGATCGCCAGCACCGCCAGGAAGGGCGACAGGGCGATGGCCATGCCGTCTTCTTCCTCTTCGGCCTTCCACAGCGCACCCAGGGCGCACAGGCCGAGGCCGATCATCAACATTTTGCGCATTTCGGTCGCTCTCAGATCACCCCAGCGCAACGTTTTAGCCGCGCGCAAAGTTCCCCAGCCCCAGGCCTGAAAACCGTCATCACGGAGACGGGCTTTTAAAATTGGCAATGCAGTGATTTGCGCGGGATCAAGGCTGCACCCACCGCGGTCCCTATTGTCCTTTCATGATCCGTCCTCGCATCGGCCTCGCACTCGGCAGCGGCTCTGCACGCGGGTGCGCGCACATCGGGATCATCGATGCCCTGCTGGAAGCCGGTATCGAGCCCGACATCATTTGCGGGACGTCGATCGGCGCCCTGGTCGGTGCGGCCCATGTCGCCGGGCGGTTGCCCGCTCTCCAACAATGGGTGGAGGCGGCCACCTGGCGGGACGTGGCAAGCCTGTTTGACGTGCGACTCTCCGGCGGCGGGTTGATAGACGGCAAGCGGGTGACGGAATTGCTCGGCACACTTGGCATCGCTGCCCCGATCGAAAGCTATTCCAAACCCTTTGCGGCAGTTGCCACCGATCTGCGCACGGGGCGGGAAATCTGGCTGCAAGCCGGACCCATCGACGAAGCGGTGCGGGCTTCGCTCGCTTTGCCGGGAATTTTCAGTCCGGTCGCACTGGACTCCAAGTGGCTGGTTGATGGCGGCCTCACCAATCCCGTGCCGGTGTCCGTCTGCCGGGCCCTGGGCGCCGAAGTGGTCATCGCGGTCAATCTCAACGGCGACCTTCTGGGACGGCGCTTTCAGGACGAGGCAAATCTGCCGGCCGGCCCTGAACACATTTCGGGAGAATTCGTCCAGCGGATGCTGAACCAACTGCCGGCATCCCTGCAGGACCATGCGGCGCAGATCGCGTCACGTCTTTTGACCAAGGGACCGACGGAGCCGGGCTATTTCGACGTGCTGACGAATTCCATCAATATCATGCAGGACCAGATCACCCGCTCGCGTCTGGCCGGCGAGCCGCCACACGTCCTGCTGGTGCCGCGCCTGGCGGACTTCGGCCTGATGGAGTTCAACCGCGCCAAGGAAGCGATCGCCGAAGGACGCGCCTGTGTCCAGCAAGCCCTGCCCATGCTGCAACGCTATAAATAAGCATTCGTGCAGTGCGTGTTGCCCGCCATTATGCTGATGCGGTGCGTCCCGATTTCACTGGCAACATCGCGGTGGGCCAAGACCCGATGGAACTTTAGCCTTGTCAACGTATCCGTCCGTACACTGACAGGGAACTTTGATGGTAAATCATGTGGTCATAATGAAGCGAAGAAGCGGTTCGCTTTAACCGGGCTTTAGCGCTGGCGCTGTTAACTTTTCTGGCGTTTTCCTGCGGCCTGCGCCTGATGCTTGCTTCCGAACCCACCAAGAACAGCAAAAGTGATTTCCTGCCCGTGATATCGGTGGTCATCGCCGGCATTCTGCTATCTGTGTTCGTGGTGTTCGCCGTGCGCGGCTATTATCACAATCTGGGCCGTCAGCAGTTCCAGCGCAACGCCAGCTACTACGCCACCAATTTCAAGAACTCGGTGGAACGCCATGTCACATCGCTGGCGGCGATCCACGCTTTCGTCTCGGCCTCGCACGATGTCACGCGCTGGGAATTTTCCGCCTTCGCGCATCAGATCCTGCCGCAGAACTCCGGCTTCAAGGCGGTGATCTGGCTGCCGCAGACCGTCCAGTCCGCGCGCAAGGGCTTTGAAGCCAGGATGCAGAACGACGGGCTGT
>JBBQBL010000058.1:0-12464 GCA_038317805.1 Micropepsales bacterium
CCCTGGCGGGCGTGGACATCGCCGCGCTGGATATCGGCGGCGGATTTCCGGCCGCCTATTCGGGGCAGGAGCCGCCGCCCTATCACTGGTATTTCGACATGATCAAGGAAGCCCTGACCACGTTGGGTCGCCCCGATTTGAACGTGATGTGCGAGCCGGGCCGCGCCTTGTGCGCCCCGGGCATTTCGCTGGTGACCCAGGTTGTGATGCGGCGGGGCGACCGGTTGTATCTCAATGACGGCATCTATGGCAGTTTCGACGAGCAACGCTTCATCAGCTTCGACGAAGATTATCCGCCCAGCGGCTTTACCTTGGACACAAAGGGCAAAGCCAAGCCGTTGAGCGGCGAAAAACGGCCATTCCGCGCCTATGGCCCGACTTGCGACTCCGCCGATGTGCTGCCGCGCCCCGTGATGCTGCCCAACAGCATCGCCAATGGCGACTATGTGCTGTTCGACGCCATGGGCGCCTACACCGTGTCATCGCGCTCCAACTTCAACGGCTATTATCCGGACGGCTGGGCCTTGATCGGCTGACGCTGCCGCGCGGCGAACGCTAGTTTTCGGCGTGGACTTCATGACGCTCGCGCGTCTTCAAAAACTTCACATTCGGAAAGCGGTCGGCGACATAGCCGATTTCCCAGGCGCTCTTGGACAGGAACACCGGCGCGCCGTCGCGATCGGTCGCCATGCCGCCCTTGTTGGCGTTTGAGAATTTTTCCAGTTCCGCCTCACTGCCTGCCAGCCAGCGGGCGGCGTCGTAGGGCGAGGCTTCCAGCTCGGCGTCCAGGTCATATTCGGCCACCAGCCGCGACTTCAGCACGTCCAGCTGCAGCGCGCCCACCACGCCGACGATCCATTGCGAACCGATGACCGGCTTGAACACCTGGGTGACGCCTTCTTCCGCCAGGCTCTCCAGCGCGCGCGCCAGATGCTTCTGTTTCATGGGATCGGACAGCCGCACCCGGCGCAATATTTCCGGCGCGAAGTTGGGAATGCCGGTGAACACCACATTACCCGATTCCGACAGGGTATCGCCGACACGCAACACGCCGTGATTGGGAATGCCAATAATGTCGCCGGGCCAGGCCTCGTCCACCGTCTCGCGCTCGGAGGCGAAGAACAGGATGGGATTGTGCACGCCGATGGTCTTGCCGGTGCCCGACTGTTTCAGCTTCATGTTGCGGCGAAACTCGCCCGAGGCCAGGCGCAGGAACGCCACCCGGTCGCGGTGGTTGGGGTCCATGTTGGCCTGCACCTTGAAGACAAAGCCGGTGACTTCCTTGTCGCCGGGTTCCGCGGCACGGCCGATCGCCGCCTGGGCGCGCGGCGGCGGCGCATATTCGGTCAGCGCATCCAGAAGCTGGGCCACGCCGAAATTCTTCAAGGCGCTGCCGAAATAGACCGGCGACAGGTGACCCTCGCGATAGGTGGCCAGATCAAAGCGCGGCAACCCCTCGCGCGCCAAACTCACATCCTCGTCCAGCTTGGCCTTCAATTCGGCGTCCAGCTTGCCGTCGTTGAAGGGAATAAACGTGTCCCTGTTCAGGTCCTGGATGCCCTTGAAGTTCAGACCCATGCCGGCCGGCCACATCATGGGCGCGGTTTCGATCTGCAGCTGATCGGAAATCTCGTCCAGCAGTTCGAAGGGATCGCGCGCCTCGCGGTCCATCTTGTTGACGAAGGTCATGATCGGGATGTCGCGCAGCCGGCAGACCTCGAACAGTTTGCGGGTCTGGGCTTCGATGCCCTTGGCGGCGTCGATCACCATCACCGCCGAATCCGCCGCCGTCAGGGTGCGGTAGGTGTCTTCCGAAAAGTCTTCATGGCCCGGCGTGTCCAGCAGGTTGAATACCGCATCCTGATACTCGAACGTCATCACCGCCGAGGTGACCGAGATGCCGCGCTCCTGCTCGATCTTCATCCAGTCGGACTTGGCGCGGCGGGCCTCGCCGCGCGCCTTGACCCGGCCGGCAGCATGGATCGCGCCGCCCAGCAAAAGCAGGTGCTCGGTCAAGGTGGTCTTGCCCGCGTCGGGATGGGAGATGATGGCGAAAGTCCTGCGTCGAGCAGCTTCGCTGGCGGGGGTACGGCTCATGGCCGGGGGGTAGCAGGCCCCGCCCGTCCCGGCAACCGGAACTTAGGCCCGTGCCATAATTCGCCGGGCCCTTATGTACATCTCCGCCGCGCGCACCGTGAACAGCGCCGCGGTGAAGATGATGGAGGCGTCCGAGATCAGGAGCGCATCCAGGTTCAGGGCCTTGCCCTCCACTTCCAGGCCGGTGCGCAGGCCCAGCCGCAGCAGCACCAGCATCACCAGCACCAGGATGGCGGCCTGGCCGCCACTGACCATCAGGGTGCCGTCCTCGGGATGGACGTCGATGGCCATGGTGCGGCCCCAGTACCAGCCGCCCACTGCGCCGATCCCCGCCGCGACTGCCAGCCAGGCCCAGTCCAGCATGATGAAGTGGCGCACGGCGTGATGGCCGGGCTGGGGCGCCAGAAGGACCAGCGCCACAACGGCCAGGATGATGGCGGGGCGGATCCACAGCCGGTTCAGCTTCAGTGGCTGCGCTTTGGTCATGCGGCGCATGCGGAAATACAGCACCGGCAACAGGATCAGGATGGGAAGGAAGGTCTGGATCAGTTGTTGCTGTGTCATGTGCGTGATTGGCCTTTGCCCGCGCCGATGGATGCAGGCTACACGATCGGTTCGTCCACAAAAGCGCGGCCCTGCGGGTCCTCGACTTCCACGATCCACAGATCGGGATCGAACTTTACCTGTTTGTCACACCAGTCGCCGGCGCGCCTCTCGTCGGTCCAGCCGCCCAAAGGCTGGGCCCAGACCAGCCGGCCCAGACCATCGCGTGTCTGGTTCAGCACCAGGACCGTCCCGTCCAGCCGGTTGATGCGCAGGATGACGGCGCCCGCTTCTTCCGAGCCCATGCGCACGACAAAGGCCGCAGCGCCCGCCACTTCCACGCGGCGCGTCAGGGCGCGCACGAAAATTCCGGCTTTGAGGCGCGGCGTTGCTTCCATGATCTTTTGTATCAGGCGGCGCGGAAGGGGAGAACCTTGCTGTTGGCCAGCCGCTCGCCCTTGGCATCCACCGCGGCGTTGGGCAACCGCACCGTGACGGTGGTGCCTTCGCCCAGCGCCGAGGTCAGCACCGCTTCGCCGCCATGCATCGCCGCCAGCGCCTTGACCAGCGCCAGGCCCAGGCCGGTGCCTTCCTTGGCGCGGGTTTCGGCATTCTCTACCTGCTCGAAAGGCTGGCCCAGCCGCGCCAGATCCGCCTTAGAAATGCCGGTGCCGGTGTCGTGCACCACGATCTCGATGCCCTTTTCGGCGCGCGCCGTCACACACACCGTGCCGCCGGGCGGGGTATACTTCACGCCATTGGAAAGCAGGTTCACCAGAATCTGTTTCACGGCGCGGCGATCGGCGAACACCAGCCGCGCGCTCACCGCAATGTCCAGCTTCAACGCCACGCCGGCCCGCTCGGCCGGGATTTTCAAAAAGCGCACGGCGCTTTCGGCGGTGTCGCCCAGATCGAACAGCTCCTCGGCCAGCTCGAACTTGCCGGCCTCGATCTTGGACATGTCCAGCACCGAATTGATCAGCTCCAGCAGATGGCCGCCCGATTCATGGATCAGGCGGGAATATTCCTGGTAGCGCGGGCCCACGGGTCCGAACATCTCGCGCGTCATCACTTCGGAAAATCCGATAATGGCGTTCAACGGCGTGCGCAGTTCATTGCTCATGTTCGCCAGAAAGCGCGACTTGGCGCGGTTGGCGGCCAGCGCGGCATCGCGCGCCTCCACCAGCGCGCCTTCCTGCTGCTTGCGCTCGGAAATGTCGCGGGTCACCGCCACGATGTCGGCGGGCTCGCCGGCGATTTCGCGCGCCGGGCGGCAGCGAATCTCCGCCCATACAAAATGGCCGTCCTTGTGGCGCAGCCGCACTTCGGCGCTGCCGGCGCGGCCGTGATAGCTGGATTCCATCAGCGCCGCCTGCACCGCGTCCAGGTCGTCGGGATGCACAATGGCCGGCATGGGCTGTCCCAGGATTTCGTCGGGCAGCCGCCCCAGCAGCGCAACGGTCGCGGGGCTGGCGAAACGGATGCGCCCATCCGGTGAATGGCGGGTAATCAGGTCCATCGCATTGTCGGCCAGGAAACGGTACATCGCCGCGCCTTCGGCGGCGGCGGCATCGGCGGCGCGCTGGCGATCCTGGGCGGCGGCGGCGATCAGCACCGCCTGCACCAGCGCCGCCAGCACCGAACAGGCGTAGATTTCCCACAGCGGCAGCGCGCCGGGATAGGCCAGCCGCGAGGCGGGCAGATGGCCCGTCGCCTGGACACAAGCCACGATCAGGAGCGCCGCACCCGCCGCCACGCCTGCGCGCACCACCGCCGGGCGGCCGCCCGACAAAGCGCCTTCGGCAGGAACCAGCGCGAACCACACCACCAGCGGCGATGCCATTCCACCCGTCAGCAGCGCCAGATATCCGATCAGCGCGGCAAAGCCCGCCAGCCCGATCTGTTCCAGCCGCGCCAACGGCACGGCGGTCAGTCCCAGGATCGCCAGCACGCCGGGCGCGGCCAATCCGGCAAGGGCGATGGCCTCGGCCAGGTCGGGGTGGCCCGCCACACCGAAAAAGGCAAGCCCCAGCGCCACGCCCACACTGGCCTTGGCCGCCTGCACCAGCACGAACTGCCGGCGCTGCGTCCTGGGATCAGAAATGCTGTTTGTGTTAATGGCCATTAAGCTTTGGTGCCTCGCGCAGGCAGTGTCGGTCTCGCAGACTTAACGAAATCTGAAGCGCGCCGCTCGCCGTTCAGTTTTCCACAAGGATTGCCAGACCGGATGACGCCGCGATTCGTCTTTTCCGCCACAGAATGCCGCGATTCGGGCCTGGGCGGGAAACCGGTACTGAACCGCACCAAGTTTGGAGACCCACCCTAACCAATCCGCAAGGCAAAACCGCCCAATATGCTGGCCCGGACGGTCACCAGCACAGGAATGGCCTTGCCTCAGCACGCGCATTTGGCACACACGCAGGACACAGAAGACGCCGCGGCGCTTCTGGCGGCGTTGGACTGTCTGCGCTGCGCCATCACCATCTTCGACGCGGACGGCCGGCTGGTGCATGCCAATGCCCATCTCAATTACCTGTTCCGCTCTTTCCCGCCGCACCAAACGCTGGTGGGGCACACCTATGAAGACCTGATCCGGCTGGAGATCGAAGGCGGCGAGATCGCCGCTTCCGCGCTGGCGGGCGGCGCCAAAGCCTTCATCACCCGGCGACTGCGCCAGTTGAAGAAGGACGCGTTCGCGCCGCTGGACGTGCCGATGTCCGGCCATCGGGTGGTGGAGATCAAGGCCCGCCGCGACCAGAGTGGCCGCACCGTGTTGCTGTGGACCGACGTCACGGCCGCCCGCGCCCAGATGGCGCGACTGCAGGAAGCCGTCTCCCTATCGGCGGAAGCCTTCGCCTTCTTTGACGCGGGCGACAAGCTTATCCTGGCCAATGAACTGTACGCCCAACTGTGCGGGGTGAGGACCCTGGACCAGCTTATGGGCAAGACCTTTCCGGAAATCGCCGCCCAGGGCGCCTATAGCGGGCGTATCGTGCTGGACGAGACACCCGAAAAATGGCTGGAGCGGCGCTTCAAAAGTCATCGCGACACAGCCGGCGCCACCACCATCCGCACCAGCACAGGTGAAGCCTATCTGGTGCGCGACCGCGCCAGCCCCAGCGGCGGGCGGGTGATGATCTTCACCGATGTTACCGACAAGGTGCGGGCCGAAGCCGCGCTGGCCGAACAGGAACATGCCCTGGCCGACGCCAATGCCCAGGCCGAAAAGCAGCAATCCTACCTCGCCGACCTGGCGCACCGGCTGGATCAGACCAGCGCCAGCGTCAACAGCGCCAAGACCACGCTTCTGCGCACCATGGGCCACGAACTGAAGACGCCGCTGAATGCCATCCTGGGCTTCTCGGACCTGATGGCGACGCTGGCGGACAACATGACACCCGCCCAGATCCGCGAATATGCCGGGCTTGTGCACCAGGGCGGCGACAACCTGCTCAAGATCATCAACCAGATCATGGACCTCACCAAGATATCGGCCGGCCGCTACGATCTGCGCCTGACGCCGATGGATGCGGGCGGGGTGCTGTGGATGATGCGCGAGGTCTTCCTGTCGCGGGCCACGGCGTGCGGCATCGAGATCGATGCCGACCGTTGCCCGGTGGGCCTGATGGTCCAGGCCGACGAAGCGGTCTTCACCGCCATGATGCACGCGCTGATGGAGAATGCCGTCAGTTTCACCACCGGCAACAGGATTACCTTGTCGGTTTCGGCAACCGAAGCGGGCGTCACAGTCTCGGTGGAAGACAATGGCGAGGGCGTGGCCGGAGAAGACCTGGCCCGTATCCTGGAGCCGTTCGAACATGCCGGCCGCGGCGAAGGCGCCCATCACACCAAGGGCGCGGGCCTGGGCCTGACCCTGATCAAGGCCTTTGCCGAACTGCATGGCGGCGCGCTGGAACTGGACAGCCAACCGGGCCAAGGGTTCCGCGCCACCGTCACGCTTCCCCCTGCCCCTGGCGCCGCCGCATAATCACGTTGGCGGGCCCGTGCGCGTGCCGCTATTTCGCCCCATGTTTTAAAGCACTTTGATGGACGCCCAGCCTGTCCGCGGGGCTGGGCTTAACGACGATTCAAATTTTGCGAAAATTTTAAGTACATCTGATTCAAACACGCCGCGCTTTTGAATCAAAGCGAAACGTTCCCGGCAGGCTTGCGTTGATCCTGGTATGAGGAACGGCCAGTTAGTTTCAAATTTAAAGAAACAGCTAAGCACCCGGCAAAGGGGTGCACGCGATGCTGCCCGCGTGGAAACACCGAAGGGCGTGTCATGATTTTCCGGGCTGTATTCTGGATCGGTCTTGTGTCGTTGTTGACGCCGCATGAGCCCGATCTTGGCCTGGGACGCCCGGGCGCCGGCACAGCGCTAACCTCCCCCGCCATGATCCAGTCCGCCGCTAGCGGTCTCTCGCGGATGGGCGCGGATTGTGGTTCAGCGTGTGCCGGCGGCCTCGGCGTCCTTTCGGTGTTCCACCTCAATTCCGAAAGCCGCGTGACCGAAGGGCTTGCCGATGTGCGAGCCCAGATCAGGGCCGATCAAGAAGCCCGCGCCGCGCGCAACCGGTCGATCTAGTACCCCTAGGAATGCCCAGACGCATTGGGGGCCGGACGCGAAAGCGCCCGGCCCCCAATGTCATTTGGCCCTTTGTCTTCAGAGCCCGCGCGGACGGCCGCCATTGCCGGGATTCTGGTCCGGAACCGGGCCGCTGGGTACCACCCCCGGCAGGTTGCCGCCGGAATAGCCGCTGCTGCGGCAGGCGCGAATGCCGCGGTCCCAACCCACATGATAGGCGCGGTTGGTCTCATACTGCTTGTCGTCGCGCACGATGGTGTCGTCATGGCGCTTGTTGGCGTCGGGGCCATAGGCGCTGTTGCAGCCATCTTGGTAGCCGACCTTGTAGTCGGGCGACTTGCGCAGCTTCTGGATCTCCTTGTTCTGAAACAGGCCACAGGCGGCCAGCGGGAGCACAAGAAGCAGGGTGAGAATTGGGCGCATATGTACCTTCGGTTAACCAGTCCTTTTTACCCCGTTTAAAAGGAAAAGGCGCAAATTTTCGTATCTCGAAGGGCGCTTTCATGGAACGGACGGATTTCTCGCAACATCGCGTGCTGCTGGTGGGTCCCAAAACCCATACCCTGCAGCTGCTGCGCTCGGTCATGAACATTTCCGGCGTCGGCAAGATCATCCATGTCGAGGAAGCCCGCCGCGCCCTGGAACTGCTGGGCATGGAACATTTCCATGCCGTGTTCTACGACGAGCGGATGAACAAGGCCCAGGAACGGCCTTTCCTGGTGGCGGCGCGGCGCGACGAGGCCATGCTCAACCCCATGCTGCCGATTTTCGAATTCCAGGAACGCGCCCGCCGCCGCAATGTGGAAATGGCGCGCGACCTGGGCGTCACCGACGTGCTGACGGTCCCGATCAGTCCCAAAACCCTGGTGACCAAGCTGCAGGTGGCCACCCATTCACCGCGCCCCTTCATCGTGTCCAACGAGTTCTTCGGTCCCGATCGCCGCGCCAAGGCGCGGCCTGCCTATTACGGCTCGGACCGCCGCAAGCGCGTCGCCAAGAAGGCCAAGTTCGACTTCACCGTGATTTGACGTGTCCCGTCCGGCCTGCGCTCGCCGAGGGCTACGTCCGCGGGTGAGGGCTAGTTGCAGAGCTTGGTGATGCTCAAGGTCTGCTGGGTGCGCAAATCCGTTCCGGAATTGGCGCAGAGCGGCGCAGCGATATTGCGGGCTTCTTCCTCTCGACGCTGAAAGCGCAAGGTCACGGCCAGCAGCGCCAGGTTCCAGTCCGAGAATTCGCGGTTCATCACCGGGCTGTCGGCGCCCAGCCGCGCGGCATCGCGGAAATAGGGTTCGGCATCGGCCACATGGGCTTGCTCCAGCAGATACAAACCCCGGAACATATGGGCGCGCGGATCCTTGGGATATTTGTCCACCAGGTCCAGGCTGTCAGCCTTCATGGCTTCGACATCCTTGGGCATCTGTTCGGGCGGAATATAATCCATGCCACCCTTGGCATATTGCACATAGGTATTGCCCGACACCGCAAACGCGGCCGCCATCAACGCGACCCAGAGCCCGGCGATGGTGGCGGCGACAGAACGGCCGGGCAGATGATCTTCATCATCGTTCCAGGCGATCAGGATGATGAATGCCAGCACCGCACCCGCCATGCAGCCGCCCAGATGGGCGTTGACATCGGTGACCGAGCCGCCATGCGCTACCGCCGGCATCAGGGCCGGGAGCAGCGATCCGCCCGCCACCCGCCGCATCAGGTTGGGCCGCGGAGCGCCGGCATGGAAACTGAGGGTGAACAAAGCCGCCAGGGTGGCCATGATGGCGCCCGAGGCGCCCACCGACAGCGCGTCGGGCGCATTCAGCAGCGTGGACAGCACCGCGCCCGCAAAGCCGCCGGTGAAGTAGATCGCCGCGAACCAGCCGATGCCGACCATCGGCTCCAGCAGGAAACCCACGATCAGGAGGGTAACGAGATTGCCAATCAGATGGTCAGGCGAGCCATGCAGGGTGGTGGCGGTGAACAGACGCCACCATTCGCCCTGCCCCAGCACCTGGACGCGGTCGGACGCACCCATCGCCAGAAGCGTGAAATGACCGGGCGAATAGGTGCCCATCCGGTCGGTGGCGGCCCGCAATTCGCCCAGGAACCGCGCCACCAGGATGGCGCTGACGGTCAGCGTAAACCAGGGGATTCGGGCCAGTAGGCGGCCTGCAAAGCCGGGCGGGGCGTTGGGCTGCGGCTCAGCAGGCGCGGTGCGGCGGACAGATACCGGGGCTGCGACGGCGGCGCGCTTTCCAAATGATGCGGACAAAAAAACCCTCACGGCCCCGAAGCGCCGTGAGGGTAGGTCGGCATGGCTTTCCGCCCAGTAAAGCCGAAGCGTTAAAAGCCGAAAAACCTTACTCGGCGGCGGCGCGAACCGCGTTGTCTTCCTTGGTCAGGTTCTGGGCCGCGAAGTCCCAGTTCAGGATCTTGCCCAGCACGCTTTCCAGGTATTTGGGGCGCGCATTCTGATAGTCGAGATAATAGGCATGCTCCCACACATCCACGGTGAGCAGGCAATTGACGCCCTTGGCCATCGGGGTTTCGGCATTGGGGGTCTTCTCGATCGACAGCTTGCCGCCCTTGCTGACCAGCCAAGCCCAGCCCGAACCGAACTGGGTCTTGCCGGCTTCGGCGAGCTGGGCGACCAGTTCGTCCTTGCTGCCGAACGCCGCGGTGATGGCGCTGTCCAGCGCGGCCCCGGCTTCGGTCTTGGACGGCGTCAGGCTGCGCCAATAGAAATCGTGATTCCACACCTGGGCAGCATTGTTGAAAATCTGCTTGTCCTTCGCCTCGGACGCGCCCTGGGTCTTGCGCACAATTTCTTCCAGCTTCAGGTCTGCATACGGCGTGCCGTCAACCAGCTTGTTGAGCGTGTCGACATAGGTCTGGTGATGCTTGTGATAGTGAAACTTGATGGTCTCGGCGGAAATGGTGGGGGCCAAAGCGTCTTCGTCCCAGGGCAACGGGGCAAGTTTAAAGGGGGCGGGCATGGGTTTACTCCTGCGAATAGATGATCGGGTTTCCCGTTAACGCCTGGGGCGGAAAAAAGCTCCGCACGCGTGGCGCAGGTATCGGGGCAACAGGTGTCGCGTATACAGCGCAGAATTTCGCACAGCCGGATATTCGTGATGTCTGTAACCCAATTGTCATTCGACTTTCGCGCACGCGTCGCGCAAAACATTGAATAGGCGGGAGATATTGTTCAGAGCTTTTCGGAGCACAACATGCCTGCATATGAAATCTGCTATCTCGATGAGGCCGGCGCCCTCACCTACAAATTTTCCGCCACCTGCGATGATGACCAGCGCGCCAAGATCCTGGCGCATGCCATGAAGCTGCCCAGCGCCAAGAGGCTGGAAGTGTGGACCGGCGAGGCGCTGATCTACACCCGTCCCAGCGCAGTGCTGGAACGCCAGATGCTGCGCGCGAGCTAGATCAACTTTTCGGATCTGACCCAATCCAGCGTCTTGTCCAGCGCGCGGGTCAGGCGGTCGAACATCTCGTGGATCTCCGCTTCGCTGATCACCAGCGGCGGGCACAGCGCGATGCGGTCATGCAGCAGGGCGCGCACGATAATGCCCTCGTCCTGGCAGAACTGGCCGCATTTGGCGCCCACGGATTTGGCCGGATCGAAATTGCGCTTGGTCTTCTTGTCCGGCGTCAGTTCGACGGCGCCGATCAGGCCCACGCCGTTGGCCTCGCCCACCAGCGGGTGATCGCCCAGCGCCTTGAGCCGCCGCTCGAACACGGGCGCGACCTTGCGGACATGGCCGAAGGTGTCGCGGCGCTCGTAAATCTCCAGCGTCTTCAACGCCACCGCGGCGGCCACCGGATGGGCGCTGTAGGTGAAGGCGTGCCACAGTCCGCCGATGCGGGTGGCTTCGGCCTCGATGATCTCCACCAGCTCCGGCGACAGCAGCACCGCCGAGATCGGCAGATAAGCCGATGACAGCGCCTTGGCGATGGACATGGAGTCGGGCTGGTAATTGTAGGTCTGGCAGCCAAAGGCGTTGCCGGTGCGGCCAAAACCGCAGATCACTTCATCATCCACCAGGAAGATGCCGTACTTGTCCAGAACAGCGCTGATCGCTTCGAAGTAGCCGCGCGGCGGCACCATCGCCCCGCCCGCGCCCATCACCGCTTCGACAAACATGGCGCAGATCGTGTCGGGACCTTCGCGCAGGATGGTGGCTTCGAGATCCGCGGCCAGGCGGGCGGAATATTGCTCCTCGCTCTCCCCGTCGCGCGCGCCGCGATAATAATGCGGGCATTCCACCCGCACCGTGAAATCGAACGGCAGGTCGAAGCTTTTGTGGAATGCGTCCAACCCGGTCAGGCTGGCGCTGGCAAGCGTGACGCCATGATAGGCCTTGTTGCGGGCGATGATCTTCTTGCGTCCCGTCTGGCCGCGCGCATTGGCGGCGTACCACATCAGCTTGATCTGGCTGTCATTGGCTTCCGATCCGGAATTGGCGAAGAACACCTTGCCGGTCGGCATGGGCGCCATCTCCTTCAGCTTTTCCGACAGCGCGATGGCAGGCTCATGGCTCTTGCCGCCGAAGATATGGGCGAAGGACAGCTTGCGCATCTGTTCGGCGGCGGTCTGGACCAGTTCTTCCTCGCCCCAGCCCAGCGCGGTGCACCACAACCCGCCCATCGCTTCCAGGTAATCCTTGCCGTCGGCGCCATACAGGAAGACGCCCTTGCCGCGCTCGATCACCAGGGGCCCGGTCTGGCGCAGCACGGTGAGGTTGGTGAAGGGATGCAGCAGGCTCGCCATGTCGCGGGCCTGCGTGTTGGAAAGCGTGGGATTGGACATCGGAAAGGGTCTCACTATCGCGGCGCGGGGAATCTACCTTATGATGGGCGCAATTGAACGCCCATTCCCGGATTTCTGACATGCGTTTGCAACTGATGGCCGCACGCGGCGCGCTGACCAGCCTGGTCCTGGCCGTCCTGGCCGGCATCGGCGCAGTGGCGTGCGTACGGCTGGGAATTTTCACCGACGCGGGTGGCCGCACCGTCATGATCCTGGCCACGGGGCTTGGCCTTTTGGCGCTTGGACTGGCTCTGGTGTGGCTGAAACAGGCGCTGACCCGCAATGCCGGAGAGGGCAAGCGCCTGGGCCTGATCGCGCTGGCGGGGTCGCTGATCTTCCTCTACCACCCGCTTGCTTACGTCTATTACGGGTTTACGGCGCTTCCCATCCACGACGCCACCACCGATCCGGAAGACC
>JBBQBL010000059.1:0-12181 GCA_038317805.1 Micropepsales bacterium
CCGCCACGTCGCCGACATTGGGCTCGATGGTGCAGAAGGGATAATTGGCCGCCTGCGCCGCCGCCGTCTGGGTGAGGGCGTTGAACAGGGTGGACTTGCCGACATTGGGCAGGCCCACGATTCCGCATTTGAAACCCATTACTCGGTGTCTTTCTTCGGTTCTTTTGGCTTCTTCGGTTCTTTGGGAGGTTTGGGCGGCGCGGTCAGCAGCGCCACCTTGCTCATGAATCCGGCATCGTCGTCTTTTGCCAGCATCGGCGCCGCTTCCACCATCGCGTCCACCAGCGGTTTCAGCCAGGCGATTTCGTCCGTACTGAAATTCTGCAGCACATGGCCGGTCACGCGGTCCTTGCCAGGATGGCCGATGCCCAGCCGCACGCGGCGATAGTCGGGCCCCAGCGCGGCAGTAATGGAACGCAGCCCGTTCTGGCCGGCATCGCCGCCGCCGGTTTTCACCTTCAGCTTGCCGGCCGCCAGGTCGATCTCGTCATGCACCACCACCAGCGCCTCCAGCGGCAGCTTGTAGAAGCGCAAGGCCGGCGCGATGCAATCGCCCGACAGGTTCATGAAGGTCTGGGGCTTCAACAGGTACGTCTTGCGCCCGCCCAGCGAGCCTTCCGACAGCAAGCCGCCGAACTTGGCCTTCCAGGGACCGAACTTGTGATGGGCGTGCAGCTCGTCCACGACAATGAAGCCGGCATTGTGCCGGTTTCTGGCATATTGCGAACCAGGATTGCCCAGGCCGGCGATGAGAAGCGGCGTATCCATGCCGCCCCCTTCGGCGCTGGATTACTTCTTGGCCGGGGCAGCGGCGGGCTTGGCGCCGGCAGCAGGCTTGGCGCCGGCGGCAGGTGCGGCAGCGGCAGCACCAGCGGCAGGCGCGGCGGCGGCACCGGCGGCAGGCGCAGCTTCGGCGGCAGGCGCCGAGGCGGCAGCCGCGGCAGCGCGCTGCTCTTCGATCACGCTGGTCGGCGCGACGATGGAGCAGACGGTGAAGTCACGGCCCTTGATGACCGGCTTCGCGCCCTTGGGCAGGTTCAGGGTGCTGATATGGATGGACTCGTTGATATCCAGCGCTGAAACGTCCACGTCCACGGTGTTCGGGATGGAGTCGGCCGGGCAGATCAGGGCGATGGAGTGGCGCACGATGTTCAGCACGCCGCCCTTCTTCAGACCGGGCGAAACATCCTGGCCATTGAAATGCACCGGGATATCCAGGCGCACGGTGGCGCCTTCGGCCAGGCGCATGAAATCGACATGCACGGGACGGTCGCTGACCGGGTCCAGCTGAACTTCGCGCGGGATCACGCGGACCTTGGCGCCGGCGCCGTCCAGGGTGAAGAGGGTGGTCAGGAAATGGCCCGCCTCGATGGCGCGCTCCAGGGTGCGGCCGTCCACGGCCACGTTCATGGGCTTGTCGCTGCCGCCATAGACAACGGCCGGAATCAGGCCCTTCAGGCGTGCCTGGTAGGCGGGACCCTTGCCCGTGCCATCACGAGCTTCGACCTTAAGTGCTTGAGCCTGCGCCATTTTTCCTGATCCTTCGGTGCCCGGAAAAGGCCCTTGGCCCCCCGGAAAGGCGAGGCTTTTAGCGCAAGGGCGGGAGCGGTGCAACCGGCGCTTTGCGGGCCTAAAACACGTGCTAGCCTGCGCAAAACAAGGGGAAGAACCACATGCACAATCCCATCATTGTGATCCTGGCGGCAGGGCTGGCCGGGTGGCTGCTCGGCGCGATCTGGTACACCGCCCTGGGCAAGCCCTGGCAGCGGGCGCTGGGTCTCAATCCGGACGACTGCAAGGGCAAGCCCATGCCCAAGACGCCCCTGATCGTGGCCTTCCTGTCGGCCTGTGTGATGTCGGCCGTGCTCTACCAGCTCCTGACCAATCTGGGGGTGATGGGCGTGGCGGCCAGCGCCGTGGCGGGCGCAACCATCGGGGTAGGGTTCCTCCTGACCTCCATCCTGGTCAACAACCTGTTCCAGCAGCGCAGCTTCATGCTGACCGTGATCGATGGCGGCCATTGGGTGCTGGCGGTCGTGGTCGAAGCGGTGGTGATTTCGCTTATGGTCTAGCGATCTCGAGCGCTGCATTCCGCAGCGCGACCTTCAGCATCCGCCAGCTTCCTTCCCCTTCGCGGCGAAGCCGCTGGAGGGGGAAGGTGTCGCAGCGAGATGTCGGCGGAGCCGACTCGAGCTGCGACGGATGGGGTTCAATCAAAAAGACTCGAAACCGACGCTTCGTTGTTGATGCGCCGCATCGCTTCGCCCAGCAGCGGCGCGATGGAGATGGTGCGCAGGTTGGCGCAGGTCTTCATCAGCGGTGTCGGCTCGATGGAATCGGTCACCACCATGGATTTGAGCTTGGAACCGGCGATGCGGTCCATCGCCTTTCCCGACAGCACGCCATGGGTGCAATAGGCATAGACTTCGGTGGCGCCGTTCTTCAGCAGCGCATCGGCGGCGTTGCACAGGGTGCCGCCGGAATCGACGATATCGTCGATCAGGATGCAGACGCGGCCCTCGACGTCGCCGATGATGTTCATCACTTCCGACACGCCGGCCTTTTCGCGGCGCTTGTCCACGATGGCCAGGTCGGTGTTGAGGCGCGTCGCCAGCGCGCGGGCGCGCACCACGCCGCCCACATCGGGGGACACCACCATCGGCTCCTTGCCTTTCAGATTGTCGGCAATGTCCTTCACGATCACCGGCATGGCGAACAGATTGTCGGTGGGAATGTCGAAGAAGCCCTGGATCTGGCCGGCATGCAGGTCCACCGTCAGCACGCGGTTGGCGCCCGCCTCGGTGATCAGGTTGGCGACCAGCTTGGCCGAAATGGGCGTGCGCGGGCCGACTTTGCGGTCCTGGCGGGCATAGCCGAAATAGGGGATCACCGCGGTGATGCGGCGTGCCGACGCGCGGCGCAGCGCATCGATCATGATCAGCAGTTCCATCAGATTGTCGTTGGCCGGCGCGCTGGTGGACTGGATGACGAACATGTCCTCGCCGCGGACATTCTCATGAATCTCGACAAAGACTTCGTCGTCGGCGAAGCGGCGGACGTCGGCATTGACCGGCACCAGCCCCAGATGGGCGCTGATCGCCTCGACCAGCGGGCGGTTGGAATTTCCGGTGATGAGGCGCATGCCCCGCGATCCGTTCAGATCCGTCATCGACCGTGCGCCCCAGTGAAACTTTGATGACGGGCTTTTAGCCGCTGCCACCTGTCCCCGCAACGGTCGCAAACGCCGCTGTTACCCGGTCAGCACAATGGCCGAGATTTGCCGGCCATAATCGGGTTCGCCCGCATGGGTGGTGCGGCGGAAGCTGAAATAGCCGTTTTCCGGCGGATAGGTGCAAAGCCCCAGTGATTCCACCGATCCCGCCCCCGCGGCAGTCAGCCGGTGGGCCGCATAACCGGGCAGATCGAAGCGATAATGGCCCTCCTTGTCCGAGGGCACAAAAAAGCGGCGATTGCGCAGACCCAGTTCCAGGAAACGGTCGCGGAATTCCCAGCCCACTTCGTAAGCGTCCTGGCTGATGCTGGGACCGATCACGGCCTGGATGCGCATCCGCTGCGCGCCCAGTTTTTCCATCGCCTCCAGGGTGGCTTCCAGCACCCCGCCCAGCGCGCCCTTCCAGCCGGCATGAGCGGCGCCGATCACCTTCGCCTTGGGATCGGCCAGCAGCACCGGCGCGCAGTCGGCGGTCAGGATGCCCAATGCCAGGCCCGGTGTGGCGGTGACCATGGCGTCGCCTTCGAGGCGCTTGCCGTTTTCCGCACCCCAGGCAGGAAGCGTGTGCACGATGGGGCTGTGAACCTGGCTCAGGCTGACAAGCTGGGGTGGCTCGCCCCCCGGGATCAACGCGGCCGCGATCCGGCGGCGATTTTCCGCCACCGTTTCGGGCGTGTCCGCCGATCCGGGGCCGCAATTCAGGGATTCATAAATGCCGGTGGAAGCGCCGCCTTCGCGTCCGAAAAACCCATGCGCGATTCCCGGCGCCCTGAGCATTTCCGATTCCCGTCGCGTCACGGCGCAAACCCCGCCATGTCGTGGACGGACGGCGGCGCGAAGGCCAGCACCTTGAACAGCTGACCCATCTGATCGTTGCCGATCAGCCGCTCGGTGGCGGTCAGAAGATCGCGCGAGGATTCCGGATTGGCCTTCATCAATTGCTCGGCGCGTTCGGTGATGCCGATATTGGCCAGGAACATGCCCTGGGTGGTGGGCCCGAACACGGTTGCGCCGCCGCGCTTGCCCGCAGCGGCCAGGGCCACAAAATCCACATGGGCCGAAATGTCGTCATGGCCGGGATCGTACAGCGCCTCGGCGAAACGGTGGCCGCTGACCGCCTGCAGGGTTTCGGAAAAGCCGGCCGCTTCGCCATAGCCATAATCCAGGATCAGCGCTGCGCCGCCCTTGGTGGCGATGATGCGGGCGATCTCTTCGGCCAGGGCCGTGGACGCGGGCGAGGTTTCAAACACCCCGCCATCGGGCGCCGCTTCGCGCCCGGCGGGCACGGATGTCTTGGGCACCGGCACCGGGGCCAGGGCGAATTGCAGCTCGCCATTCAGCGCCGTCACCATGCGCTCGCACCAGCCGCGTTCGGTTTTGACATACTGGCGCACGGGCAAGGCGTCGAAGAATTCGTTGGCCACAAGGAACAGCGGCCGGTCGCCCAGGTGATCGTCGAACTGGGCCTGCCACGAAAGATCCGCGCCAAGGCCGCGCAGCTTGTCGGCCTGCTGAGCCTGCATCGCAGGGCTGGCCTCGATCATCACCACGTCCAGGTCGGCAAGGAATTCGGGCGCAACGGCGGCGGTGCGCAGGATGTCGGCCATCAAGGTGCCGCGTCCGGGGCCCAGTTCCACCAGACGCGGATTCTTGGGGCTGCCCTGGTCGGCCCAGGCCTGCACCAGCCACAGCCCGATCATCTCGCCGAACATCTGGCTGACTTCCGGCGCGGTGATGAAATCGCCGGCCGCGCCGATGGCGTCGCGATTGGGATAATAGCCGTCCTTGGGATCGAGCAGCGCGATGGTCATGAACTGCGCCACCGACATCGGGCCCTGGGCTTCGATAAGAGCGGCGATGCGCGCTTTCAGACTCATGCGGTACGCGGCCTGGTGTATGCGACCCAGAACAGCGCGCCCGCCGCCAGCCAGATGGGAATGGACAGCGCCATGCCCATGCTGACCGGGCCGAGGAAGGCGGCATCGGGCTCGCGGAAGAATTCGCAGATGAAGCGGAAGGTGCCATAGCCCAGGAAGAACAGGGCGGAGATCAGGCCGGGCCGTTCATGGGCGCGGAAGATGCGCAGCGCGATCTGCAGCAGAACCAGAAGCACCAACCCTTCCAGCGCCGCTTCGTAAAGCTGGCTGGGATGACGGGGCAGGTGCAGTTCGTCGCGCGGGAAGATCATCGCCCAGGGCGCATCGCTGGCCCGGCCCCACAATTCGCCATTGATGAAGTTGGCGATGCGGGCCAGGAAAATCCCAACCGGCGCAAAGGCGCAGGCCAGGTCCCCCAGCGCCAGCAGATTGAGCTTGCGGCGGCGGGCGAACAGCCACAGGGCAGTGACCGCGCCCAGCAGGCCGCCATGGAAGGACATGCCACCTTCCCAAGCCGCGATGATGCGCACGGGATCGGTGAGGAACCCCATCGGAAGCCCGTCGCAGAAGCGGGCATAGTCGGGCGTAACGCTGCACAGCAGGGTGCCGTAGATCAGCACCCAGCCCAGCCGGCCGCCCAGGATGACGCCAAAGGTGACCCAGACCACCAGATCGCCGATCTCGTCCTCGGTGGCGGGCGGCTTGCCGTTGAAGGGGGGATGGGCCCACAGGTCCTTGCGGCGCAGGATGCGGGCGATGCCCCACCAGGCCAGCACCAGCCCGGCAATATAGGACAGGGCGTACCAGCGGACTTCCAGCGGCCCCCAGATGTGCAATGCCACCGGGTCGATGTTGGGGAAGGGGAGCAGGGCCTGGATCATCGGCGGTAAACGGACCTGCTTCGCGGCTTGTGTCAAGCGTGGCTGGCGGCCATATAGAACTGTAAAGTGGAGGTTCTTATGGCGCAGACCGACAATCCGTTCCTGGACGGCGTGGCGAAGGCCTTCACCGACGCTGCCGGCATGGCCCAGAGCGTGCGCACCGAGATCGACACCTTCATGCGCCAGCGGCTGGAGCGGCTGGTGGCCGACATGGATTTCGTGCCGCGCGAGGAATTTGAAGCGGTCAAGGCGATGGCGGCCAAGGCCCGCGCCGAAAACGAAGCGCTGGCAGCCCGGGTGGCCGCTTTGGAATCCAAATCAAGCACTTAGAGTCATCCACGACTCCCGGCACGGGAATCTGTGAGTGGATTCAAAGCTGTGGAATCTTTTCCGCGGGCGGGGATGGCGAGTCCCGGTCTCTTGTTTTCTCTAAATCTTGTGCCAGTTTGGATCGCAACTGCTTCGTTTTGTGGCTGGAGTTGCTCCAATGACCTTTACCCACCTGGATGACGAGCCGCTGGACACCCTGCACCCGCTCGACCTCCTGGAGCGGGCGGTGGAGCAGAATGGCTGGGCTTTCGAGCGGGCCGGCCGGGACGAGCTGAACCTGTCGGTGGCCGGCAAGTGGAGCGACCACCACTTCAACTTCTCCTGGCGGGAAGACCTGCAGTCCCTGCACCTGTCCAGCGCCTTCGACATGCGGATCAGCGAAGGGGTGCGCCGCCAGAACGTGGCTGACCTGCTGATGCACGTGAACGCCAAGCTTTGGATCGGCCATTTCGACCTGTGGCCCCAGGACGGCACCATCATCTTCCGCCATGCCATGATCTTCCCGGACGCCGAGGCCAGCGCCGCCCAGTGCGAGGCGCTGCTGAACCTGGCGCTGGAAGCCTGCGAACATTACTACCCCGCCTTCCAGTTCGTGCTGTGGGGCGGCAAGACGGCGGAAGACGCCATTGCATCAGCGGTGCTGGAGTGCGCCGGCCAAGCCTAATGGCAAAGTCGTGAGCATCCTTCTTGTTGGTGCCGGCAGAATGGGCGGCGCCCTGCTCAAGGGCTGGCTCAACAGCGGCCTCAAATCCATCACCGTGGTCGAGCCTGCGCCGTCGGCGGAACTGAAGAAGCTCGCCAAGGCGAAAAAGATCGCGTTGGTCGCTGCGCCATCACAGGTCAAAACCAAACCGTCGGTCTGCCTGGTGGCGATCAAGCCGCAAGTGTTGAAGGGTGAAGCGCCCACGCTGGCGGCATTCGCAGCAGGCGGCGCGCTGATGATTTCCATTGCCGCGGGAACTTCGGTGGCGGCGCTGACCAAGGCGTGGGGAAAGAAGGCGCGTATCATCCGCGCCATGCCCAATACGCCGGGCGCCATCGGCGCCGGCATCAGCGGTCTATATGCCGCCAAGGGCGCGACGGCGGCAGACAGGAAGCGTGCCGCGTCCTTGCTGTCAGCACTGGGCGCCACCGAATGGGTGGCAAAGGAAAATTTGATCGACAGCGTCACGGCGGTGTCGGGCTCCGGTCCCGCTTACCTGTTCCTGATGGTGGAGGCGTTGACCGAAGCCGGCATGGCCGAAGGCTTGCCGCGCGTCCAGGCCGAGAAGTTCGCCCGCGCTACGGTGTCGGGTGCCGGTGCGCTACTGGCAGCGGATAAATCCTCTGCTTCGGCTCTACGCGAAGCCGTCACAAGTCCCGGCGGCACCACGGCGGCGGCGCTTGGTGTTCTGATGGCGAGTGACGGGCTGACGCCGTTGATGAAGCGCGCGGTGCGTGCCGCACGCAAGCGGGCTGAAGAGCTGCGCTGATCCTCATGCTTCGACAAGCTCAGCATGAGGATATCCTCACCCTGAGCTTGTCGAAGGGTGAGGCAGCTAAACCGGCAACCGGATCGTCGCCTTCAAACCGCCCAGCGCGCTCTTGCCCAAAAGAATATCCCCGCCATGGGCGCGGGCGATGTCGCGGGCGATGGCCAGGCCCAGTCCCGAACCGCCGCTTTGCAGGTTGCGGCCCTGGTCCAGGCGGCGGAAGGGGCGGAAGGCTTCTTCATAACGGTCCGGCGCGATGCCTGGACCATTGTCTTCCACCGCGATTTCCAGCACCCGGTCTACCTGGGTCAGCGCGATCGCGACCTTGGTGCCGTGCTTGAGGGCATTGTCCAGAAGATTGGCCAGAACCCGGCGCAGGCCCGCGCGCTTGACGCTGACATCGATGTGATTGGGCGCGGTTACGTCGATGGCGCCCCGCTGGCGCGCCTTGGCGGCGGCGGCGGCGGCATCGCGCACCATTTCGCCCAGGTCGGTGACGACGCTTTCCTCGCCACCTTCGCCGCGCGCAAAAGCCAGGTATTCGTCCAGCATATGCTCCATCTCGGCGATGTCGGCGCGCATGGGACCGGTTTCCGGATCGCCCTCCATCATCGCCAACGCCAGCTTCAACCGGGTCAGCGGCGTCTTCAGGTCATGGCTGACCCCTGCCAGCATTTCGGTGCGCTGGGTGACATGACGCTCGAGCCGGTCGCGCATGGTGATGAAGGCCTGGGCGGCGCGGCGCACTTCGGTCGCGCCATAGGGCTTGAAGTCAGGCACGGCGCGGCCCTTGCCGAAACTGTCTGCGGCGCGGGCCAGCCGTTCGATGGGCCGTACCTGGTTGCGCAGGAACAGGATGGCGATGCCCATCAGCAGCAGCGAGGAGCCGACCATCCAGAGAATGAAGATATCCGGTTTGGAAACGGTGACGCGGTCGCGCGGCACCAGCACTGCCAGCACGCCATCGTTCACATCCACGCGGATTTCGAAATCATCGCCGATACGGGCGGTGCGGAAATCCCGGTCGCTGCCGATGCGCTGTTCCAGGATGTCGTCCAGCGCCACATCGATGGTGCTGGTCAGCTTGCCGCGAAAAGGCGCAATGTCTTCACGCGGCATAAACCGGATGCGGTAATTGAGCTGGCGCGCCGCCAGGTTGCGCAAGCGCTCGCGCTCCGCGCCCTGGTGATTGTCTTCCAGCGCCACCAGCAGCGCCATGTCGGCGGCCACGTCGCGCGCCAGCCGGCGCGTGGTGGTGTCCAGGTCGCGCTCGAAGAAGACGTAGGCGATGATCGCCTGCAGGATCACGATCGGCGCAACGATGATGATCAGCGAGCGGCCGAACAGTCCGCGCGGCAGGAACCGCTTGACGGTGAAGCCGTCACCCACGACCCACCTCAACCACGGTCAGGCACCAGCATATAGCCAACCCCGCGAACGGTCTGAAGGTACAGCGGCAGCTTGGGATCTTCCTCGATCTTGCGGCGCAGGCGGGTCACCTGCACGTCGATGGACCTTTCCAGCTCGACATTCAGCCGCTTGCAGAGCTCGCTGCGGGAAAAGGGCCGCCCGGCATGGGTGGCGAACAATTGCAGCAGGGCGGCTTCCGCGCCGGTCAGTTTCACCGGCTTGCCGCCGCGCATCAGGCGCGAGGTGGCCGGATCGAACACCGCCTCGCCCAGGCGCACGGGTCCGACGGCCGGCACTTCGGCTGGAGCTGAGCGGCGCAACAGGGAATTGACGCGCAACAAAAGTTCGCGCGGCTCGAACGGCTTGGGCAGGTAGTCGTCGGCCCCCAGTTCCAGCCCGGCAATGCGGTCGGCGGGATCGCCGCGCGCCGTCAGCATCAGGATGGGAACCGCGCTGTCCTTGCGCACGCTCTGGGTCAGGTCCAGGCCGGACTCGCCGGGCATCATCACGTCCAGGATCAGCAGGTCGAATTCCATGCTCTTCATCAGGGCGCGGGCGTCGGCGGCGCCCGACGCGGCGGTCACCCGGTAGCCGTTGGAGGACAGATAGCGCTGCAGCAGGGCGCGCAGCCGCTCGTCATCATCGACCACCAAAAGGTGCGGTTCGTCCGCACCGGTCCCATTCGGGGGCAAACTCATGGCAGCCATGCCCCGGCAGGGGGCCAAAAAGCCCTTGTGACCCTTGCGGTTTTCGCGCCGGACATGCTGCAATACATGACAGAAAAACTAGGCCCTCCCACAAAGGCGGGCAAGCCCGCCCGGGTTAGTGTTGAGGACGTTTTCGATGGCAGACGTGATCCCTTTCGACCAGCGCGACGGCTCGCTTTGGTACGACGGCACATTGGTGCCCTGGAAGGACGCCAAGACCCATGTGCTGACCCATGGTCTGCATTATGGCTCCTGTGTGTTCGAGGGCCAGCGCATCTATAACGGCAAGATCTACAAGCTGAAGGAACATACCGCGCGGCTGTTCTTTTCCGCCGAAACGCTGGGCATGAAGATTCCCTTCACCCAGGACCAGATCAGCCAGGCCTGCATCGACGCGGCGGCGGCGCAAAACATCAAGGACGGTTATTTGCGTCCGGTGGCGTTTCGCGGCAGCGAGATGATGGCGGTGTCGGCGCAGAACACCACCATCCATGTCGCCATCGCCTGCTGGCCCTGGCCGTCCTATTTCAGCCCGGCGGAAAAGCTCAAGGGCATCCGGCTGGACATTTCGCGCTGGAAGCGGCCTTCGGCGGAAACCGAACCGGTGCATGCCAAGGCCGCCGGCCTCTACATGATCTGCACCATCTCCAAGCACGAAGCCGAGGCCAAGGGTTATGCCGACGCGCTGATGTTCGACTATCGCGGCTATGTCGCGGAAGCCACCGGCGCCAATGTCTTCTTTGTCCAGGACGGCGTGCTGCATACACCGACACCCGATTGCTTCCTCAATGGCTTGACGCGCCAGTCGGTGATCGCCATCGCCAAGGCGCGCGGCATCAAGGTGGTGGAACGCCACATCACGCCGGAGGAATTGGCCGACTTCAGCGAATGTTTCCTCACCGGTTCGGCCGCCGAAGTGACGCCGGTGTCGGAGATCGGCACTTGGCGGTTTAAGCCCGGTGCTTTGACGGAAAGCCTGATGAACGCGTATGCGGATGAAGTTCGCGGCGTGGCGACGGTTTCGGCTTAAGCCTTCGGACTCACCCAGACGATCAAGATCGCACCCGCCAGCAGTAGGGCGATGCCGCTTGCCTCGCGCAAGCTGGTCTTCTGGCGGAAGAGGAAATGCGTCACGCCTTGGGCGAACAATATTTCCACCAGCGCCAGGGTGCGCACGCTGGCGGCGCTGGCCAGGGCGAAGGCCAGGAACCAGCATTGCGAGGCCGCCGCGCCGCTGAATCCCGCCAGCAGACTGGGCCGCCACAGCCGCATCAGCGCCGCCAAAATCGTGCGTTTGAAGACAAGCAGCCAGGCCAGCAGCAATGCGGTTTGCAGGCTGAGACCAACGGCCAGCGAGAAAGTCGCGCCCAGCACAAAGCTCGATTGATGCAGAGCCAGGATGGCGCCGCGATAGCCGCTGGCGGAAGCCGCGAATAAGGCGGCGGACGACAGTCCCAATAACGCTGGCCCTCTCCAATTGGAGAAGCCGCCGCCGGTCAGTGCTTCCGGCTTGACCGAGATCAGCGTCACGCCGGCCATCGCGACCAGGATCGCCAGCGCCATCGCCGCCGTCAGCGGATCGCTGAGGAACACCAGGCCCATCAGCGCCACCAGCACCGGCTCGGTCTTGAGATAGGCGATGGTGACCACGAAGGAGCGTTGCTCCATGGTCATCAGCATCAGGGCGGTGGCGCCGATCTGGGTCAGCGCGCCCAGCAGAATCCACAGCGCGAAATCGCGGTTGATCGCGGGCAAGGCGGCGTGCGTCCAGGCCAGCACCACGGCCAGAAACGACAGCGCGAAGGGAAAGCCGAACAGAAAGCGCACCAGGGTGGCGCCCAGCGCGCCCAACTGCGGCGTGAGCCCGCGCTGCATGGCATTGCGCGCGGTCTGGCCCACCGCGCCCAGCAGTGTGAACAGCACCCACAGATAGCTCACAGGATCACGTGGTTTCGCGCAGCCGCGCCGCAGCTTCGCGCGCCTCGGGCGTGGGACCGGGGCGCAGATGCGCCATGCCGTTCCGGAAATAGACCACACCGGTATAGACGGTCAGGGCCGCGGCCACCCACAGCAGGAAATGCGCGATAACGATATAGGAATAGGTCGCTCCTGGCAGGTCCAGCGCATACTGGCCTATCAGCGGCGTCAAGATCATCGCGCCGATTGCGATCATCTGCACCGCGGTCTTGAATTTGGCGACGTTGGTGACAGGCACACTGACGCGCGTTCCGGCCAAGAACTCCCGCAAGCCTGACACCAATATCTCGCGCGA
>JBBQBL010000060.1:0-12086 GCA_038317805.1 Micropepsales bacterium
CTGGCTGACCTGGTGGAATCCTCCAATGACGCCATCGTGGCGCGCGCCAATGACGGCAAGATCCGAAGCTGGAATCGCGCCGCCGAACTGATGTTCGGCTACAGCGCCGCGGAAATGGTCGGCCAGTCCGCCGATCTGGCGCCCACACAGCGCCGTGAGGCCCTGTCAGCCATTGAGCAGCTTCGACGCGGCGAGCCGGTCATTCATTATGAGACGACCCGTCCGCACAAGAACGGCGACGAGGTGCAAGTATCGTTTACGGCGTCCCTTATCCGCAATCAGCAGGGCGAGATCGTCGGCACCTCCGGCATCCTGCGCGACATTACCGAACGCAAACGGAGGGAGGCGCAAACCATTGCCTTGCAGAACGATCTCGCCCATGTCGCGCGCCTGAGCGAAATGGGGCAGATGAGCGCCGCCCTTGCCCATGAACTCAATCAGCCACTGACCGCCATCGTGAATTATGTCAGCGCCGCTCAGCGTATGCTGAGCCATGATCCCAGCCCGCAGAAGCGGGCCAGCGCGCTTGAAGCCATGGAAAAGGCATCCGCCCAAACCTTGCGCGCAGGCGCGATCATTCAGAACCTGCGGGAGTACGTGGAAAAACGCGAGGCCGACCGGGACCGGGAAGACCTCAATATGATTGTCGGGGAAGCCATTGCGCTTGGCGCCGTCGGCGCGGCGGCTGGCGGCGTGGAATTGAAGCAGGTTTTAGACCCCGGGGCGTTGCCGGTGCGCATCAACCGCGTCCAGATCCAGCAGGTGCTGGTAAACCTGATCCGCAACGGCATCGAGGCAATGGCGAAATCACCGCAACGCGTGCTGACCTTGGCCACGAGCCGCGAAGGCGATTTCGCCATCGTGACTGTCCGCGACACCGGCCCGGGTCTGGCGCCAGAAATCCTGGCCCAGCTCTTTCAGCCTTTCGTCACCACCAAGGAAAAGGGAATGGGCATCGGACTGAACATCTGCCAGTCGATCACGGAAGCGCATGGCGGCAAGATCGAGATTCCGGTCAGTAATCAGGGCGGCGCGGTCTTTCGCATCAGCCTGCCACTGGACGGGACCTGAGCCGCGGCGCCTGTAGCGAACGCGGACGGCTCCGCCACCCCGATCTATCTGTCTCGCAAGCTGAGCGCCTTCCCATCAGCGCCAGCAGTTCCTCGTCACTCGCCGGTTTGCTGAGAATCGCCATCGCTCCGGCGCCCTTCACAAGATCGTGGAGCGCGGCGTCCATGCGGCCGCTTATCACGATGACCGGCGTTTTGGCGCCCCGCGATTGCATCAATTCAAGAAGATCGAGCCCACTCATGCCCGGCATGTGCAGATCAAGCAGGATGCATCCGGCCATGCCAGGTTCAAAGACTTCGAGGAATGCGTCTGCTGATGCGAAATCCGACGTGGCGATGCCGGCGGAGTTCAACAACAGGCAAGTCGAATCCCGGACCGCACATCGTCATCGACAACATAAACCAACTTTTCCTGACCGATATCAATCGACATCATCTTCTGCCTGGCCCCGATCAACCCTGTTTGGAAGCGGCAGGCGAATGCGAAAACCGGCCCCCGGCAGTTCGTCCTGCAACACAAATATGTGCCCGCCATGTGCTTCCACAATCGATTGGCAGATCGTGAGCCCGATTCCCATGCCGGTCGCCTTGGTCGTCACAAAGGGCTGGAACAGTTTTGCCATAACCTCCGGCGACAGGCCCGGCCCCGTATCGCGAATGGTAATTTGCACAAACCCCGCATCGTCAGCCCCTGTTGCAAGCGTCAACTGCCGCTTGTCCACGCTTGCCATAGCTTCAATGCTGTTCTTGAGGAGATTGATAAGAACCTGCTGAATCTGAATGCGATCAACCAGGACCGCTGAAATCCGGGGGTCGAGATCCAGTTTCACCTTCACATTCGTGTGGGCCGCGCCCACGAAGGCAAGTGCGATCGATTCTTCGGCTATCTTGTTGAGATTTTCGAGCGATCGTTCACTTTGCCGTTTTTCCACGAACTCACGGAGCCGTTGAATGATTGCGCCGGCGCGGATTGTCTGTGCCGCGGCCTTATCCATTGCGTCGTGGGCGCTCTGTATCTTGCCCCCCGCCTGGCTGTCCGTCGGAAGCATGCGCTGGGCCGCCTTGATGTAGTTCACGATGGCGGTCAGCGGCTGATTCAGCTCATGGGCGATGGCGGCACTCATTTGGCCCATGGCACTAAGACGCGAGACGTGAAGCAGTTCGCTTTGCAGTTCCTGGAGCCGTTGTTCTGTACCTCGCCGTTCCGTGATGTCCCGGACAAAACCCGTAAACAGACGCCGGCCACCGCCGGTAACCTCGCCAACAGCCAGTTCCATGGGGAACGTGCTGCCGTCGCGGCGCTGACCCACGACAATGCGGCCCTTGCCAATGACACGCCGTTCACCGGTATCGCGATAATGCGACAGGTAACCATCATGTTGCTCGCGATAGGGTGATGGCATCAGCATCCTGACGTTGTTGCCGGTGACTTCAGCGGAACTGTATTGAAACAACCGCGTTGCCGCGGCGCTGAAGGATTCAATCGTACCTTGCTCGTCGATGGTGATGATCGCATCCGGAACGGTATCGAGGATCGAGCGCAGCCGCGCCTCACGTTCCTTGATCGCATCCTCCGCCTGTTTCTGGGCCCTCAGATCGTGAATAATGCCGACAAAAATCTTCTGGCCACCAAGGTCCCCCTCACCGACTGACAGATACATCGGAAATGTTGAGCGATCTTTGCGCTAACCCACCACCTCGCGACCAATTCCGATGATCTTGCGCTCGTGAGTATTTTGGTAGTTGGCCAGATAGCCGTCATGCTCCTGATGATAAGGCGCCGGCATCAGCATCTTGACATTGCGTCCGGTAACTTCGTCGGACGAATAGCCGAACAGCCTTTCGCAAGCCTGATTGTAGACCTGGATCATGCCCGCCGCATCAATCACAACGATGCCGTCCACAGCGGTTGCGATCAGAGCGCTGAACAGATGATCATTTTCCAGTTTAGAGACGTTCCTATCGGATGTATTCACATCCTGCCCCAACTCACTCCCCAAGGCATGAAGCGCTTCTTCAGGCAGATACGCAACGGTACCCAGAACTGTATACGCTACGCTGGTTGGGCATTGGTGGAGGCAATTTTGACCTGGCCGATGCGCTTTCTGCGAAGGCGCAAAGCCCCATGATCAGCCCTGCCCCGAGGCCGCGCCACGCCGGCGGCGATCATCCGCCCTGGCCCGCAAATGGCCTCTGCTCATGGCCCGACAGCTTCCATTCATGGTTCGATAACCCTCGTTTTTCAGGGTTGCAGGACAATTTCGCCATCGGCGGCGATTAAGCCTCCCATCACGATTGTCGTTTAAAATCAGCCCTTCGGGAGCATTCGCCTCCGCCAAGGACTGCCAGCGGTGAAAAACCTTCTGTCCATCAGCACGCTTCTGTCGGTGATTACCGGCTTGCTGGTGATCATGCTGGTCTCGATTTTCGCAATCTCAGCGACCGGGGCCTACAACCGCAAACGGGAGGCGGCGCACATCCTCTCCGTCGTCAATATCACGCGTAGTACACTTGCGGCCAAGGAAAACATTCGAATTGAGGGAGGCTTTTCCCACGCCACGCTGGTGGCGCCGGAACGCGCGAGTCCGCAGGTGGTGGAGCAGTTGTTCCGCCTGCATGCGAACACCGATATCGCGCTAAACGCGATGACCAACCGGCTCAGTAGCCGACTGGCAGGCGATGCTGCCCCGGGCCTGACTGACATTCTCAAACGCAAAGCTCTGTATGACAAGATTTTTCCGCGGACGATTGAGGCAGTACGGCTGCCTCAATCGCAGCGTCCGGAAAAACTAGTCGCTGATTGGAGATCGGCGTCCGAAAAGCTCACGGCAGCGGTCGACCATCAATCCAACGCCCTGTCCCGCGACACTGCCGGGGCCGATACCTTCATCAGCAACATGATGAGGCTAAATGACATTACGTGGCTTATGCGCCTCGACGCCGGAAACGATCGCGGCAGTACCGGGTCGGTAATCTTTAATGCGCGCACTCTCACCACGGACCAGATTCAAAGGTTCGCGCAATCTACCGGCAGGATCGACGTGAGATGGGCCGATATTGAAGCGTATGCCGATCAACCTTCCGTACCGTCTCAACTCAAGGCGGCAATCGAGGAAGCGAAGAAAGTCTATTTCGTTCGCTTCCGGGGCATACGCAACAAAATCATCGCCGATCTGGCGGAAGGCAAAGTTGTAGCCATCTCGGGTCACGAATGGCTGAAAATGTCCAACCCCGGCCTGGACAGCATCATGGCGATATCGAAGATCGCACTGGACCTGACCGAGACGCATGCGGCGCAGCAGGCAGCGGACGCCGTCCGGCATTTCTATGTCGCCATTGCCTTGATGATCGTGTCAATCGGCCTCGCGTCCTTCGCGACGATGTATGTCATATGGCGCGTCATCCGGCCACTCGGCCAAATCACCGGGACGATGAGCGCCGTGGTTCAAGGCGACCTTGATCACGACATACCATTCGAAATTCGCCGCGATGAGATCGGGCAATTTGCCCGCGCGCTGAGGATATTCCGGAACAGTGTCATCGAGAAGAAGCGGCTGGAAGTCGAAGTGGTGCGCAATATGGCTGCCAAGGAAGTTGCGGAAACCTCCAATCGCGTGAAATCGGAATTCCTCGCCAATATGAGCCATGAATTGCGGACCCCGCTGAACGCGATACTGGGGTTCACCGAAATTTTGAAGATCCAGCTCTATGGTCCGTTGGGGCACACCAAATACATCGAATATGCGGATGACGTGCACAAAAGCGGCGCGCATTTGCTGGACATGATCAATGACGTTCTGGATCTTTCCAAGATCGATGCCGGCAAGATGGAATTGCGCGAATCCGCTTTCCCGGTGGGGGAACTGATCGATGATGCAGTGCTTTTGACGCGCGGCAAGGCAAACGATCGTGTGAGAACAGAGCTTTCCGTTCCAGGAGACCTGCACATCCAGGCCGACCGGCGGCTGATCAAGCAGATACTGATCAATCTGCTCAGCAACGCCATCAAGTTCACGCCGGAGGGCGGTACCATCACCATAGGCGTCCGCAAAGGTTGCAACCTGGGGCTGGAGATCTACGTCGCCGATACCGGAATCGGCATGGATGCGGTGCAGCTGGAAAAGGCTTTCTCGCCCTATGGCCAGATTGATTCAAAGATTGCACAGACACATCGCGGGACCGGACTTGGACTGCCGATTGCGCAATCGCTGGCGCGATTGCACCGGGGCGATCTCATTGCCGAAAGCACGCCTGGAAAAGGCACCTGCATGACGCTGATCCTGCCCGAAGACAGGATCGTAAATCCGATGGTAGCGGTTCCGCTCTCTACAGGCGGCCGAAGCGCTTGACGGCTTCCTGGAGGGAGCGAAGCTTTTCGATATAGCCATACATGGAATGCTCGGTCTGATCCAAAGCCTGCGCCTTGACCAGCGTTTCGGCGGCGATGTCTTTCGGTATTACCACCACGCCGTCCGCATCGGCCACGATCACGTCGCCCGGATTGACGCGGACACCGCCCGCGGTCACCGGGACATTGCCCGTCGCCTTGTAATGCCCAACCGAGGTGGACGGCACGATGCCGGTGGCATAGACGGGAAACGCGATTTTCTTGAGATACGAGATGTCGCGCACGCCACCGTCAATCACCGCGCCGGCGAAGCCCCGCGCATTCATCGCCGTGGCCATCAGCCCGCCAATGCCGGCAATGTCATCCCCATCCTGGACCGCCATCACGTAAACCGAACCTGGAGCCGCCGTATCGAGCACAACTTGCATCGGCACCACCGCGGCGGCCGGACTGCCTTCCACCTTGTCCATCTGGACCGTCACGGCAAATCCGGCGAACTTGCCGTCGGAGATCGCATGGACTTTATGCGACATGAAGGAGCGCTTGTTGTAAAGCTGTTCCAGGGCATCCGAGACAGAGGAAACTTCCACATGGCGGTAGGCGTCGATGAGAAGGGCCGGATTGGCCGCATAGGTCTTCGCGTCCGGCAAGGGCTGGGCCGCAACACCGCCCACAAGACAGACCAGCAATCCGCCAATACCAAATCCGATCGACTTTCTTTTCGATGACGCGCGCAATTTCTCATCCTCCAACGACCGGCATTCTGAACAGGACCGGTATGGCGGCAGGATAGCGACACAAGGGCAAACGGGAAAGCCCACAATCGCCACGCCTCCAGGCTCGGCTTGCCGGCGTTCAGGCTATTTGTTTTCGAACACGCGCTCCTGGGCTTTTTCGCCCCGGTCCGACCATAGCGCATAGCCCAGCCATGCCATCGCGATGCCCATGGGGATTGCCGCCAGCCGTTGGGTCGCATGCGGGAGCAGCGCGGCCGCGGGAGTCACAAGCGCCGTGAGGGCAAGCAGACCCGACGGCCAGCGCGAAAGTACGCCGGCGCGGAACGTCGCGACGCCAAACAGCAGGCCGCCGAGCAAATAAAGAATTCCCACAACGGCATAGGCCGGCGCTGCAGCTCCGATATTCATCGCGCCGGGCGACCCATTTACGATCCCCAGGTAGCTGTCGATGAACTGCGGCGCGGCGGTCGCAAGCGGCGGCAAAATAAAGACTTCCGTGAAAACAAAGCCCGACTGCAGCGCCCAGGAACCGCTGAACAGGACAAAGCCGGCCAGACCAAGCCATCCGGCTTTTTCCACCTGCCGGGCGTACAGCCCCGCAAGGCCGAGCAGGAACAGAAAACACATGGCCAGCTTCAGGGATGTAATGATGGCCCATGCACTGGTCGTGACGGATGAAAGAAAGTCCGGGGGATGGACCGGTTGGATGCCCGCAAAAATAATGCCTGCCGCCATCGCGGACAAACCGGTCCAACGGATGAACCCCGATGCGGTTGGCGTCATTTGGCTGTCTTTCCGGCGGTTGGCGTTTGCGAGCTCATATAAAGCTGGATGCCGTCGAGTACCCGGTCCAGGCCGAAATCGAATGACCCGTCCATCGTTCGTGGGCGGCCCGCGCGTGCGGGCAGCGGTGAAGAGGCCGAGATGCCTCCTGATGCGGACGAGAGAATTGCGGACAAAATCGGATAGCGCGGGTCGTTGATGGCGCGCGCCAGATCGGCTCCCACGGCCTCCGCCCATTCGGCAATCGAAATACCCTGGGACTGGGCTCTGGCCAATGAAATCGCCGTATCGGAGTTTCCGCGCACATACCCGTCGACGATGCTGAGCATGTCCATCATGTCTTCGGGGCTCAATCCTGTATCCGAGATGGTCTGCAGGAACGCTTCATGCCAGCTGAGCCAGTTGGGCCCATGCGGTGCGGCGACAAACGGCAGTTCAGCCAGCCAAGGCCGCGAACACAACATGGCCCGCTTGGCGTGGGCCCAGTCCTTCACGTCCTGGCGCCAATCCCCTTTTCCTTCGTTCCGGTGCGGAGGGCTCCCCAGCGCGACATCGACGATCGTATCGATCAGCGCTTCCTTGCTGGGGAAGTACCGGTAGACCGCCATGGTGGTGAACCCCAACCTCTCTGCGAGCGCATGCATCGTAAGCGCTCCCAGGCCCTTTTCGTCCGCAATCGCCATGGCAGCCTGCACGACATCCAGGCGGCTCACCGCCGGCCGCGGCCCACGGTTCGATTGCGATTGGCCCTCCCACAGCCGCGCGCTGCGTTCCCGCAAGTCTTCCTTGGAAAGAGCGGCCTTCGATTCTCCCCCCGCTGCGCTGTCGCGGCTTGCCGTCCGCTTGGTACTGCGGGCTGTCTGAGATTTTTCACCAGTCCGTTTGGTCATCGCTCTCCTCGAAGCAGTTCTTGACAAGCCTTCTACTGTGTATATGGTACACATTCAAGTATACGATATACACAGTAGTTGGAGATTGCGACTTTGTCCAGATTCCTTGCAGCAGCCCCTCGTCACGCGCGCGCCCGATTCCGGCATCTCGCACCCATCGCCCTCGTGGCGGCAGCCCTGTGTGGCGGGCCTTCCGCGGCCGCGGCGAAAACCACGGAAAGCGCGAAATGGGAATTCAGCGTGAACTCCGGACGACTGTTCTCAGCAGGTACCCAGCCGGATGTCATAAAGGGTGCTGATTACACTGCCGCGCAGCTGGCCTATATCGTGCGACCCAACCTTGCCATCACCGGTTCGTTGGGATGGGCGCGCAGCAGGGATGTCTCTGCTGTTGGTTCCCCCAAGTTGGACATCTTCACATACGATGTCGGCGCCGAAGCGCGGGCGGACAAGCGCAATCTGGGCAGCGCAATCACGTTCAGCCCCTTTTTGGGTGCGGGCGCGGGAGCACGCAGCTACAGTTATCGAAATCTCCCCGTCGATACCGCAAGTGAACCTGCCGGTTATGTCAGCGCGGGTGGGGAATTTGGATATCACCGTATCCGGCTCCGTCTGGAACTGCGCGACTATGTATCGGGCTTCAAGCCCCTGAAAAGCACGGGAGGATCGGAGTTGCGGAACGATATGGCCGTGATGGTAGGACTTCGCCTCGCCCGCTGATCAGGGCAAATCGCGCGCCACACGGAATCCCGTCAGGGTGGAATAGTCATAGTCCTGGTCGGCGCCGTCTTGGGCCGCCGCCACCCGGGCGGCGCTGCGCACGAAGATGGGAATGTTGTTCCAGGCGCCGCCGCGAATGGCATGGTGGGTGCAGAAATTGTCGGTCCAGGCGCGGCCGTCGGTTGGCGCACCGACATAACTGGGATGCCAGCAATCGGCCGTCCATTCCCAGGCATTGCCCAACATGCCCGACAGGCCAAAGCCGTTGGTTTCGAACTTGTCCACCGCGCCCAGCAGCTTGTTGTCCCATTCGCTGCCGCAGCCGTTGCAGTTGGCATGACCGCCGCCGATAGCATCGCCCCACCAGCGCGCCGTGTTGGTGCCGGCCCGCGCCGCATATTCCCATTCCGCCTCGCTGGGCAGGCGGTAGGGATTGCGCGCACCAATCTCGGGATGGGCGGCGCGCGCTTTTGTGTTGATCCAGGCGATGAAGGCTTCGGCGTCTTTCCAGTCCAGGCACACTGCCGGCCAGCGCGGCGGCTCGACATCGGTGGGCGTGGCGGCCTGGCCACGATGCAGCTGTTTCCAGCCCAGGCCGAGCAGCGGATTGCAGGGCTGCGGGCGGTAACCGGTGGCATTGAGGAAGCCGAGAAATTCCTCGCTGGTGACCGGATACTTGCCCAGGGCAAAGGCCTTCAGCGTCACCACATGCTGGGGCCCCTCCGAATCGAAGCGGCCCGGCTCATGCGCCGGACTACCCATCAGGAATTTGCCCGCCGGAATGCCCACCATCTGGGGGCATTCGGGACATTCGGTGAAGCTGCGGTCCTGAACCTTGTCTGGCTGCTTTTGCCAGCCCAGCAGGACGGTCAGGGCCAGGATTGCGGCGATGCGGAATTTCATGGCGGCATCAAATCATGTATCAAAGCTCGATCCAAATTGGATCGGCTTTGTAATCTTGATTGTCGCGCAATTTGCCCGACAATCCATTCGGATTCCCGGATTGCGCTTATTGGCATGAACATTCTGGTCGCCTGCGACTCCTTCAAGGACGCCCTGCCCGCCGATGCGGTGTGCCGCGCCATCGCCGCGGGATTACGCAAAAGCCATCCAGGGGCGGCCATCACCGAAATGCCCCTGTCCGATGGCGGCGAGGGCCTGCTGGACGTGCTGGGCCAGGCGCTGAACCTGAACTGGATCGAGATCAAGGCCCGCGACCCGCTGGGACGCACCGTGATGGCGCGGTATGGCCTGTCGGCCGACGGGACCACCGCGGTGGTGGAAATGGCGCGGGCTTCGGGCCTGCAACTTCTCACCCAGGAAGAACGCGATCCTTTGGCGACATCCACTTACGGCACCGGCCAGCTTCTGTCGGATGCCCGCGCGCGCGGCGCCAAACGCGCCCTGCTGGCCATCGGCGGCAGCGCCACCAACGATGCAGGCGTGGGCGCGGCGGCGGCGCTGGGCTGGAGCTTTCTGGATGCCAACAACCAGCCGGTGACGCCGGACGGCGGACACCTGCGGGACATTGTACGGCTGGTGTCAACAGATCCGCCGTTCGAGGCGATGGACGTGCTGTGCGACGTCACCAATCCGCTGTTCGGGCCGACCGGCGCGGCCTGGGTCTATGGCCGCCAGAAAGGCGGCAGCGATGCCGTGCTGGCGGAACTGGACGAAGGCCTGAAACACATCGCCGATGTGGTGAAGGCCCAGACCGGCCGCGACGTGGCGCAGATGCCCGGCGCCGGCGCCGCCGGCGGACTGGGTTATGGCGCGGTGGCGTTCCTGGGCGCGCAGCTGCGGCGCGGCATCGAAGTGGTGCTGGACATGACGGGCTTCGAGGCGGCGGCGGCAAAGGCCGACCTGATCATCACCGGCGAAGGCCATCTGGACGGCCAGAGCGCGCAAGGCAAACTGATCCAGGGCCTGTGCGGCCGCGCCAAGGGGAAGCCGGTGATCGCGCTTTGCGGCAAGCTTTCGGCCTCGCCCGAACAAGTTAAAGCAATCGGGCTGAAGGCAGCGTATTCCATCAATAAGGAAGAGCGCCCGCTGGCGGAGATGCTGGCGAACACGGCGATCAACCTGGAACAAGCGGCAGGCGAACTGCCGCTTTAACCCTTCACTTATTTATATCGTCACGCCGATCAGCCCCAGTTCTTCCATCGGCGGGGTCATGAAAGCGGGATCGACTTTCATGTCCAGCACCATGGGGTGATGGTCGCTGGGTCCCTTGTCCAGCACTTCGGATGCCGAACATTCCAGCCCGCGCGCGATACACCGATCCAGCCGCAGCGCGATGATGTTGCCGGCGCGGTGGGTGCGGCGGCGCGGGCCGATATCGGAGAAGCCCTGGAAGCCGACGGGCCCCACCGCATTGAAGTCGCCGATGATGGCGGCCGGTCCGCTCATCTGCTCCATGATGTGGCGCAACTGGAAGCGGTTGAGGAACTGACCATGGCTGAGATGCACATTGGCGATGGTGATGCCATGGAAGGCAATGATCTGCGCCAGGCGCGGCGGCACCCGGCCGGGCAGGATCGAATAGGGCAGCCGGATAGCGGTGGACTGCGGAAAGGGATGCGGGCTCCAGGCTGCCAGGCCATAGATGCGCGACTGCATGGGATGACGGAAGAAATGCCCGCCCACCAGGTTCGGCAGGCACATGATCTCCTCGGTGCATTCCTGCAGCAGCAAAAGATCGGGATGATGCATTTTCACCAGTTTGGCGACATCTTCCACCCCGGCGCCGACCCGGCGCAGCAGATTCCAGCTCACGACACGCAGCCGGCCTGCACCTGTTTGATTCGGGAAATTGGGCGCCATACTGTTTAAACCGGCAAATGGGGAACTGGTTTCAATGTAAATCGTCTATAGTGCTGCCAGCATAAGAAAAAAACGGTCCGGGGTCCATGTTCTCCTTTTCCGCAGCGCTTTGGTCCTCGCCCCAGGTGCAAGAGCTGGCGGCCGCGCTTTATGTGCTGCTCTCGGTGATCGTCACCATCGACGTGCTTTTGAAGAAAAGCGACGTGCGTGGCGCGCTGGGATGGATCGGCCTGGTATGGCTGGCGCCGCTGCTGGGCTCCCTTCTCTATTACATGTTCGGCATCAATCGGGTGACGCGGCGCGCCCTGAGGCTGCGGATGGACCGCGAAAACGCCCTGCCGGACACCACCGTCCGGCCCGATGCGGCGCCCCACATCGTCAAGCTGTCCGATGTCAGCGAAACCGTCACCCAATGCCCACTGACGGGCGGCAATGCGCTGGACATATTGGAAGGGGGCGATGCGGCCTATCCGGCCATGCTGGCGGCGATCCGGGAGGCGAAGTCCTGCATCGCCATGAGCTCCTATATTTTCCGCAACGACGCGGCCGGCAATGCATTCGCCGACGCCCTGATCGAAGCGGCGCAGCGCGGCGTGCGCGTGCGGGTGCTGCTGGACGGTGTGGGCATGGGATATTTTTATCCCGCCGTCTATTATCGCATGAAGCGCGGCGGCGTGACCGGGGCACGCTTCCTGCACACCTGGCTGCCCTGGCG
>JBBQBL010000061.1:0-12018 GCA_038317805.1 Micropepsales bacterium
CCTTTGCCGACCTGGTGGTCATAGCGAAGGAATTCTACCCGATCCCATTCCGAACTCGGCCGTCAAAGCCTTCTGCGTCCATGGTACTGCGGCTCAAGCCGCGGGAGAGTAGAACGCTGCCAGGTCTGCCAAGGACTGAAAAACACTAGAAACCCGCCAACACAATTCACGAAGAGCCCCGCCGGAGAAATCCGGCGGGGCTTTTTGCGTTTCAGACGTTTGATTCAGCGGTCGAGCAATGCCGAAAGATCGGCCGGGAACAGTTTGGCCAACATGAAGTCCGGTAGCAGATACTGCGGAAAGCTCTTGGACATGTTGTCCTTGCGCAGGATGTGCAGGCAAAGCCCTTCGGTATCTGCGAAGTGATCCAGCCGGCAGCCCCTGGCTTGGGCGGCGGCGACAAAGCCGAAATCGGACGCATACTTCACATGCGGGAAAGGCGCCGTTTCCCACATCGTCTTTTTGAAGACATAGCTGAAGCCATAGCCGGCATAGTTGTTCTTCATATTGTCCGGCGGGGCCGGGTTGAAGAAGGCGTTCAAAACCGGATCCGGCCCGAAGGTGAAATGCAGCCCCAGCGTATTGGCTGTGTCCCAATAGCCCAGTCGCCCCAGCTGGGCGGAATAGACGAACCAGCCTGACAGCTTGGTGATGTCGGCGCCGCGCGATTCCAGCCGCGCCAGCATCGTGTCCAGATAGCCGGGCGCGTAATAATCATCATCGTCGAACTGGGCGATCACCGGCGCGGAAGCCCGCTCGCACAGCCAATTGCGCTTGGCCGAAACCAGCATCGGCGTGTCGTCCAGGTGGGTGTAATGGATGCGCGGATCCGAAAGCTGCTGGAACCAGGCGCTGGGCTGCGGCCCATCATCCAGGATCAGCCACTCGAAGTCCTGGCAGCTCTGGGCGCACACGATGTCGTATTGCGCGCGCAGCAACGCGTGACGGTTGAAAGTCGGGGTAATGATCGAAACGGCAGGCCCAGCCATGACTCGATTATACGTCAAAGTGGCCAGCCAGTCCCGCGACTAGCGGAATCAGTCGCGCGAGGCGGTGGTGATGCCCTTGGCGATGAACCCGCTGATGGCATAGACGTGGCTGCCAAAGCCATTGGAGCGCATGTCCCAGACCCGCACCAGGCTCCAGTCATTGCCGGCGCTGACGTCCAGCACCGGGGTGGCGTGGTCGATTTCGCCCTTATTCTGCCAGTTGGCCTGGTCCACGATGATCTGGCGGGGGCTGACGATATCGGTGACCACCGCGACATGGCCGCGCTTCAACCGCTTGGAGCCGGAGAATACCATCACCGCCTCTTCCACCGGATGGGGCAGGCGGGCATAAAGATTCTTGGCGCGCTCCCACCAATGCTTGGCATCGCCGAACACCGCCAGGCCCGAACGCATGCGGGCATATTCCACGCAGAACAGCCGGCGCAGCGGGGTTTTCACCGACGGGGCGGCGGCGACCGCGGCCGGCAAACGCGGCGGCGCGGCAGCGTCAACCACCACCGGCAGGGAGGGGTATTCGCGCGCGGTGATCTGGGCCTTGGGCACATCGACGGCGGCATGTTCGGACGCTTTTTCGGCGACCGGCTGGGGATCGGTGGGATTGTTGGCCTGATTGGCGCCAAAGCCGAGGAAGCTGATCACGTCGTGCGTCACGTCGCGGGTGAGATCGGCGACCTTGGGGGTGATGTTGGAAACCGGGCGATCGCCGGCCTGGGCGCAAAGCGGCGCCATCACCAGGCCAACAACAGCTATATTCAGGAAAAGGCGTTTCACGAGATGCACCCGGCTTTGCGTTTCACGTACGTGCCGATGCTTTCCATCGGCGGCATTGTCGGACACAGCTTGGATCGGATCCCCTCCGCTTCAGCGCACGCCCGCCTGAACTAGAGCAAGAGTCAGGCCTGTCACAAAGACGTATCTGCGCCACGCTGCCGTGATATTTCAGCAACAATAAATCATTGGAATTGCTATGTTTTCTGCAATTATTGCAATGCGGCATTTGGCCGTGTCGGCATCGCCACAGGCCAAGCCGGTGAGTTGTTGGCCAGCCTTGCCACGGCGCCCATTTCTGCATTATTACTGAACCAAATGGTTCAGTATAGCCAAGCCCGCTTTGATGCCTCCTTTGCCGCGCTCTCGGACGCCACCCGGCGCGGCGTTCTGGAGCAACTCGGGCGCGCCGACGCTTCGATCACGGACCTTGCCGAGCGATTCCACATGACCCTCACAGGCATGAAAAAGCATGTCGGCGTCCTGGAGCAGGCGGGGCTGGTCACCACCCGGAAGATCGGGCGGGTGCGCACCTGCCAGCTGGGCCTGCGCCGGCTGGAAGAGGAAGCGGCCTGGATCGAGGCCTACCGGCAGCTATGGGCCGCGCGTTTCGACGCACTGGACCAGGTCATTGAGGAACTCAAACAGAAGGAGAAGGCCGATGGCCGCAGGAAAAGAAAGTGAGCCGGTAACGGTGGACCGCAAATCCGAGCGCGAGCTGATGGTGACCCGCACCTTCAATGCCCCGGCGCGGCTGGTGTTCGAGGCCTGGACCAACCCCGATCTGTTCCAGCGGTGGTGGGTGCCGAAGTCCGCGCCCATTTCCCTGGTTTCGTGCGAGATGGATATTCGCACCGGGGGCGGATACCGCCTGGTCTTCGCCCACGGGGATTCAACCATGGCCTTCTTCGGCAAGTATATCGAAGTGACGCCCAGCTCGCGCATCGTCTGGACCAACGAGGAAAGCAAGGATGGCTCTGTCACCACGGTGACGTTCGAGGAAAAAGACGGCAAAACGCTGGTGATCCTGCATGAGCTTTATGCCTCGAAGGAAGCACTCGATGCAGCCATCGCGTCGGGAAGCACCAGCGGTTTTGGCGAGCAATTCGGGCAACTGGACGTGCTTCTTGCTACCCTTGCCTGAGTGAGGCGACCGTATTCCAACCGCAAAATAAAAGGCCCGGCGCAGAACGCCGGGCCTTTTTGCTTTTGCGGCGAATTACTTCGACGCGGTGACGATCGCCAGCGACTTGTCGACATGCTGGTCGGGCGACAGGCCGTCGGTCTTGGACGACAGGCTGGCCAGGATCTTGCCGTCCTTGCCGATCACAAAGGTCACACGCTCGATAAAGGCGTGGTTGATCTCGACCTGGTTGACGTCCTTGGCGCCGGCCCGCGGCGGGCTGACGTTCAGGGCATAGGACTGGGCGATCTTGGTGTCGGCGTCCGAGGCGATGGGGAATTTTCCGGCGCAGAATTTGGGATCGGCAGAGAATTGGTGCAAGCGGCCGAGGTCATCGGCGGACACGCCGATGATGGTGGCGCCGGCCGAGGCAAACTTGTCCGACTGTTCGGCGAAGGTATGGGCTTCCAGGTCGCAGCCGCCGGTATAGGCGCTGGGGTAGAAGTAGACCACCACCGGGCCTTTCTTGAGGGCATCCTTCAAATGGAAGTTGAACGGCTTGCCGCCCAGGCTCCCGGAGGCGGAGAAATCAGGGGCGGCGTCGCCGACCTTCAGGGCGGCGAAGGCGGGCGAGGCCATGGCGATGGTCAGGGCCGTGCTCAAAATCAGCTTTTTCATGAGATCCTCGGTTGGGAATGGCAGCGGCAGCCTAGCACGGGGTGGGGCGGCGGCGTTAGGGTGCCCCATCGATTCCCCCTGTAAATAGCGAGACAAGAACCATGGCCAAAGGCGAACAGCGCAGCAATCGCGAAAAGAAGAAGCCCAAGGCCGATGCCAAGGGCAAGACCAAGTCGGCGCCCATCCCATTCGCGCAGCCGGCCCTGAGCGCCCAGCGGGGCAAGAAGAAGTTCTGACGCGGGTCTTTTGGCCCCCAGGTTCGTCGCGCGCTCGCTCATGGGCTTTTCGCCCACATCGCTCCCGCGCTCCTGCCTGGATGACCAAAATCCCTCGCGTCAGCGCAGGAATTTGAAATGGCAGTTTTGACCCTGGAGCATGTCACCATCCGCTGTGCCCAGCGCCAGCGCACCCGCGATTTCTATGTCGAGCTTTTGGGCCTGACCGAGGGCGAGCGGCCCGATTTCCCCTTCCGCGGCCATTGGCTTTATCTGGGCGGTATCCCGGTGATCCATCTGGTAGAAGCCGCCGACAAGGGCAGCGCCTGGGGCGGCGAGCCTGGATCGGCGGGTACCGACACCGGCCCCTTCGATCACGTCGCTTTTCAGGGGGCCGACTTTGACGCGATGCGGGCGCGCCTGACCGGCGCCGGCATGGCCTTCCGCGAGCGCATCGTGCCGGGCGGCAAGCTGAAGCAGCTTTTCGTGCCCGATCCCGAAGGCGTGCTAGTCGAGATCAATTTCCGCTAGCGCTTCAGATTCGCGACGGCCTTCAACGTCTTGCTGACATGGCCTTCCGGGTTCAGGTCGCTATAGGCGAAGGCGATCCTGCCGTCCTGGCTCACCACATAGGATGTGCGATCCGCATAAGACAGCAGCATGCTGATGGTGGCGTCATAGCTTTTCATGATGTGGCGGTCCTGATCGGCGGCAACCGGAAATTTGCTCTGGCATTCGCTGACCGAAAACTTGTTGAGCGTGGCGATGTCGTCATGGCTGATGCCGATCACGCTGGCGCCCAGCGCCCGGTATTGCGGCATGGCGGTGGCAAAGTCATGCGCCTCGATGGTGCAGCCCTTGGTGAAGGCGGCAGGGTAGAAATAGACCACCACCGGACCTTTCTTCAGCGCGTCGGCAAGATGGAAGGTGAATTCCTTGCCGCCCAGGGTAGCGGGCGCCGAAAAGTCCGGCGCCTTGTCGCCAACCTTGAGAGCGGCAAAGGCGGGTGTGGCGGCCAGCAGCAGCGCGGCGCAGGCAAAAAGCTTTTTCATCTCAATCTTTCTCTTCGGGACCGCGTCGCCGGATGTCGGTATAGGGCGTGCCGTCCTTGGCCGTGTACATGGCCGGCTGGTTGTGGGCGGGCGCGACCAGGTCGATGTCGGGATACGACGCGCCATCACCTTCTACGCGCGTTCCGACTTCCAGGATCAGTGCGTCGCGGCCGGAACGGTTCTGCAGGTGATGGCCATCCTCGTCACCGGCCTTGAATCCGGCGCAGTCACCCGCCTTCAGGGTTTCTTCGCCCGCGTCGGTGACCAGAACCACTTCGCCTTCCAGCACATAGACGAACTCGTCCTGCTTGAAATGCCAATGGCGCTGGCTGGACCAGGCGCCGGCGGGCAGGCGCAGCAGGTTGACGCCGAACTGGCTCAGCCCGGCCGCATCTCCCAGTCTGCGGCGCTCGCGCGCCCGGCAAGGCTGGTCATAGGGCGGTGGATAGAAGGTGCCGGCAATGGTGGGCAGGGTTTCAGGGTCGATGCGTTTGGCCATGGCGCTCCCTCAAAACAAAACGGCCCGCAAGCTTAATGCGGGCCGTTGTCTAGAAGCTATGCCGGTTTTGCCGGACACCTAGTCCTTGGCGCGCTCCACATAGGCGCCGTCCGCGGTCATCACCACCACGCGGGTGCCGGTGACGATGTGGGTCGGCACCATGGTCTTGACGCCGTTGGACAACATCGCCGGTTTGAACGAGCCGGACGCGGTCTGGCCCTTGACCACCGGTTCGGTGTCCACGATCTCGAAAGTCGCGCGCTGGGGAATCTCGATCGAGATGGCCTGGCCCTCGAACAGCTGCAGTTGCACATCCATGTTTTCGGTCAGGTAGGGTGCGGCATCGCCCACCACATCGGCGCCGACATGCAGCTGGTCGAACGTCCTGGGCTGCATGAACACATATTGTTCGCCGTCCTGGTACAGGTACTGGAAGTCTTCATGCTCGACGAAGGCCTTCTCGATGCTGTCGGTGGTGCGCAGCCGCTCCACGGTCTTCACCCCGTCGCTGATCCGGCGCATTTCCAGGTGGGTGACGGGCGTGCCCTTGCCGGGATGGATGTTCTCGGCGGTGATGACGAGATAAAGCTTGCCATCCTTTTCGATGACATTGCCTTTGCGCACAGAGCTGGCGATAACCGAAACCACGAAAACCTCCACAAATCGGCGTATTTGCCGGGGGCTATAGCAGGGGGGCTATAAGAGGTCAAAATGCCCTGGTGGAACGCCCAGAACCATGCCGACCGGCGGCCCCTGCTGCTCCAAAGGGGGCGGCTCAAGGCCGCTATCCGCGGCCATTTCGAGGCCCAAGGTTTCACCGAGGTGGAGTGCGGGGCGCTGGTGGTTTCCCCTGGCAACGAGACCCACCTGCATGCTTTCGAGACCCGCCTGACTGGGCCGGATGCGGCCAGCCAGCCGTTGTACCTGCACACATCGCCGGAATTCGCCGCCAAGAAGCTGCTGGCGGCGGGGGAGGAGAAGATTTTCGATTTCGCCCGGGTGTTCCGAAACCGCGAGCGTGGCCGCCTGCATGCGCCCGAATTCACCATGCTGGAATGGTATCGGGCGCGGGAGGATTACCAGACGGTGATCGCCGATGCCCTGTCGTTGCTGTGGCTGGCGGCCGATGTCGTGGGCGTGGAGGTGCTGCGTCATCGCGAGGCGTCATGCGATCCACGCGCGCAAGCGGACCGGCTGACGGTGGCGCAGGCGTTCACCCATCTGGCCGGTATCGATCTGTTGGCGACCCTGTCAGCGGACGGTATGGGCGATGCCAATGCCTTGCGCTCCAGAGCCCGGCGCGGCGGCGTCGCTGTTTCGGATGATGATGACTGGTCCGATATCTTCGCCAAGATTCTGACCTTGCGGGTGGAACCCAAGCTGGGTCTGGAGCGGCCCTGCATCCTTTACGAATATCCGGTGTGCGAGGCCGCATTGGCACAGGTCAGCGCGCGCGATTCCCGCGTCGCCGAACGCTTTGAGCTGTATGCCTGCGGGGTGGAACTGGCCAACGGCTTTGGTGAACTGACCGATCCCGTCCAGCAACGCGCCCGCTTCGAAATCGAGATGGCCAAGAAAGCGCGGGTCTATGGCGTGCGCTATCCGCTGGACGAGGAGTTTCTGAACGCGCTGGCCCATATGCCGCCGGCCAGCGGCGTGGCGCTGGGTTTTGACCGGCTGGTGATGCTGGCGACCGGCGCGCCCAACATTGACGCGGTTTTATGGACGCCGTTGCCCTGATTGCGGCGGTGACATGCGGGTAACCCGGCCCACACTGGTGTCGCCGGAATACAAATTGCCGGCCTTGTCCCACGCCATGTAGGTGGCCTCGATGAACTGGCCGGTGCCGATGCCCGAGCCGCGCCCGACCGCGCTCAGGACACGACCTTCCCGGTCCAGCTTCAACAGCTGGCCATCGCGGCCGGTGGATATCCAGGGATCGCCGTGCGGATCAAATGCAATGGCGCAGACCAGATTGGGCATGGCGATGGTCTTCTTGAATTTTCCATTCCGGCTGTAAATCACCAGCCGGTATTCCTCGCGGTCGCCGATCCATACATCGCCATTCTTCGGATCCACCGCGATGCCGTGCGCCATGCTGAATTTTCCCGGCCCGATCTGATTGCCGTACCACTGGCCAAGGAACTTGCCGCTTTTGTCCAGATGCAGGATGCGCGCGGCACCGACGCGGTTGTCGGGCGCCAGATCCACGTCGTTGGGGCTCTCATTGCCGTGGCCCTGGGCGATGTAGATGTCGCCTCCAGCGCCGAAGGCGACGTCCAGCGGCTGCCACAAAAGCTGTTGATTGCCGTTCCAGTCGCCGCGCTTGCCGCGCACGCCGATGGTCTGCAGCAATTTGCCTTCCGGGCTGAGCTTCAAAACGATGCCGCCATTGGCGTCGCTGATCCAGACATTTCCGGACGCGTCCGCCTTGATGCCATGGCCCTTCTCCAGCCGGCCGATCACCGCGTCGGGCACCGTGCGAACAAGGCGGAAGGCGCTGTCGAATTCGAACAGTTGCGGCTGGCCCGCGGCCGCGCGCTGCAACACCCAGATGTTGCCGCGCGGATCGATGGCGACGCCGGTGGCGCCGCCGCCGCCCATCGGCAGGTCGATGGGATAGTCATAGCGGGTGCCCGTGGCCTCGTCCCACAGCACCCGCCGCAACTGCTCGCGCGTGGGGCCCAGGCGATTGTCGCACACCGGCGAGCGGCTGCAGGCCGGCACGCTGGAAGCAGGCAGGGCCGCCAGGTCCACAAGACAACGCTTGGAGAGCCGCGCCTTGTTTTCGGTCAGGCAGGCGCGCGCCGCATACAGACCCGAGCGGCCGTTGCACAGTTTGCCAATGTCGTCCGAGCAGGCCGCCAGCACGCTGGCGGGGGAAGAGCCCGGCGGCAGAACTTTGCCGCCATGGGCCACGGGCGCCCGCCCGCCTGTATCGGGATAGGTGTCCGCCAGTCGCCAGCCAGGCAATGGCGCAGCCACCACAGGGACGGCCAGGATGCAGAAGGCGACGATTATCAGGCTGCGCATATGCCTCTCCCGGGCTTTTTTGCCAGCATGCCCGGTGGCCCCGATCCGGCGCAACCCGCGCATGTCCGCCTTGCGGGAAAAAGGCTGTTCAGGGGGGTGATAATCGCTAGGCTCCGCGCCGTTATGACCGACACGACCGCCGGAAAAATCCACAGCACCAGCTTCATCGTGCTGTTGGGCATTGGCCTCAGCCATATGCTCAACGACATGATGCAGGCGGTGTTGCCCGCCATCTATCCCAACTTGCAGCAGCAGTTTCATCTGTCCTTTGCCCAGATCGGGCTGATCACCCTGGCGTCGCAATGCACCGCCTCGCTGCTGCAGCCGGCGGTGGGGTATGTGTCCGACATCAAGCCCAGGCCCTATTCCCTGGCGGCGGGCATGGTCGCCACCTTGTTCGGGCTGGTGCTGCTGTCCATCGCCGGCAGCTATTCGGTGGTGCTGGTTGCTTCCATGCTGGTGGGCGTGGGCTCGTCGGTGTTTCACCCCGAATCCAGCCGCGTGGCGCGTATGGCCTCGGGCGGGCGTTATGGGTTGGCGCAATCACTGTTCCAGGTGGGCGGCAATGTCGGCTCGGCCCTGGGACCTCTGTCCGCGGCGTTTCTGGTCGCCACCTATGGCCAGCGTTCCATTGCCTGGTATGCCGGGCTGGCGCTGCTGGCGATCATCATCCTGTTCAATGTCGGCACCTGGTACAAGCATCACGGGCTGGCGCGCATCAAGCATCACCATGGCGAGCGCCATTCTCACCTGTCGAGAAACAAGATCGTCTGGTCGCTGATCGTGCTGCTGGCGATGGTGTTCTCCAAATTCGTCTATCTGACCAGCATCGGCAGCTATTACACCTTCTACCTGATCCACAATTTCGGGCTGTCGGTGCAGTCCGCCCAGATTCACCTGTTCTTCTTCCTGGGCTCGGTGGCGGTGGGAACCTTGCTGGGTGGCCCGTTGGGCGACAAGATCGGGCGGAAATATGTGATCTGGTTTTCCATCCTGGGCGCGCTGCCTTTTACCCTGATGCTGCCCTACGCCAATCTGTTCTGGACCGGCATTCTGTCGGTGATCATCGGCATGGTGCTGGCGTCGGCGTTTCCCGCCATCGTGGTCTATGCCCAGGAATTGCTGCCCGGCCGGGTGGGCATGATCGCGGGCCTGTTTTTCGGCCTGTCCTTTGGGCTCAGCGGCATCGGCGCCGCGGTGCTGGGCGCGCTGGCCGACGACACCTCCATCGCCTTTGTTTACAAGGTCTGTTCCTATCTGCCGGCCATCGGATTGCTGGCGGTGTTCCTGCCCAGCTTCAAGGCGAAGAAGAAGATATGAGTCTTGCCCCGCGCGATTTGGAAGCGATCGTAGAGAGCGGACAAAGCGCGCAAACTATCGAACAGGTGGCGCGCAAATATGCGGTGGCGGTGTCGCCGCTCCTGTTGTCGCTGGTCGATCCGGCCGATCCGCATGATCCCATCGCGCGCCAGTTTCTGCCCAGCCTGGAAGAGCTGAAGACTTTTCCGGAAGAACGCGCCGATCCCATCGGCGACGACGCACATTCCCCCGTGCCCGGCATCGTGCATCGTCACCCAGACCGGGTGCTGTTCAAGGTGGTGGCGGCGTGCCCGGTCTATTGCCGCTTCTGTTTCCGGCGCGAGACGATTGGACCGGGCAAGGACAATGCGCTGTCGAAAGACGATTTCGAAGCAGCGCTGACCTACATCGCCGGTCATGGCGAAATCTGGGAAGTGATCCTGACCGGCGGCGATCCCTTCATTCTGTCGCCCCGCCGCGTCGCGGAAATCACCCAGCGCCTGGCCGCCATCCCGCATGTGAAGATCATCCGCTGGCACACTCGCGTGCCGGTGGTGGATCCCGAGCGCGTTACCGATGATCTGGTGGCGGCGTTGCATGCGCCCGACGCCACCACCTGGGTGGCCGTGCATGCCAACCATGAACGGGAATTCTCCCCTTCCGCCCGTGCCGCCGTTGCGCGTCTGGTGGATGGCGGCATCGCCCTTGTCAGCCAGTCGGTGCTACTGAAAGGCGTCAACGACACTGTTGAAAGCCTGGCCGCCCTGATGCGCGCCTTCGCGCACAACCGCATCAAGCCCTATTACCTGCACCATCCCGACCTGGCGCCGGGGACTTCACATTTTCGCATGGGAATCGAAGAAGGCCTGGCGCTGGTGCGTGAGCTGCGCGCCCATGTTTCGGGCCTGGCAATGCCGACCTACATGCTCGATCTGCCTGGCGGCTTCGGCAAGGTGCCGCTGGAATCGCACAATGTGGAAAAGACGCAAACCGGTCACCGCATCCGCGACGGGCGCGGGCAGTGGCACAGCGTGTAGGCGCGAGCCGGAACGCCATTAAAAACTACATGGCGGGCTGAGCCGGCCTGCCTCTTAGACGTTTGAAAAACGCGCTGACGCGATGGCGGAACTGCTCGCGCTTCACCACGCCCATATCCGTCACCCAGTTGAGCTGGATCACCCGGCGCGGGCCTTCAAAGGCGTGGAAGCCGTGCCAGGCATTGGGCTCGTTCTTGAAGATCAGCATGGTGCCTTCATCGGGCGGCACTTCGGCGATCAAGTCGTCCAGATTGTCCGGACCGCGCAGCAGGCGCAGGCGCCCGGTCTTCGCCTCCCAGGCATTGTTCATGTAGATCAGCACCGTGATCACCTTGGTGCGGGAATCGGTGTGGATCTGTCCGTCCCGCGCCGCCGAGACGCCGCGCGCCGTCACCATGGTGGGCCGGCCCTTCAAGTCCACGCCCAGCTTCTTCTCCACCGCGGCGGTAAATTCCGGTCCCTGGATCGCGGCGATCAGCCCGGCGAAGGCGGGGCCATATTTCAGGGTGGGCAGGGGGAAGGAGCCGGGGTGAGATACCAGCGGAAAATCGGCGTTGATCGCGGCCATCGCCTCGGCCTTCACAAAGTGCGGCACCATGGCGAAGGCAAAGGGCGTGCGCGCCACGGGGGCGGCGTCGAAGGCATCCAGGTCGATGGGCAGGGCGGGCATGGGTTGTGGAAATACCATCTCCCAAAGCCCGAAGGAAGGATAAGCGCGAGCCGTGCATTCCGCACGGCGACCTTCCGCTGGGGCCATGACCCGCCTCCCCCTTTGCGCGCAGCGCAAGGAAGGGGGAGGTGGCCGTAGCATCGCTTGCGATGCGAAGGCCGGAGGGGGTCAGACAAAAAAGGAGGGACGGGCGCGTGTCCGGCGCGCCCGTCCCATACTCCGGAACTCTAATTTTGCCCCTTAGAATTCCGGAGCATTTTCCGGGGTTAGTTGGTGTTGTAGTGGATGATCTGCGAGGTGTTGCCGATCGCGCTGGAGGACAGGCCGACGCTGCCGCCGGCGTTGAAGATGTTGGCGTTGACGTTCGAGACCACGCCGGAATTGTTCAGCTGGCGCGAGAAGATCGGCATGTTCGGGGCGTTGGAGTCGGCCTCGAAGCTGTTGCCCAGCGCCGAACCCTGGATCACCGCATTGCCGGCCAGGTTGGAGATGTTGGTCTTGATCGACGAATAGGGGTCGGTCGCATGGCATTCCTGGTTCGAATTGACCGCAGTCAGGATCGGGTCGGTCGAGACGCTGGCGCCGTTGCACAGCACCTGGTTCTGGATGCCGACACTGCCCCACACATTGTTGG